>DASTHC010000141.1:0-2020 GCA_035718485.1 Gaiellaceae bacterium
CTCGGCCATGTACATCGACGCCGACGGATCCTTTTCCGACGGCTTCAGCACGAACGTGTTGCCGCACGCGAGCGCGGGCGCCCACATCCACATGGGCACCATCGCGGGGAAGTTGAACGGCGTGATGCCGGCGGCGACGCCAAGCGGCTGGCGGATCGAGTAGACGTCGATGCCGGACGACGCCTGCTCCGAGAAGTCGCCTTTCAGGAGCTCGGACATCCCGCAGCAGTACTCGATCACCTCGAGCCCGCGCGCGACCTCGCCCTTCGCGTCGGAGAGCACCTTGCCGTGCTCCGCCGTGAGCAGCTTCGCGATGTCCCCGCGGTGCTCGTCGACGAGTTTGCGGATCCGGAAGTAGAGCTCGGTGCGCCGCGACAGCGAGAGCGCGCGCCAGGCCGGGAATGCCTCCTTCGCGGTCTGGACCGCCTGGTCGATCTCCTCCACGGACGCGAAGTCGACCTCGGCCGTCTGCTCTCCGGTGGCCGGGTTGAAGACCGGCCCGCTTCGGCCCGACGTCCCCTCGACCCGCTTTCCACCGATCCAGTGCGTGATCCGTGCGACGTCGCCGCGGACCTCGTCCGGTGCCTGCGCAAGCTGCGTCATCTTCCCTCCTTGCTCTCTGCGGTGAGGGTATCGCCTAGGGCAACACGCCGCGCCGCCGCGCTTCTGCCACGGCCTCCCCGCGGTGATCCGCCGAGAGCTTGCGCAGAACAGCCGAGACGTGGTGGTCGACTGTCCGCGTCGAAAGCACCAGGCGACTCGCGATCTCGGAGTTCCGCAGGCCGTCGCCGAGCAGCCGGAGGACGTCGAGCTCGCGGTCGGTCAGCTGCGCGGGGTTCCGCCGGGTGCGCGGCCGCGGACCGCGCGGGACCCCGCGGACGCCGCGCTCGCGCAGTCGGCGCGCGACGAAGTCGGACGCCGGTCGTGCGCCGAGCGCGACCAGGCGCTCGTGCGCGTTACGGAGCTCGGCCTCGCCGTCGGCGAACGCGAGTGCGAGCGCAGCCTCGTACCCGCAACCCACCTCGTCCCACGCCTGCGCCGCCTCCTGATGCCGGCCCGCGAACTCGTTCGCGTACGGCGCCGGAACGACGTCGTCGAGCGACTCGTCGAGGCCGGCGCGATGCCGCCAGAGGAGGAGATGCCCGACGAACCAGGACGCGCCGCGCTCCCGGGCGAGGGCGAGCGCCTGCGACGTGGCGTCGTCGACGCCCTCGGGGTCGCGGGCGAGCCACGCCGCCTCCGCGCGGGCCGCCGCTGCCGGGCCGATCCGCTGGAGCTCGCCGCTCCCCTTCGCCAGCGCCGCCGCATCGTCGAGGAGCGGCCGAGCGTGCGGGTCCCCACGCCTGGCACGTACGAGCCCGATCACCACCTGGCCGAGGATGCGCGGGAGCGGGGAGCTCCGCGGATCCGCGATCGCGAGCCTGGCGGATTCGACCGCCTCGTCCCAGCGATCCTGCTCGAGACGAACGCATGCGAGTTGGGCGCAGTGCTGCAGGCGCCAGAGGTCGTAGTCCGGTGCGCTGCAACGCGCAAGCCCCGCCACGAGGTAGCGCTCGGCGAGGGCGTAATCGCGATGCCGCCACGCGGCCCACGCCATGTTCGAATACGCACGGAGGACGTGGATCTCGAGCCCGGCGTCGAGCGCAATCGTGAGGCTCAGCTCCACGTCGCGCCGGTGCTCTGGGCCGAAGCGGAGGAACTCAACCATTCCGAGCGAGTTGAGTGCGTGCGCGAGCGTCGCGCGGTCGCCATGTCGCTCGGACAGCTCGACCGCCCGCCGGCCCCAGAGGCGCGTCGTCTCCAGGTCTTCACGGTTCATCGCGATCGCAGCGAGGTTGGCGTACGCCTCCGCGAGCTCGGGTCCCGCGGGCAGCGTCTCGAGCAGCTCGACCGCCGCAACGCCTGCGGGCTCCGCGTCGACGACGCTCATCGGACACATCTGGAGGGCGGACAGCATCGTGAGCGTGCGGCCCTCGCTTCGCGCGTCGCCGATCGATCGGTAGCACGCGAGCATCCGCTC
>DASTHC010000142.1:0-26482 GCA_035718485.1 Gaiellaceae bacterium
CGCCATGGCAGATGCGGCGAAGCGGATGCGCGACGACGGCGACTTCTCCGGCCTCGAGTCGGGCGGCGAGATCGCCAAGTGGATCGCGTGAACCGCGTCGTGACGATCGGCGTGTACGGCTGGACGCTCGATTCGCTCCTCGACGCGTTGCGCAAGGCCGATGTGCGACTCGTGATGGACGTGCGCCAGCGGCGCGGCGTTCGGGGCAGCGAGTACGCGTGGGCGAACGCGAAGCGGCTCGAGTCCGCGCTCGATCAGGCCAGGATCGCGTACGCACACCACAAGGAGCTCGCTCCGACGACCGGGCTCCGCGAGCTGCAGTACCGCGAGGACGACCGCGCCGGCGTCGGCAAGCGGTCGCGCACGGAGCTCGCCCCGGAGTACGTCGAGCGCTACACGACGGACGTGCTCGGCCAGGTCGACCTGCGGCCGCTCGTCGACGAGCTACCGGACGACGGCGCGACCGCGCTCATGTGCGTCGAGCGCGACCCCGAGGCATGCCACAGGTCACTGATCGCCGAGCGTCTGGAGCGCGAGCTCGGCGTGCCGGTCACGCACTTGCGGCCCTGAACAACGAGACGCCGACGACGAGCGGGACCGCAGCGCCGAGCAGCCACCAGGCGTCCAGCCCCTCGTGCGCGGCCAGCGCCGTCGCGGCGATCGCCGCGACGATCCCGACAGCGACCCACACGTCGTCGCCGACGACGAAGTCGACCACAGCCGCGACGAAACGTCTCATGCCGGCACCGGCTGCGGCCGGAGCACGCGCACGAAGGCGAGCGACCATGCGGCGGTGAGCGCGACGAGCGCGAGGAGCGCCGCGTCCTCCCCCGGCCAGTGCACGCCCGCGCCCTCGGCGGCCCAGAACGTCCCGAACGCCGTCAGCATCACGCCGACGCCGAACTTGAGCGCGTTCTCCGGCACGCGGCTGAGCGGATGCCTGACGAAGACCGCCGCGACCCCGACGACCACGACCGCGGCGGCGGCGCCGATCGCCGCGAGCGGGATCGAGCCCTGGTTCGCGCCGAGCGTGAGCACGATGAAGACCACCTCGAGCCCCTCGAGCAGGACGCTCTTGAACGCGAGCGTGAACGAGTACCCGTCGAGCGGGCCCTTGTCCTGGCCGGTCGCGCGCGCCCGCTCGAGCTCCTCCGCGAACGCCGCCTCCTCGTCGTGCTTCGGCAGCTTGCCTGCGGCGCGCAGGATCGCCTTGCGCAGCCACTGCAGCCCGAACAGGAGGACGAGCGTCCCGACGACCAGGCGCAGCGAGTCGATCGGGATGCGCTCGAGCGCAGGGCCGAGTGCGGCGGTCGCGGCGGCGAGCACGCCGAGGGCGGTCGCCGTCCCGAGCAGCGGCGCGCGCCAGCCGCGCGACACGCCGAGCGCGAGCACGATCGTCGTCGCCTCGACCATCTCGACGCCGCTCGCGAGCGCCGCTCCCAACACGAGCAGGAGATCCCCGGTCACGCCCCGGCAAGCCTACTTACGGCAGGCGAGGCGACCCGAGCGCTGAGAGCGCTCCGGCGGCGACGAGCAGTCCGGCGGCGAGGGCGACGAACACGTAGGTGACCTCCTTGTCCGTCCGCCTGCGGCCGAGGTTCGAGCCGAGCTTCTCGTATGCGTTGTCGACCGTCTCCGCGTCACGTGCTTCGGTGAACTCGCCGCCGGTCGTCTCTGCGATCTGGCGCAGGGTCTCCGTGTCGGGCGGCACGGGAATGCGCTCCGGCGCGAACGGGAAGAACCCGCCGCCGCCGCCCGCGACGGTGCCCGTCGGCGTTCCGAGAGCGACGGTGTAGACCGGCATCCCCGCCTCCTTCGCGAGCTGCGCGCCCTCGAGCGGCTGCAGCACTCCCTCGCGCTGCGCGCCGTCGGAGAGGAAGAGGATCGAGACGAGCTTGCTCCCGTTGGCGCCCGCGCGCGGCTGCGCCTCGGGGTCGCCGCCGTCCTGCTGCAGCGAGTCGCGGCCGACGTCGACAGCCATGCTGAGCGCGTCACCGATCGCCGTGCCGCCGAACGTCGCGTAGTCGCCGAGGTTGTCGAGCGAGACGCTGACCTGCTCGTGGTCGGTCGTCGGCGGCGACGCGACCTGCGGCACGCCGGCAAAGACGACCATGCCCACCTTCAGCCGCTCCGGCGCACGGTCGAGGAAGAGCCGGATCGCACGCTTCGCGGCGCCGATGCGGTTCGGCTTGACGTCGCGCGCCTCCATCGAGCGCGAGACGTCGAGCACGAGGACGACGGTCGCTCGATCCTGCGGGACGAGCCCGTCGACCTGCGGCCGCGCCACTCCGACGAGAAGCGCCGCGAGCGCGAGCAACACGAGCACGGGCGCGATCCAGCGACGCCACGGCCGCTTCCCGGCCACCTCGCGCAGCACCGCCAGGTTCGTGAAGCTCACCGGGTAGCGCGTCTTTCGCCGCTGGAGCCTGACGTACAGCAGCGCGAGCAGCGGCAGCGCGAGCAGCGCGAGCAGGAACCACGGCCGCTCGAACGTCATCGACCCGCTCCCGCGCACAGCGCCTGCACCTGGACGACCGCGCGGGTCCCGCGCAGAGCGGCGCTGGTCCGGACGACGACGCGAACGCGACCCGAAGCGACCGTGCGCGTGGCCGAGACCGCGCTCAACAGGCTCCCGCTCGGAGCGCCTTGCGTGTAGATGCCGACGGAGTGCGTCGCGCCGACGAGCCGCTCGTTCCGCGCGCACCCCTGAGCGCCGCGCGTCGTGCGGCCGGCGATCGCCACGACATTCCGCACGCGCCGGACGACCGGGCGTCCGGGCGGGAACGCCGAGGCGCTGAGCCAGATGGCCAGCGGCGGGGTCCCTCCTCCGCCGGACGACGGGATGCACCCGATGTGCGGACGGAAGCTCGTGGCGCGGCGCGCGACGCCCGTGTAGTGACCCGCAAAGACCGCCGAGCTCGTCGTCGTCACCCCGGGGTTGACCGGGCTCCCGAGCAGGCCCGGGAAGGAGATGTCGATCGAGCGGTCGCTGAGCTCCGCGTCGAGCCCGCCGACGATGTAGCGGCGCGGGCACGCCAGTTGGAACTCCGCATGTCGCGTCGTCGGCACCACGACCCACGGGCCGGCGACGGGCACGCAGACCATCAGCCCGCGGCACTCGTTCGTTGCCCGCGCATCGCCGACGCCCGCGGTGAGCGCGACGAGCGCGCAGGCCGCCACGACCGCCGCCCGCATCACACCACCCTCCGGTACCAGAGCGTCGAGAGCGTCACGCCCGCGAGCAGGAACACCGCCGCGCCGGCCGAGAAGTAGTCGGTGATCTCGCGCTCCTCCTTCTTCGTCCCGAGCTGCGAGCCGAGCTTCTTGTACACCTGCTTCAGCTGGTCGGGATCCGCCGCCGTGAAGAACTCACCGCCGGACGTCCGCGCGACGGCCTGCAGCGTCTGGGGGCTCGGCGGGACGCGGGTGATCTCCTTGAACCCCCCGACGAGCGTCCGCTCGATCCGTCCGTTCGGGGTGCCGAGGACGACCGTGTAGATCGGCGTCCGGAGCCCGCGTGCCCGCTGGGCTGCGGCCGTCGGCTGGATGCGGCCGACGTTCGTCGCTCCGTCCGAGATGATCACGACCGCGGCAGGCGGAGGCTGATCGGTGCGCGTACCGCTGCGCCGCGCGAGGTCGACCGAGAGCCGGATCGCGTCGCCGAGCGCGGTCCCTGCAGCCGGTCGGAGCGCCTGGAGCCCGTGCTCGAACGCGGTGCGGTCGACCGTCGGCGGGACGACCGGGATCGCGCGGCCTGCGAACGAGACGAGCCCGACCCGGAACTTCTCCGGCACGTCGTTGGCGAAGGCGCGCGCCGCACGGCGCGCGGCGACGAGCCGGGTCGGCTGGACGTCCTTCGCCCGCATCGAGTCCGAGACGTCGATCGCGACGACGATCGTCGCCTCCTCGCGCTTCACCGACACCTTCGCGTGCGGGCGCGCAACGCCGACGAGCATCGTCGAAAGCGCGAGCAGCAGCAGCGCGAGCGGCACGTAGCGCCGCCCTCCTGGGCGGCGCGTGACGAGGTTCGGCACGAGCGCCGGCGTCGCGAAATCGGCAGCCCGTGCGCGCCGCCGGCGGTCGAACCAGAGCCAGAGCGCCACGAGCACGGGCACGAGCAGCAGTGAAAGCAACCACAGCGGCGACTCGAAGCTCAACGCGGCCGTCCTCCCCGGAGGAAGACCGCGAGCGTGCGCAGCCAGTCGCCCTGCGTCGAGAGCACGACGTGACGCACGCCGATCGAGGCGAGCGTGCGCGCCAGGCCGCTCCGCTCCTCCGCGGCCGCCGACGCGAAGCGCGAGCGGAGCCGCGCGTCACGCGTGTCGACGCGGAGCTGCTCCCCCGTCTCGGGGTCGACGAGCCAGAGGTCGCCGACGTTCGGAAGCTCCTGCTCGCGCGGGTCGCGGATCTCGACCGCGATCACGTCGTGCCGGCCGGCGAGCTGGAGCAGCGGGCGCCGCCAGTCCGGCGGCCCGCGGAAGTCGGAGACGACGACGACGAGCGCGCGCTGCGTCGCGAGCGCGCCGGTGCGCAGAAACGCCTCGCCGAGCGACGTCGCGCCCGACGCGTCCCCGTTCTCGTGACCTCGCAGCGCGAGCAGCAGCCCGGTCAGCCCGGAGCGTCCTTGCCGCGGCGGCTCGGACTTCGGCTCCGCGCCGCCGAACGTCACGATCCCGAGGCGGTTGCCGCGCCGCGTGGCGACGTGGCCGACCGCGAGCGCCACGCCCTCCGCGACGTCGGCCTTCCGCCGTTCGGCCGTGCCGAACTGCATCGAGAGCGACGTGTCGAGGACGAGCCACGTGACCATCACGCGCTCGGCGAGCTGGACGCGGACGTGCGGCTGCCCGGTGCGCGCGGTGACGTTCCAGTCGATCTGCCGCGGGTCGTCTCCCGGGGCGTAGGGCCTCACCTGCGCGAGCTCCGTGCCCGAGCCGAGGAGCGCGGAGCGGTAGTCGCCGGCGAGCAGGCCCTCCACACGCCGTCCGATCGTCACGTCGAGCGCGCGCAGGAGCGCGTCCGGCATCGGCCCGGGGCCGGGCCGGTCGGGTGTCGGCTCTGCGCGGACGGCGCGGAGGATCGTCACGCGGCGCTCACCCGTCCGAGGTCGAGCTGCGGGAGGGGGACGGAGGCGAGGACGTTCTCGAGGATCGCGTCGGCGGTCACCCCCTCCGCGAGCGCCTGGTACGTCAACACGAGCCGGTGCCGCAGCGCGTCCTTCGCGAGCGACTGGAGATCCTCGGCGAGCACGTACTCGCGGCCTCGCACGACGGCGAGCGCGCGCGCGGACTGCACGAGGCTGATCGGCCCGCGCGGGCTGACGCCGAACGCGACGTAGTCGGTCGGCTCGCGCGTCGCGGTCGCGACGTCGACGGCGTACGAGATGAGCTGCGGGTCGACGTAGACGGAGCGCACGGTCGCCTGGAGCGCCTTCAGCTCCTCGAGCGAGAGCACCTGTCGAAGCTCGGGCTCGTCGGCGAGCTGGCGCCGCACGATCGTCAGCTCCTCGTCGTGCTCGGGATAGCCGATCAGCACCTTGAGCATGAAGCGGTCGACCTGCGCCTCGGGCAGAGGGTAAGTCCCCTCGGACTCGATCGGGTTCTGCGTCGCCATGACGAGGAACGGCGACGGGACGGGGTACGTCGTGTGGCCGATCGTCACCTGGCGCTCCTGCATCACCTCGAGCAGCGCTGACTGCACCTTCGCCGGCGCCCGGTTGATCTCGTCGGCGAGCAGGAAGTTGCAGAAGACGGGCCCGAGCTCGGTGTCGAAGCTCCCGGCGTCCGGCCGGAAGATCCGCGTGCCGACGAGATCCGATGGCACGAGGTCGGGCGTGAACTGCACACGTGAGAACGTCCCGCCGAGCACGCTCGCCGCGGTCTTGATCGTGAGCGTCTTCGCGAGGCCGGGCACGCCTTCGAGGAGCAGGTGTCCCTGCGAGAGCAGGCACACGAGCACGCGCTCGAGCATGGCGTCCTGCCCCGCGATCACGCGGCGGATCTCGAAGAGCGCCTGCTCCAGGCGCTCCATGGCCTCGGCCGGGGTCGGGGCGGTCTCGTCGGGCTGCGTGCTCACGGGCGCTCCTTCGGTCGGGGTGATGACGACACAGAAGCAGACGAAGCTAAGACTCGGCTGAGAGCTGGACTTGACGGTACCCTGCGCCCGCTAGTACCTTGCGACGCATGGCAGCGCCGTCGTCGATCTCGCAGCTGCGACGCGGGACGATCGAGTACTGCGTGCTCGCGCTCCTCCAGCACGAGCCGCGGTACGGCTTCGACATCGTCCGCGAGCTCGGCGGCGTCGACGGCCTGCTGACGAGCGAGGGCACGATCTACCCGCTGCTCGCCCGGCTGCGACGCGACCGGCTCGTCGAGACGAGCTGGCGCGAATCCAAGAGCGGTCCGCCTCGCAGGTACTACGAGCTCACGGCCGACGGCCGGCAAGCGTTGCAGCAGTTCGCCGGCGAGTGGGCCCGTTTCAGCGACGCAGTCGACCGGCTGCTGACGAAAGGACGGACTCGATGAGCACGGACGCCGACTCACTCGTTTCGCGCTACCTCGACGACCTCGACCACGAGCTTCGCGACGTGCCGGCGAGCAGGCGACGCGAGCTCGTCGACGAGATGCGCGAGCACATCCGCGAGGCGGCGCCGGCACCGGCGACACCGAGTCCGACGTCCGGGAGCTGCTCGACCGGCTCGGCGAGCCCTCCGAGATCGCGGCTGAGGAAGGCACGCGCCCCGAGGTCGACCCGGCGCGCGCGGGCCTCGTCGAGATCGGCGCGCTCGTCGGGCTCGCGCTCGGGTTCACGTTCATCGGCTGGGTCGTCGGGCTCGCGCTGCTCTGGGCGTCGCAGCGGTGGACGACCGGGGAGAAGCTGGTCGGGACGCTTGCGTGGCCCGCCGCCGTGCTCCTCGGGCTCGTGTTGTCGCTCGGTGCGTCCGCGCCGATCGGCGACGACGGCGGGCTCGGGCCGACGGAGACCACGGTGCTGTTCGCGTTCTTCCTCGCGCCCGTGGCGAGCGTCGTGTTCCTCGCGTTGCGCTTGCGCGGACGCACCGGTTAGCTCAGGTCGAGCACGAAGTCGAACCGTGCAGCGCGGCGGGCGCCGACCTTCCGCCAGCTCTGCACGAGCAGCTCCGCGGAGAAGATCCCGTCGGTCCGGTTCCGCGCAACGCCCGGGAAGTACAGCTGCGTCGTGAGGATCGAGCGCCCCGGTGCCTGGACCTTCACGTGGATGTGCTTCGTGCGGCCCGGATAGAGGCCCGGGACGACGGTGGTGAGCGCGAACCGGCCCTTCGCGTCCGTGAACTGGTGCCCGCGGAAGCGGTACCCGCTGTTGTCGTAGGCACCGCGCGCGTCCGCCTGCCAGAAGTCGACGAGCGCGCGGGCGACCGGCCGGGCGGCGGTCGAGAGCACGCGGCCGGTCAGCGTCAGCCGCGTGCCGGCGGCGCCGGCGGGGACGATCGACTTGCGGAGCGGCGAGTTCGGCGTGAAGTACGGGCCTTCGGTCTGCGCAGGCGTCGGCTCGTCATCGTCCGCGATCGCGGGCGTCGCGGCGAGCAGCGTCTCGGGTGCGAACAGATCGGCGCCCGCAGCGACCGCGGCGAGCGGCGGGATCGCCAGGCCGAGCTCCAGGAGCCGGCGTCGGGTGAGCTCCTGCTCAGTCATTTTCGGGACCTCCGTTCGTGTGGGCGATGAGCTCGATGCGGAACGTCGCGCCGTGTCCCCCGTTGGCGTACGCGGAGACGGTGCCGCCGTGCGCTTCCGCGACCGCGGCGACGATCGAGAGTCCGAGCCCGACGCCGCCGCTCGAGCGCGAACGCGACCGGTCGGCGCGGTAGAAGCGCTCGAACACGCGCTCGGCCTCGTCGGCGCTCATCCCGGGGCCGCTGTCCTCGACCTCGATCACGGCGTGGCCGTTCTCGGGGCCGACGCGGACGCGCACCGGCGAGCCGGCGGGCGTGTGCGAGCGGATGTTCGCGAGCAGGTTGTCGACGATCTGGCGGAGGCGGTCGCGGTCGCCGAGGACGGTGACCGGACGCGAGTCGAGCTCGAACGGACGGTCCGGCTCGACGGTGCCGGCCGTCTCGACCGCCTCGCCGACGACGCCGTCGAGCTCGACGAGCTCGCGCGTCAGCGGCCGCCCTTCGTCGAGGCGCGCGAGCAGCAGCAGGTCCTCGACGAGGATCGACATGCGCTCCGACTCGCGGCTGATGCCTGACATCGCGCGCTCGAGGTCGTCCGGGCGGCGGTCGGCCCCGCGCCCGAAGAGCTCCGCGTACGCGCGCACCGCGGCGAGCGGCGTGCGCAGCTCGTGCGACGCGTCGGCGACGAAGCGCCTGAGCCTCCGCTCGGTCGCCTCACGCGCCTTGAAGGCGGATTCGATCTGGCCGAGCATCGCATTGAGCGCGAGCCCGAGCCGCCCGACCTCGGTGTTCGGCTCGGCGCGCTCGACGCGTCGAGTGAGATCGCCGGCGGCAATCGCGGCGGCGGTGTCGCCGATCGCGTCGAGAGGACGGAGCCCGAGCCGCACGACCCAGAGCCCGAGCAGCGCGAGAGCGATCAGCACCGCAGCGGTGACGAGCAGCTCGATCGCGAGCAGGCGGTTCAGCGTCGCGTCCACGTCGGCGAGGGAGGTCGCCACGACGACCGTCCCCTGCCCGGAGGGCTCGGCCGACGCGCGCACGCGATAGCGGCTGCCGCCGTCCTGCGCGTCGACGTTGAACGAGCGCGGCTCTCCGGACGACGGAACGTCGAGGTCGGCGGGCAGGACCGGCGGCGACGGAGCGGCCTCGCCGAACGACCGTCCCTGCCAGCTGCAGACGACCTGCCCGGCCGACGAGCGGACCTCCGCGTAGTCGCCGGGCTCGACGCCGGGCGGCGGGCGATCCCCAGGCCCGCCGCACCCGCGCCCGTGCTCGAAGACCGAGTGCTCGACGGCGTGACTCGAGTCGACGAGCGTCGTGTCGGTGCGGTCGAAGAGGAACGAGCGGAGCGACGCGTAGGTCGCGACGTTTGCGATCGCGAGGCCGACCGCGCTGAGGACGATCACGCCGAGGACGAGGCGCGCGCGCAGCGAGAGCCGGCTGAGCATCAGCGTTCTCCGGCCTCGAGCATGTAGCCGGCCTGCCGCACCGTGCGAATCAGCGGCGGGCCTGCGGCGTGCAGCTTCTTGCGGAGGTAGCTCACGTAGGTCTCCACGACGTTCGAGTTGCCACCGAAGTCATAGCGCCAGACGTTCTGCAGGATCTGCGACTTCGAGAGCACGCGGCGCGGGTTGAGCATGAAGTAGCGGAGGAGGCTGAATTCGGTCGCGGTCAGCGGAATGGGCTTATCGCCGCGGTGCACCTCGTGGCGTCCCTCGTCGAGGACGAGATCCTCGAAACGGAGCACGTCGCCCGGGAGCGCGCCGACCGTGCGGCGGAGGATCGCCTGAGTGCGCGCGACGATCTCCGCGAGGCTGAACGGCTTCGTCACGTAGTCGTCGCCGCCGGCGCGGAGCGCCTCGACCTTGTTCTCGGTCGCGTCCTTCGCGGTGAGGAAGAGCACGGCGCTCTTGAAGCCGCGGGCGCGCAGCCGCCGGCCGACCTCGATCCCCTCGATGTCGGGCAGCATCCAGTCGAGGACGATCAGGTCCGGCTCGTGCCGCGCGACCGCGTCGAGCGCGTCGCGGCCGGTGAACGCCTCGTCGACCTCGTACCCCTCGTAGCGGAGCGCGGTCGCGACCGCGTCGACGATCGAAGGCTCGTCGTCGACGACGAGGATCCGGTGGTTGTCGCGGGAGATGTTCACGGCGCCATCGTGGCAGCGGTTCTTGTGAATCGCCTGTGAACGCGCACAGCGTCTTCGTAGGACGCGCCCAGGCCGTTTTGAGGCCGCCGTGGTCTCCTCGTTCGTGTCCGCAGCAACCGACGAACGAAAGGAAAACGATGAACGACAAGGTCAAGAACATCCTGCTGGGAGTCTCGGCGGTCACGGCACTCGCGCTCGGAGGTGCCGCGATCGCCGGGGCGGCGTCGGGGAACGACGCGGCGAACAGCACGGCGGCCGCGACGACGCAGAGCAACGACGTCCGGCCGCAGGGACTGCCACCGCAACGGTCGGACGAGACACTGCTGAGCGGTGACACGGCCGCGAAGGTGACGGCGGCCGCGAAGGCAGAGCTTCCCGGCGCCACGATCGAGCGCGTCGAGACCGACGCCGACGGCAACGCGAAGTACGAGGCGCACGTGCAGAAGGCCGACGGCAGCAGGGCGACCGTCTACGTCAACGACAACTTCGAGGTCGTGAGCGTCGACTCGCGCTAGGCCGGCCTCGAACGGCGGAGGGCTCCCATCCCCTGGGCCCTCCGCCGCCGAAAGGAGCACCCATGTCCAACCGCATCCTCGTCCTCGCCAACGAAACCGTGGAGAGCGAGCTCCTCGCGCACGCGATCCGCGCGAGGGAGGCGACGCAGGTCCTCATCGTGGCGCCGGCGTTGAACGGTCGCGTCCGCCACTGGACGTCGGACGACGACGACGCGCACGCCGCCGCCGACGAACGGCTTCGCCGCTCGCTCGACCGCCTGGCGGCGAGCGGCATCCCGGCGAACGGGATGGTCGGCGACGCCGACCCGCTTCAGGCGGCCGCCGACGCGCTGCACGTCTTCCCCGCAGACGAGCTCGTGATCGCGACGCATCCCGAAGGCCGCTCGAACTGGCTCGCCCGCAGCGTCGTCGAGCGAGCCCGCCGGCGCTTCGGCCGTCCGGTCGTCCACCTCGTGGTCGACCGCGACCGCGGCCTCGAGTACCTGGAGGCGGCCTAGGTTCTCGTGGGCTGCGCGACCGCGAGCAGGCGGCGGAGCGCCTCCTCGTCGGTCACGAGCGTCGCGAGCTCCCCGAGCGCTTCGTCGACGGCTTCCGCGAAGCGCTCGGCGCCGCCGAACCGCGCGAGCGTCTCGGGCGGGACGAACTTCAGCAGGAGCGCCGACGTCCCGGGAGGGAGCGCGGCGAAGTGGACGGTGAGGATGCCGTGGTCGCGGAGGAGGAGCATCGCGAGCGCAGCGGTCGCCTCGTACGGCACCAAGTAACAGTCTGTTACTTGCACTCCGGCCCGGCGCGCGGCCTCGGCCAGGATCGCCTCGGCCTCGAGCCGGACGGCCACCGGCGTTCGCTCGAGCCACGGGAACTGCGCTTCGAGCGCGTCGCCGAGATCGTTCGTCGCCGCGACGAGGTCTCGCACCCGCGTCGGGCTGTACCGCTCGAGCGAGCGGACGACGGCGGGATAGAGCATCGGGCGCGCCTCGAGGCCGAGCTCGATGCCGCGGGCCCGGATCCGGCCGACGAGGTCGGCTCGTCCCGCGAGGAGGCCGAGCCGCGGGCCGGTCGTGCCGTACTTGTCGAGGCCGGTCGCTCCGGCGACGGCGCCGAGCTCGAGCGTCTTCGGCTGGTCGAACACCGCCGGGCCGACTCGCGCGCCGCCCGCGTCGTCGACGAACAGGCGCACGCCGAGCCGGTTCGTCTCGGCGGCGATCGCCTCCAGCTCGTCGAGCGGCAGCGCCTCGTAGGACACGGCGAGTCGCGTGAGCACGACGAGCTGCGGATCGCGATCGAGGTGCGCCGCGAACTCGTCGTAGCCGCGAGTGTCGACGAGCTCGCCGCCCGCGAGCCGGACCGCGCGCACGACGACCGGGTGCGAGTAGCGCGCGGACACCCCGAGCACGGTGTCGCCCGGCCGCACCAGGATCTGCATCGCGGCAACGATCGCGGCAGTCAGCCGGTTCGCGACGAAGACGTCGTCGCGTCCTGGCTCCCCGCCGAGATGCTCGAGCGCGAGCTCCGTCAGCCGGTCGCCCCAGAACGCCGGCGCGAGATCGTCGTCGAGCAGCTCCGGATCGGCGTCACCGAGCTCGAGCGCGCGCTCGAGCCCGGTGAAGTTGAAGAGCGTGCCGTCGCCTCTCCGCTCCGCGAGGACCCGCCACGCCGCGCGCAGCTTCGCGACGTCGGCGTCGGTGTCGGGAAGCAGCGAGCCGCGCTCGTAGGGGAGCGTCATGCGACGAGCCGTTTCTCGAGGTAGGCCGCGAGCCGCGTGAGCGGGAAGCAGATCACGAAGAACACCACCGCGACCGCACCGAGGATCTCGAACGCGTGCGGGTCGAGCAGGCCGACGGGCGGCGGCGAGCCGAGACGCTCGATCGACTGCTCGGCGGTCTCGAGCAGCTCCGAGCCGCCGATGACCTGGATCAGCGTCGTGTTGAGGATGATCCCGACGATCAGCCCGACGAGAGGCGGGATCAGCCGGCGGAGCGCCTGCGGAAAGATGATGTAGCGGTGCCGACCCACCCAGCCGAACCCGAGCGCAGAGGACGCCTCGTGCTGCTCGCGCGGGATCGACTGGACGGCGCCGCGTGTCGCCTCCGCGATCTGCGCGCTCCCCCACAGCGTCAGCGTGATGATCCCGCTCGTGAAGACGTCGAACTCCAGCCGTGGGCTCAGCGCGGGCAGCCCGAAGTGGACGATGAAGAGCGTGACGATGATCGGCAGCCCGCGCCAGATCTCGATGTAGCCGCGGATCAGCGCCCGCGAGAGCCGGAACCGGATCGTGATGAGGGTGCCGAGCACGACGCCGATGCCGGTCGCGAGCACGACGGAGATCGCGGCCGTGCGCAGCGTGTTCCGCAGCCCGACGTCGAGCATGTAGCGCGCGACGGGCTCGACCCAGTCCGGCAGCTCGGGCATCAGAAGGCCTCCGGCAGTGCGAGTCGCCCCTCGGCGAAGCGGATCAGCGCCGACAGCGACCAGACGAGCGTCAGGTAGACGACGCCGAGCACAGTGATCGTCTCCCACGTCGCGAGCTCGAGCGCGTTGACCTGATAGGCCGAGGTGTAGAACTCTTCGTAGGCGATGACGTACAGCAGCGCCGTGTTCTTCACGACTGCGATGTACGTGTTGATCGACGACGGCAGCGCGATCCGGCCGCCGATCGGGAGCGTCACGTTGAAGAACGTCGCGACCCGGCTGAACCCCAGCGCGAGCGCACCTTCACGCAGCCGCTGCGGGACCGCCTCGAACCCGGCGCGGAAGTTCTCGGTGTTGAACGCGCCGCCCCAGAGCGTCACCGAGAGCCACGCGACGGTGAACACGTCGAGCCTGATCCCCGGCCACTCGGGGAGCGCGAAGTAGAGGAAGAAGATCTGCACGAGGATCGGCGTGTTCCGAATCACCTCGACGTAGACCGCCGCGAGCTGGCTCAGGACCGGGATGCGATGCGCGCGCGCCGCACCGAGCAAGAGACCGATGACGAACGAGCCCGCGATCGCGATCGCCGAGACGTAGATCGTCCGTGCGAATCCTCGGAGGAGGAACTCCCAGTGCTCGGAGAGGTACGCGCCGAGGTCGTAGGTGACGGCGAGCACGCGTCAACGAGGGAGCGGCCGCGCGTCGCGGCCGCTCCCTTCGCATCGATCCGCTACGGGCAAACCGTGTCCGGTGCCGGCGCGTCGGCCGGCGCGTACCCGAACGTGTTCCGTGGTCGGAGGATGTTGCTCGAGAACCCGGCGACGAAGCGTGCCGGGACGTTGTTGCGAAGCAACGTCATGAAGCGGTCGGCCTTGCGCATGAGCTCGAGCCGCGCGTTGACCCACCTGACCAAAGCCGTGTTCCCCTGCCGGATGCCAATGCCGTACGGCAGTGCGAGGAACGTGTCGGTCGTCAGCTTCGAGTTGCGGTCGGCCGCCGCGATCCCGACGAGGACCGAGTCGTCCCACATCAACGTGTCCGCGCGACCCTGGTTGAACGTCAGCGCCGCGTTCGTGAAGTTGTCGGTCACGGTCAGCTTCGCGCTCGGGAAGCACTTCCGGACCCAGCGGTCGTAGATCGAGCCGCTGGTCGTCACGATGTTCCGATTGGCTAGCTGGCTGACGAGGGAGTTCGGCTGGTCGTTCTTGACGAGCAGCCGGCCGGTCGCCTTGTAGTACGCGCGTGAGAAGTCGATCCGCGTGTCGCGGTCGCGCGTGTAGGTGAAGGTCGCGATCACCATGTCGACCCGCCCCGTCGTCAGGGCCGGCTCTCGGGCCGGGGTCGGCGTGCACTCGAAGCTGATGCGATTCGGACTCCCGAATGCGTAGCGCGAGAACCAGCGCGCGATCTCGACGTCGAAGCCCGCGTTCTCCCCGCGGACGTTGATGTAGCCGAACGGCGGAGCGTCGCACTTGACGCCCATCAGGAAGCGCTTCCGTGCCTTGATGTTCGACGGCAGCGCAGGCAGCTTCGGCTTCTTCTTCGCCGTCGGTGTCGCCGTGGCCGGACCTGCGCCCGATGTTGCCGCGACGCCGAGCGCCGTGACGACAGCCGCGACGAGCGCGACCACAGAGACGACGGCAATGAGCTTTTTCATCCAACCCCTCCTTGACCCTCGATTGTGAGTTCCTCCAGTGAATGCGCCAGCTGTAGAGACCGCCGCAGGAAGCGCCGCGTCCTCTCCTCCCTTGGACGATCGAGCACGTCGGCCGGTTTGCCCTGCTCGACGATTCGTCCCTCGTCCATGAAGACCACCCGATCCCCGACGTCGCGCGCGAAGTGCATCTCGTGCGTGACGACGAGCATCGTCATCCCGTCGCGCGCGAGGTCGCGCATCACGACGAGCACCTCGCCGACGAGCTCCGGGTCGAGCGCGGAGGTGACCTCGTCGAAGAGCATCACGTGCGGTCGCATCATCAGCGCCCGCGCGATGGCCACACGCTGCTGCTGGCCGCCCGAGAGCTGGTGCGGGTAGCTCTGCGCCTTCTCCTCGAGCCCGACCCTCTCGAGGAGCCCGCGCGCGCGCTGCTCGGCGTCCTTGCGGTCCATCTTCTTGATCCGCCTGGCGGCGAGCGTGAGGTTGTCGATCGCGCGCAGGTGCGGGAAGAGGTTGAACTGCTGGAAGACGATCCCGATCCGCTGCCGGATCTCGGGGAGCTTCACGCCCTTGCCGGTGATCTGGACCCCCTCGAACCAGATCCGGCCGGAGTCGACCGGCTCGAGCAGGTTCACGCACCGGAGCAGGGTGCTCTTCCCGCTGCCGCTCGGCCCGATCACCACGAGCACTTCGCCCGAGGCGACCTGGAGGTCGATGTCGCGCAGGACGACGTTGTCGCCGAAGCTCTTCGTGACGGCCTCCAGCCGCACCACGGTGTCGATCGAAGGTGCGGCGAAGGGCGCAGCCACGGACGACCTTCTTACCGTTTTTTCACACCTGGTTCAACGGGCCTCAACGCAAAAGCTCGACCTATGCACAGGCTTCACAAATGCGGCCTGCGATTGACACGAGTGCGTCAGACGACCTTGGCCCCGTGGCGGCGACTCTGGCTGCGTGCTCGCCGAAACCTCAGCAAAACCTGCAAAAACCAACGCGCCCAGGCCTTCCCCCCGCGGCCTCGTCGTTGCGCTGATCCCTGCGCACGACGAGGAGGCGCAGATCGAGGGCGCGATCGAGTCCCTCCGCGAGCAGATCTCGCCGCCCGACCTGATCATCGTGTGCGCGGACAACTGCAGCGACCGGACGGCCGAGCGGGCCGAGGCTGCCGGAGCGATCGTCTTCGAGACCGTCGACAACCCGCACAAGAAGGCCGGCGCGCTGAACCAGGCGCTCGAAATCCTCCTTCCGCTTCTGCGCGACGAGGACGCCGTCCTCGTGATGGACGCGGACTCGATCCTCGCCCCGCGCTTCGTCGCCACCGCACAGCGACATCTCCGGGACGACGTCGGCGGCGTCGGCGGGGTCTTCACCGGACGTGCCGGCGGCGGGTTCGTCGGGATGCTGCAGCGGAACGAGTACGCCCGCTACGCCCGGGACGTCGCCCGCCTCAAGGGCAAGGTGCTCGTCCTGACCGGGACCGCGACGCTCTTCTCCGCCCGCACCCTCCGCCACGTGGCATGGGCCAGGGCCGAAGGGCTGCTCCCGGGAGACAAGCCGCAGGTCTACGACACGAGCGTCCTGACCGAGGACAACGAGCTCACCCTCGCGCTGCTCCACCTCGGGTACCGCGTGATCTCGCCGAAGGACTGCCGGCTGACCACCGAGGTCATGGAGTCGTGGGCAGACCTCTACCGTCAGCGGCTCCGCTGGAAGCGCGGCGCGCTCGAGAACCTCCGCACCTACGGGCTGACGCGGGTGACCGCGAGCTACTGGGTTCGCCAGCTCGTGACGTTCTTCGGGATGCTGGTGACGCTCCTCTACCTCGCGTCGCTCGGGTCGTCGCTCGCTCTCGCCGGCACGATCAACGTGCAGCCGATCTGGCTCGCGGTCAGCGGCGTCTTCATCGCCGAGCGGATCGTGACGGTGCGCTCGCGAGGACCCGTCCAGATGGTGCTCGCGGCAGCGCTTCTCGTCGAGATGACCTTCGACCTCTTTCTCCAAGTCGTCCACGGCAAAGCGATCGTGGACACCCTCCGAAACAGCGAAAGGAACTGGTGATCAGATGTACCACCAAGGCGTGTTCGCCGGCAGTGCCGGCGCCGTGCTCGGAGCTCTTCCGTTCACGGGACTGAACATGACGTGGATGATCGTCGGCGCGTTCGCCCTGCTGATGGCAGCAGGCGCGCTCTGGCGGATCGCACCCCGCAGTCAGGCGTAGCCCGATGAGGTCGGTCGCACGCCCGGCGGCCGCCTTCTTGGCGCTCGTGGGGACCGTCGTTCTCGCATGGGTTGCCGCGACCCTCGTCTGGGGGGAACCGTTCACGGCGGTCGCGGCGGCCCGCGCACAGGCGGGTCTCCGCGCGGAGCTCGCGGCGACCGGTCGCATCGACCCGTCGCTCCCGCTGAAGAAGCGCGCGAGCACGTTCCGGCGCGGACTGCGTCAGGGCGACGCCTTCGGCCGGATCGTCATCCCGAAGCTCCACCTGCGGAGCGTCGTTGTCCAGGGCACGAGCCGCCACGACCTGACGCGCGGGCCGGGCCACTACCGCATCACATCGATGCCCGGCCTCGGCGGAACAGTCGCGATCGCCGGGCACCGCACGACGTACCTCCGGCCGTTCCGGCACATCGACCGGCTCCGCGCCGGTGACCGCGTCTACCTGCAGATGCCGTACGGGACGTTCCGCTACGTCGTCTACGCGCGGAGGATCGTGGACGACAGGGACTGGTCGATCATCCGCCGCCGGGGGTGGGAGAAGCTCGTGCTGTCGGCGTGCCACCCGCTCTACTCGGCGTCGCACCGCATCGTCGTGTTCGCGCGGCTCGAGGCCGCTCCGCGTCTTAGATGATCGAGCGGAACGCCCGGAGCGCGGCGGGCGACGAGTCGATCCGCCAGTCCGTCTCCTTGTTCGTGTCGAACCAGGCCACCGTCCGCACCTTGGAGAACCGGCCTGCGAGCTTCGCGCCCATGTCCGCGATCCAGGCCGCCTTGTCGCCGCCCCGCTCGGCCGAGGCGACCTCGCAGATCATCACCGGCTTGCGGCCCGCGTAGTCCGCGTACAGGGGGCCGAAGATCTCGCCGAACGACTGCCACCGGCTCCACGAACGCGTCGTCCCCCAGTTGTAGCCGTCCATCCCGACCCAGTCGACGAAGCGGTCGCCGGGGTAGTACGGGCGCCAGTCGCCGGCGCTGCCGCGGCGGGGGCGCTGGACGGTGAACGGGCACCAGACCCAGCGGACGTTCGTCGCTCCGGCCGAGCGGAAGAGCGTGACCATGTGCCGCCACGCCGCGACGAACCCGGCCGGGCGGCCGTAGCAGGGGTTCCACTCGCCGTTGAACTCGGCGCCCCAGCGCAGGTAGATCGGAGCGCCGAACGCGGCGCACGCGCGCGCCCGCTCACGCAGAAGCGAGTCCCACCGGCCGGCCGCGATCGCACGGAGGTCGCGCCTCCCGTCCCAGGCGATCAGCGGAGCCCGCCCCGCCTTTCGATCGAGCTCGTGGCCCTCGTTCGGGAACGGCTCGTCCCAGCCGACGAACGTGGACACCAGCTCGAGCCGCGAGCCGAGCAGCGACTCGCGTCCCGCCGTCGCCTGCTGTGCGGCCCTGAAGCTCAGCTGCACGTTCGCAGGGTTCACGTACGCGCCGAGGCCCCAGGTCCTCGCCTTTGCGCCGGCGAACGCGGAATCGGCCCGCGCCGCCCACTCGACGAGGGGTGACGCCAGCGCTGCGGCGCAGGCACCTCGGACGAGGAGCTCGCGGCGGGTGAGGTTCTGCACGTGTCCCTGCGTCGGCAGACCCTCTCACGATCCCGACCCCTCGGTTAGGTGCTCAGGACCTGAGGGCCTACACTCGAAAGAGATGAGCCGACTTCGCATGCTCGGCGGCGACGTCGAGGGCGCCCTCGAGAACGTGAACGTTCCGAGCTACGTGATCGACCCGCAGGGGGTCATCCGCTGGATCAACCCCGCCGCGCAGAAGCTCGTCGGCGACGTGCGAGGGCGCCAGTTCACCTCGGTCGTCGTCCCGGAGGAGCGCCGCCTGGCGCGGGAGATGTTCGCGCGGAAGGTGGCAGGGACGGCGCCGAGCACGCACGGCGACTTCGTCCTCTTCCGGGCGGACGGCGGCCGGATGGCCGTCGAGGTCAGCTCGGTCCAGCTGATGCAGGGCGACCGCGTCGTTGGAGTCTTCGGTCAGGCCCGGCACATGCATCCCGACGCCGCGACGCCGGCCGACCACCCGGCGCTCACCCCACGTCAGACCGAGGTCCTGCGGCTCCTCGAGCTGGGCCGCTCGACGACGCAGATCGCGGAGGAGCTCAAGCTGAGCCGCGAGACGGTGCGCAACCACGTCCGGCACCTGTTGCGAGCGCTCGGAGTCCACACGCGCCTCGAGGCCGTCGCCGTGGCCCGCCGCGAGCACCTCGCCGCTTAACGGGCACGCACGGTCATTGACCTGAGTGGGTCAGGCGGCCGTGCGAGCGGCCCCGGAATGCTTGAAGGCGAGATGGCAGGCTGGAGCGAACGACCCGCACCTCGGCGCCGAGGGCTACGAGACCGCTGCTTCCCCGGGGCGCGGCTCGTCGATGCCGCTTTCCGGCGTTCCCACGACTGGCGGCTCGCCCGGGCGCAGGTAGAGCAGGTCATACGCGAGGGCCGCGATGCCGCCGCCCAGGAGGGGACCGACCCAGTAGACCCACCAGTCCGCCCACTCGCCCTCGACGAGCTCCGGGCCGAACGCCCGGGCAGGGTTCATCGCCGCGCCGGTTAGCGGCCCGCCGCCGAGGATGTCGAAGGTGATCGTCAGGCCGATCGCAAGGCCGGCGATCGACTTGAACGCGCCACCCGGGTCGGCGGCAGTCGCGAAGACGACCCAGACGAGGAAGAACGTGAGGATGCCCTCGACGAGGACGGCCGAGCCGAGGTTGACCGCGTCGTTCACGTGAGGCACGCCGCCGCCGAGGTCGGCTTCGTTCGGATAGACGGCGCGGAGCGCAAGCGCGGCGACGATCGAGGCGAGGAGCTGCGTGACGATGTAGATCGCGCCGAGCACGGGCTCCATGCGGCGTGTGACGAGGAAGCCGATCGTGACGGCCGGGTTGAAGTGCCCGCCCGAAACGTGGCCGACCGCCGACGCCATCGCGGCGATCACGAAGCCCTGCGCCAACGCGGGCCCGACGAGCTGGCCGCCCGAGAAGAGGATCGAGCCAACCGCGATGAAGACGAGCGCGAACACCCCGACGAACTCTGCGAACGCACGGCGGAACCAGTCGGGAGGCATCGAGCGACAGGCTAGGAGGCGGGTCGGACGGCCTTTGCTAGCTTGGAAACGTGAGCGGGGCGACCGCCCAGTCGGGCTCGTACGAGGTGCAGTGCCCGCACTGCAAGAAGACGTTCTCGGCCGAGCTGCTCGAGGGCGACGCCGCCCGCTACAACGGGTTCAAGTGCCCGCACTGCCGCCTGTTCGTCCCGTACGAGCGCGCGGACACGACGCCCCGGGGCGAGTAGCCCTCTTTCAAGGGACACCGCCGCGGTGCCGATAGACGGCACGTGGCTGTCGACGTCGCCGTCTCGAGCGCGGATGCGCCCGCACGCCCGCGCCCGATCCCGGTCGGACGCGTCGCGGCGGTCCCTGCGGGCTGGCTGCTCGCCGGGCTCGTCGGCCTGAGCTTCGCCGTCCGCTGGCTCGTCGCCGCCGTCCACACGACGCCCGTCTACTTCCCGGACGAGTACATCTACTCGGCGATCGCGCGCTCGCTCGCGGACGGCGACGGGATCGCGATCCGCGGCCACGCCGCGAGCTTCCCGGCCCTCCTCCAGCCGATCCTGAACGCCCCGTTCTGGATCTTCGAGGAGCCGGCGGTCGCCTACCGGTTGACGCAGGGCCTGAACGCGCTCGCGATGTCGCTCGCGGCGGTCCCCGTCTACCTGATCGCGCGCCGGCTGCAGCTCTCTGAGCGCCTCGCGCTCGGTTGCGCGGTGCTCGCCGTCGTGACGCCGAACCTCTTCTACGTCTCCTACGTGCTCGGCGAGCCGATCGCGTACCCGCTCGTGCTCGGGGCCGTCTACTTCGGGA
Source organism: Gaiellaceae bacterium (assembly GCA_035718485.1). Classification (GTDB taxonomy): domain Bacteria; phylum Actinomycetota; class Thermoleophilia; order Gaiellales; family Gaiellaceae; genus JACCTU01. The sequence continues at coordinate 20,446 of DASTHC010000142.1, forward strand.
TCCGGGCGATCTCGCAGCCGACGCCCGGCGTGCAGCTCGGCCTCGTCGCGTGCAGCGGGCTCGCGGCGTTCGCGCGGGTGCAGTTCGTCGTGCTGCCCGTCGTCTTCCTCCTCGCCGCGGCTCTGGCCGACGTCCGCGTGCTGAAGCGGCTCCGGCTCACGCTGCTCCTCTTCGCCCTGCCGCTCCTCGGGGCCCTTGCGCTCGGACCGATGCGAGTGCTCGGCTACTACTCGCGGATCGCGAACCTCGACGTCCATCCGCTCGAGATGGCCGGCTGGGGCGCGACCGACCTGATGCTCCTCGCGTACTCGAGCGGCTGGATCCTCGTGCCGGGCGCCGTCGCCGGACTCGCCTATGCCCTCTGTCGACCCAAGAGCCGGGCCGAGAAGGCCTTCGCCGCGCTCGCCGTCCTGCTGGTCGGCGCGCTGCTCGTCGAGGCGACGCTCTACGCCGCGAACGCCGCCGAGGCCGCGGGCGGTGGGCGATTCCAGGAGCGCTACCTGATGACGATCCTGCCGCTCGTGGCGCCGGCCTTCTGCCTCTGGCTCAAGCGTGGTGCGCCGGCCCGCTGGTTCGTCGCCGTCTCGTCGCTCGCACTGCTGCTCGTCTCGGCGCGGGTCCCGCTCTCGGCCTACACGTCCGACACCGGACGCCAGGACTCACCGTTCCTGCTCGCCCTCTACTGGGTCGAGAAGCGGATCGGGTACGACAACGGCTCGCTCGCGCTCGCCGCTGCGGTCGCCGTGCTCTCGCTGCTCGCCGCCGGCCTCGCGTTCCGGCCGCGCCGCGCAGCCCCGCTCGGGCTCGGCGCGGCGATCCTGCTCGCGGGCACGGCTTCAGCGGGCGCGGTCGCCTTCGATGCCGACAACGTGCCGAAGGTGCGCGGGAGCTACCTGCCGGCGGACGCACGGTGGGTCGACCACGCGGACGTCGGCCCCGTGACGTACCTCCAGACGCCGGGCGGGCCGCGCGAGCTCGCGTTCTCGCAGCTCTTCTGGAACCGCTCGATCGGCGACGTCGTGCGGCTCCCGCACGGGAACAAGATCGACGCGTTCCACCAGCCGCTCGTGCGGATCGCCGACGATGGCTCACTCGTGCAGGGCGGCCGGCCGATCCGCACCGCGATCCTGATCCCGCGCTACTCGGTCTTCGCAAGGTTCCGGAACGCGACGCGCGTTGCAGCGACGCCGACGTTCGACCTCTGGCGCGCGGACGGCACCCCGCAGCTCGACGTCCTCGTCGCCGGGCGTTTCTACGACGGCTGGCTCGCGAACGACGGCTGGATCGAGGTGCGCTCGACGACGGGCGGCACGCTTCGCCTCCCTGTCACGCTCCCCGAGAACGCGCCAAAGCTGCGTGTCCGCTTCACCGGCTCGGAGCGGCGGACGGTCGTGCTCGAGCCGGGCGAGAAGCGCACGCTCGCCTTCGACGTCCCGGCGGGCGCCGTGTGGCGGGTCGACTTCGACAGCAACAGCGGCGCGTACCTCCCGGACTTCCGGCACGTGAGCGTGCACTCCGGCACGCCCACGTTCTCGGGCCGTTAGCCTCCTAGACGCAGTCCTTCAAGCCCTGGGCCTCCGGCAGGGACTCGAGCTTCTTGAGCGTGTTGTTCTCGATCTGGCGGATCCGCTCCCGCGTGACGCCGAAGGCGCGGCCGACCTCCTCGAGCGTGCACGGCTGGGCGCCCGAGAGGCCGAAGCGCATCTCGATCACCTTCCGCTCGCGGTCCGGCAGCGAGTCCAGCGCCCGCTCGATGTCCCCTCGGCGGAGCGAGAGCGTCGCGGTGTCGTACGGCGACTCCGCGCTCTCGTCCTCGACGAAGTCGCCGAGCTCCGACTCCTCGTCCTCGCCGATCGGCTTCTCGAGCGAGACGGGGAGCTGCGACATCCGCAGGATCTCGCGCACCTCCTCGGTCGTCATCTCGAGCTCCTCGGCGATCTCCTCGGGACGCGGCTCACGGCCGAGGCGCTGGACGAGCTGGCGCTCGATGTGGACGACCTTGTTCAGCTTCTCGACCATGTGGACGGGGATCCGGATCGTGCGGGCCTTGTCCGCGATCGCGCGGGTCACGGCCTGGCGGATCCACCACGTCGCGTACGTCGAGAACTTGAAGCCCTTGCGGTAGTCGAACTTCTCGACCGCCCGGATCAGGCCGAGCGAGCCCTCCTGGATCAGGTCGAGGAACGTGAGCCCGCGGCCGAGGTACGACTTCGCGATCGAGACGACGAGGCGCAGGTTCGCCTCGATCATCTGGGTCTTCGCCGACATGTCGCCGCGCTCGATCCGCTTGGCGAGGTAGATCTCCTGGTCGGCGGTGAGGAGCGGCACCTTGCCGATCTCGCGGAGGTAGAGCCTCAGCGAGTCGAGCGAGGGCTCGACGGTCAGGTCGAGCTTCGGTGTGACCTTCTCCTCTTCGGGCTCGGGCTGCTCGTGAGGCGGGCGCTTGTGCGTCTCGCCCTCGAGGAGCTCGACGCCGTGGTCGATCAGGTACGTGTAGAAGTCTTCGATCTGGTCTTTGGTGAGCTCGACTTCTTCGAGTCCGGTCGCGATCTCGTCGTAGTTCAGAAACCCCTTGTCGATGCCATCCTGGACGAGCTTCTGGAGCTCTTCGACGTCTGGAAGAGCGATATCGACGGTGAGCATGGACCTCCTCGCGCGGACGACAACGACGCCTGTAGACACGCAAAGAGCCGGTTGGACGCCACCGGCTCACCACTCAGGGGCGGGATGTTACACCGCCTGTTGACGAATCGGTAGAGGTTTTTTCACGCTGCGCTCACAATCTCGCCGACGTCGTCGCCGTGCGCGTTTCGGACCGGCACGCGGGCGAAATCGTCGGGAAGGTCGAGGCCGATCAGGCCAAAGACCGCGTGGAGCGCAGGGCGCATCGGGCGGTGGACGCCGTCCTCGATCTTCACGGCGACGGCGAGCCCGTCGCCCGCAGCGCACATCAGGCCCTCGGCGCCGCCCTTCGCGATCCACCCCGGCAGCGAGCGCATGAGCTCGGTGTCGGCCTGGCCGGCGCCCCCGATCAGCTCCGGATGGGCGCGCATCGCGGCGGCGACACGCTCGCCTCCGCGGAGCTCGTGGAGGCGAGCGAAGGCGCGGGCCGTCCGCTCCAGCGGTAACGCGAAGGTGACCACGCCGCAGCCGTCCACGGCAGTCGGCATCGAGTCCTCGTCGACCCCGGCGGCCTCGGCGTGGGCCGCGGCCATCGTCCGCTGGACGCGGTGCGCCTCGTGCCGGTAGCCCTCCGAGCGCCAGCCGTGCGCCCGGCAGAGCGCGAGCATCCCCGCGTGCTTGCCCGAGCAGTTGTGGTGGAGCGGATCCGGCGGGCGGCCCTCCTGGATGCCGCACTCGAGCTCCCGCTCCTTCGCGGGCGCATCGGCCAACAGCCGCCGCACGGCTTCGAGCTGCGCGGGTTCGGCCCGGTGCGAGGCGCAGGCGATCGCGAGCTCGCGCCCGTCGAGGTCCTCCCTGGCCCACGCGAGCGGAAGCGCCTGGATCGGCTTCGACGACGAGCGGAGGAACGAGACGAGCGACGGATCCCCCACCGTCTCGGCGACACCTCCGTCCCGAACGACCACGGCGTGCACCAGGTGGCGGGCCTCGACGACGCTCCCACGCCTGACGACCACGACGATCGGTTCCGGCATTTGACGGAACCCTAAGCGCGCGCTAACGTCCGGCGATCGTCGAACGTACGGCAATTCCCGACTATTCGCTCGAGGAGGTGCTCGAGGTCCGCTCCGAGGAGCAGATCCGGGCGGTCGCGGACTCGACGCGGCGGCGGATCCTGAGCCTTCTTCGCGAGCGCGCCGCATCGACGACGGAGCTCGCGGAGGCGCTCGGGCAGCCCAAGGGAACGGTCGGGCACCACGTGAAGGTCCTCGAGGACGCAAGGCTGATCCGCGTCGTCCGCACGCGGAAGGTCCGCGCCCTCACCGAGAAGTACTACGGCCGGCTCGCGCGTCTCTACCGCATCGTTGCGGACGACTCCGAACAGCTCGACGCCGCCGCGATCGGCGCGCTGATGCTCCGGCAGGCCGCGGACGAGGTCGCGCCGGACGCGGGCAAGGACGACGATCCGTCGCGTCTCGTCGTCGTCCATGCCCGCGTGGCCGTAGGCGATGCACGCCGTTTCGCCCAGCGGCTCGAGGAGCTCGCGAGCGAGTTCCAGTCGCTCGATGTGGAGGACGAGCGGGTGTACGGGTTCGTCGCGGGCGTCTACGCCACGGACCTGCGCGACCTGCCGAAGAAGAAGCGGAGGCAGAAGGCGTGAGGCTCTGGCCGAGCGGGGGGCTCTGGCGACATCCCGACTTCCTGAAGCTCTGGTCGGCGGAGACGATCAGCCAGTTCGGGTCGCAGATCACCGGGCTCGCGCTCCCGCTCGTCGCAATCATCACCCTCGACGTCAGCGCCTTCCAGGTCTCGGCGCTCTTCGTGATCGAGCTTGCGCCGTTCCTGCTCATCTCTCTGCCGGCGGGCGTCTGGGTCGACCGGCTGCCGCGGCGCCCGATCCTGATCCTCGGCGACCTCGGCCGGGCGGCGCTCCTCATCACGATCCCGATCGCGTACGCGTTCGACGCGCTGACGATCTGGCAGCTCTACGGGGTCGGCTTCCTCGTCGGCATCTGCACCGTGTTCTTCGACGTCGCCTACCAGTCGTACCTCCCGTCGCTCGTCGATCGCACCGCGCTCGTCGAAGGAAACTCGAAGCTCGAGATCAGCCGCTCGGCCGCGCAGCTCAGCGGCCCCGCGGCGGCCGGGGTGCTCGTCCAGGCGCTGAAGGCGCCGTACGCGATCCTCGTCGATGCGCTCAGCTTCCTCGCGTCGGGCCTGTTCGTGCTCGGGATCCGCAAGCAAGAGGAGAACGTCCCGACGCGTGAGGAACGCCGAGCCGCGAAGACGAGCATGCGCACCGAGCTGGGCGAGGGGCTGCGCTGGGTGCTCGGCAACCCGTACCTGCGGACGATCTCCATGTCGACCGCCACGTTCAACTTCTTCGGCTCGATGATGCAGGCGATCCTCGCCGTCTACCTGGTGCGCTCGCTCGGGATGAGCCCGTTCCTGATCGGCGCGATCTTGGCGGTCGGCAACGTCGGCTACCTGCTCGGCGCGCTGACCGCGAACCGGATCTCGCGGCGCATCGGCGTCGGGCCCGCGATCGTCGTGGGCGGGATGGCGGGAATCGCCCAGCTCCTGGTCCCGCTCGCGCCGCAGAACGCGCACGACGCCGTGCCGTTTCTCGTCGCGTCCGTCCTGATCGTCGGCTTCGGCGTCGTGCTCTACAACGTGACGCAGCTCAGCATGCGCCAGGCGATCACGCCCGAGCGGCTTCAGGGCCGGATGAACTCGTCGATCCGGTTCATCGTCTGGGGCGTGATGCCCCTCGGCCTGCTCGCGGGCGGCGCGATCGCAACCTCGTTCGACCTACGGACCGCGATCTGGGTCGGCGCGATCGGCAACTCGCTCTCGTGGCTGCCGCTTGTGATCGGCCCGGTCAAGTCGCTCCGCGAAGTGCCGGAGATCGAGCAGGAGCCGCCTCTCGGCGAGTCCGAGGCGCAGGCGCTCCTCCCTGGCCCGCCGCTCCCCGACGAGCCGTAGATGCGCGCCTGGCCGACTGGAGGACTGTGGCGCCACGCCGACTTCCTCCGTCTCTGGGGCGCGCAGACGGTCTCGCAGTTCGGGTCGCAGATCACGCTGCTGGCCCTCCCGCTCGCCGCGATCGTCACGCTCGACGCGACGCCGTTCGAGGTCGCGCTCCTCGGCGCGCTCGCCACTTCGTTCAGCCTGCGGACGGCGATCTGGGTCAGCGCGGCCGGCAACGCACTCTCGTGGCTGCCGCTCGTGATCGGCCCCGTCAAATCGCTACGCGAGGTCCCGGAGATCGAGCAGGAGCCGCCCCTCGGCGAGTCCGAGGCGCAGGCGCTCTTCCCGGGCCCGCCGCTCCCCGACGAGCCGTAGATGCGCGCCTGGCCGACTGGAGGACTGTGGCGCCACGCCGACTTCCTCCGTCTCTGGGGCGCGCAGACGG
>DASTHC010000143.1:0-6797 GCA_035718485.1 Gaiellaceae bacterium
AGGAGCTCGCACATGCGGAGATCGACGAGTTGCTCGCCGACGGCGCGACTCCGATCGTGGTGGGGGGCACCGGGCTCTACCTGCGCGCGGCGCTGGCCGACCTCGAGCTTCCGCCGCCGCCGGAGCCCGGCACGCGCGAACGTTTCGACGCAATGTACGAGGAGCTCGGCCCCGAGGGCGCGCACTCGGCGCTTGCGGCCCGCGATCCTGCCGCCGCGGCGCGGATCCACCCGAACGACCGTCGGCGGGTCGTCCGTGCGCTCGAGCTCGCCGAGGCCGGAGAGTCGCTCGCCCCGACGGCCGACTCGCTCTGGGGCGAGAGCTACCGGCATCCCACGCTCGTGGTCGCGCTCGACGTTCCGCGTGAGGTCCTCGCCGGGCGGATCGAGGCCCGGACATCGTCGATGGTCGAGCGCGGCGTGGTGGATGAGGCGCGTGCCGCTTTCGCTCACCCGATTTCGCGGACGGCGTCGACGATTCACGGCCTCCGCGACTTCGCCGAGCTCCCGCGCGAACAGGCCGTGGAGACGTACAACCGACGCGTCCGCCGCTACGCGGCGTACCAGCGCAAGTGGATGCGCCGGATTCCGGGCGTCGTCATCATCGACGCGAATCGACCCGCGACCGAGGTGGCCGATGAGATCGTCGAGCTGGCACGCGCACGGGAACGTCTACCTGGTGACGGAGCCGTGCGGGCTGACGCCTGAGCGCGTCCGCGAGCTCGTCGGGAGCGCCGACGGGATCCTCGAGGTCGCCGACGACGGGGAGGTCGTGATCTGGAACCCCGACGGGTCGCAGGCCGAGATGTCCGGCAACGGCACGAGAATCGCGGCGCGCTGGCTCGCCGACCGAACCGGTGAAGAGGTCGTGCGAGTCCGCGTCGGCGATCGCGAGGTCGTCGCTCGGATGCTCGGCGGCGACGAGGTCGAGCAGGACCTCGGGCCCGTGCGGGTCGGCACGGAGGAGTTCGTCGACGGGACCGTCGTCGTCACGGTCGACGTCGGGAACCCACACGCGGTCGTCGTCGGCGATCCTGATGACCTACCGACGATCGGTCCGGCGCTCGAGACCCACCCGCGCTTCCCCAACCGCACGAACGTCCAGGTCGCACGCGTCGACGCACCGGGCGAGGTGACTGCGCGCGTCTGGGAGCGCGGCGTGGGGGAGACGACCGCGTCCGGCACGAGCGCCGTGGCCGTCGCGGCGGCGACGCACCGTGACGGCGAGGTCGTCGTGCACTTCCCGGGCGGCGACCTGTACGTCCGCCTCGAGGGCGGGCGCGCCTACCTTCGCGGGCCGGCAGCGCCCGTCGATGCCGCGGACGCGGGTGACGAATCGTCACAGAGTCGGCACGAAGATCCCCGCGGCCGCGCGGTACCCTGACCTCCCCGTGGGTGGGTGGGGTTAGGGATGGGACCGGCCCTCCGAGCGAGCCCGCCAAGCCTCGGCCATCCGGATGCGATCGAGCATCGTCGGGTGGTTGTCGAAGAGCAGCGTCGCCCACTCCGGCGGGGCCGGGTCGGCGTGCGCGAAGCGCGTGAAGTCACGGAAGAGCGCCCTCGCGGCGTCCGGGTCCTCCGTCGTCTCGAGCGCGACCCAGTCCGCCTCTGCCTCGAACCGCCGCGAGACGACGTTCGTCAGCGGCTGCGCGGCGACGTTGAGCGCCACGAAGACGAACAGCGCGAGCGGCACGGCCTGCGCCTCCGCGAGCGAGCCGCGGCGGCGGGTCGCGAGCGCGATCAGATACGTCCCTGGAACCGCGAAGAGCGCGTACCACCCGATGCTCTTCCAAATGTGCTCCCGCGCGTGATGCGCGATCTCGTGCGCGAGCACGACGTGCACCTCGTCGTCGGAGAAGCGCCCGTCGAGGAGCGTGTCCCAGATGAAGATGTGGCGCGACGAGTCCATGCCCGCGGCGTAGGCATTCGGTGAGTCCGTGTAGCTGCTGACCCGCTCGACGCGGACGGGGATCGGCCGGGTGCCCTCCTCGCGCGCGTACTGGCGCGCCGTCGCCTGGAGCTTCCGGTCGAGCAGCGGATAGTCGTCGAACACGAGCCGCGGCAGCGAGAACGCGAACAACACGTAAAGCGCGACGAACGTCGGCGCGCCCGCGACCCACCAGCGATCGCGCAGCACCTGCGCGAAGCCCATCACGATCGCGAGCGCGAGGCAGATGAACCCGAACTCGCCCGCGAGCCCGAGCCAGTAGCCGAGGAGCCACTCGACGTACCCGACCTCGGCCGCGTCGTGGCGACGCGCCCACCAGATCTCCGCGAGGCCGAACGGGATCTGCGAGATCCAGAGGATCCCGAGCCCGAGCATCCCGAGCATCATCCCGGTGCCGACCGGCCCCGCCGCCGACTCGCTGGCGAAGCGGCCGCCGTAGCGTGCGTACAGCCCGAGCACGACGAGCGCAACGACGATCGAGAGCAGCGAGTTCCAGCGGAGGAACGACTCGAACCGCTCTGCGTCGCGCAGCTCGTTCGCGCCGAAGACGTCCCGCAGGTCGAGGCGCGGCAACCGGAGGTCGTCGGGGACCGTCGTCGGCCAGAGTGCGAGCGCGCCGGCGACGCCGCAGCCGACGAGGACGGTCGGCGCTACGAGCCGGTCAAGCCCACGCATCGAAGAGCGTCGGGGCCACCGGCTCCTCGACCGGCGGGCCGCTGAACGGGTACCGGTCGGTCAGGAGCAGCGCATACGCGTTCACCTGCGCGTTGTAGTGGAGTGCGTGCACGCCCGCGTTCCGGAGCCCGAGCGGCATCCGGCCGATCGCGAGCGCCGCGAACCAGCCGGCGACGCCGACGGTCAGGAGCAGACTGTTCAGTGCGCTGTTCAGGATGAACGCCGGGAGGGCGAGCAGCAGCCGGAAGCCCGTGACCCATCGGCTCTGCCGACCGGAAGCGTCGATCTCCACGTCGATCGGGTAGCCGCGCGCGCCGACGAACCCGGGGAACGGATTGCCGACGAGCCAGACGTACGCGCCGAGGTGGGTCTGGTAGCGGACGTACGCCGCAAGGAACCGGAAAAGCGGCATCGCAGGTCGCCCGCGCACGAGTGTGACGAGCCACTGGACGATCGCGGCGAGCGAGGCGAGAACCGCCCAGAGGAAGAGCCACACGATGTGCGGAACCGCGAGGAAGAGCCGGAAGAACGTCGTCAGCCGCGACCGTCGCCGATCGTCGTCGACGACGAGGCGGATCGGCAGCATCGGCGCGCGGCCTGCCCGGTCGGGGAGCGTCGGGTCGGAGCTCGGGTAGGTCGGCGTCACGAAGAGGAGGTACGCGTACACCTCGGCCGCATACCGAACCCCGTAGGCCGCGAGGTTCCGGAGGCCTAGCGGCATCGAGCCGCGGACGAGCGCGGCGAACCAGCCGAGGAACGCCACGGCGCCGACGATGCCGACCGTCAAGAACGGGATGCCGACGAGGACGCTCAGCATCAGGAGTGCGGGAAGGGCCAGCAGCAGTCGGAACGCCACCCCGAGCCGTCCCTGACGGGGGGCAGGATCGAGCTCGACGTCCACGGGGTAGCCAGGCTCGCCGAGGAACCCTGGGAACGGGTTCGCGGCAATCGTGAGGTACGCGCCTAGGTGCGTCAGGTACCTGACGAACGCAACATGGAACGACTGGAGCGGACCCGCCGGTCGTCCACGCACGAGCGTGATCGCCCACTGCGCGATCGACGTGAACCCGATCCCATACGACCAGAGCGAGAGCCAGAAGAGGTGCGGGATCGCGAGCAGCAGGCGGAACGCGACGGTCACGCGCGATCGCCGCAGGTCGTCGCTGACGACGAGGCGGACGGGCCGCTCGCTCACGTCGCGATGCCGTGCTCGCGCAGCGCGTCGTTCAGGCTCGTCTTCGCGTCGGTCGCCTCGCTGCGCGTCCCGACGATGAGCGCGCAGGCGATGTCGTACGCGCCCGCCGGGTACTGCTTCGTGCGCGTCCCCGGGATGACGACGGACCGCGGTGGCACGTAGCCTCGGTGCTCGACGGGTTGGTCGCCCGTGACGTCGATGATCGGGATCGAGCCGGTGAGCACGACGTTCGCGCCGAGCACCGCGCCCTCGCCGACGATCGTGCCCTCCGTGACGATGCAGCGCGAGCCGATGAACGCGCCGTCCTCGACGATGACGGGTCGCGCGCCGGGCGGCTCGAGCACGCCGCCGATCCCCACGCCGCCCGCGAGGTGGACGTCTGAGCCGATCTGCGCGCAGGAGCCGACGGTGGCCCACGTGTCGACCATCGTGCGCGGCCCGACCCATGCGCCGATGTTGACGAAGCTCGGCATCAGGATCACGTCGCGCGAGAGGAACGACCCGAAGCGCGCAGTCGCCGGCGGGACGACGCGCACGCCGCGCTCGGCGTAGTCGCGCTTGAGCAGGATCTTGTCGTGATAGACGAACGGCCCCAACTCGACCGGCTCCATCGTGCGGAGCCGGAAGTAGAGGAGGATCGCCTTCTTCACCCACTCGTTGACGACCCACTCGTCACCCCGCTTTTCCGCGACGCGGATCTCTCCGCGGTCGAGCGCGGCGATCGTCTCCTCGACCACCCTCGCCCGTGACGTGTCGAGCTCCTCCCAGAGCGCGTCGATCTCGCGCTCGACGCTCAGAGGACCTCCTCGAGGAGCGCTGCGGCCTCGGCGCATTCCTGCTCGGTCGGCACGAGCGCGAAGCGGACGTACCCCTCGCCGGACGGCCCGAAGTAGGAGCCCGGCGCGACCACGATCCCGTGCTCCAGCAGGCGCTCCGCGAACGACACCGACGCCTCGCCCTCGGGCACCTCGACCCAGAGGTACATCGTGGCGGCGCTGCCGGCGAGGGCAACGCCCCGCCGCGCGAAGACGTCGAGGAAGAGCTGCCGCTTGCGCGCGTAGAGGGCCCGGTTGCGCTCGACGTGCGCCTCGTCACCCCAGGCCGCGACGCCCGCGCGCTGCACGAACACCTGCGGCGCGGTGCCGACGTTCGGCCGGAACTTGCGCAGCGACTCGATCACGTCCTCCGGCGCCGCGATGAACCCGCAGCGGTAGCCCGTCATCGACGAGCGCTTCGAGAGCGTGTTGAAGACGACGACGTTCGAACGGTCGGCGATCTGCAGCGCGGACGATGGTGGCTCCTCGAACCAGAGCTCCGTGTACGCCTCGTCCGAGCAGACGAGCACGTCGTGCTCGCGCGCGAGCTCCGCGAGGCGCTCGTAGAAGGAGAGCGGCGCCACCGCGCCGGTCGGGTTGTTCGGATAGCAGACCCAGACGAGCGCGGCGCTCGCCCAGGTCTCCTCGTCGATCGCGTCGAGGTCCGGGAGGAAGCCGTGCTCGGCCCGCAGCGGGAACGTCTGAACCTCCGCGCCGGCGAACAGCGCACCGCGCTCGTACACCGGGTAGCCGGGCTCGGGGACGAGCACGACGTCCTTCCTCGAGCCCGCGTCGAGCACGACCTGCGCGAACAGGAAGATCGCCTCCTTCGAGCCGTAGGTCGGGATCAGCTCGGTCGCGGGATCGAGCCGCACGCCGAAACGCCGCTCGGTCCACGCCGCGACCGCCTCGCGGTACTCGGGCAGCCCGACGGCGGTCGGATAGCCCGTCGCCTCGTCGAGCGCGTCGGCGAGCGCGCGCTTGATCAGCGGATCCGTCGGCTCGCGCGGGTCGCCCATGCCGAAGTCGAAGATTCGAACGCCCTCGGTGGCCTTGCGCCGCTTCGCCTCCTCGATCCGTACGAACGGGTAGACGGCCTGTGCGGCGAGAACGGGGGAGACGTGCACGCCTGGAGCCTAGGGACCCAGGAAGACGCGAAGCGCGTCGAACGAGCGCTCGAGCGCGGCGACCTCGATCTGCTCGTCCCGTGTGTGCGCGTAGCGCGTCGCGCCGGGGCCGAAGTTCACCGCGTCGAGGCCGCGTTCGGCGAACTGCGCGACGGGCGTCCACGCCTGCTTCGGCGTCAGCTCGAACCTGCCGACGTCGCGAAGGCGCTGGACGAGCGGGTTCCGCACGGCCACCGGCGCCGCGGGCGAGTGGCTGACGATCTCCACCTCGCCGCCGGCGAGCTCGCGCAGCCGCTCCTCGGCGTCAGCTGGTGACCGGTGCGGCGCGTAGCGGAAGTTCACCGTGGCGGTCACGAGGTCGGGGACGACGTTGTCGGCGCGGCCGCCGGAGATGCGCGTGAGGCTGAGCACCTCCCGGAAGACGAGCCCCTCGACCTCGACGTCCTGCGGCGGCAGCGCTGCGACGCGGGCGAGCCCCTGCACTGCGAGGTCGACGGCGTTCACGCCGAGCCAGGGACGCGCGGTGTGCGCGCTGCGGCCCTCGAAGCGAAGCAGGCCGTTGATGTTGCCGACGCAGCCGACCTGGACCTCGTTGTCGGTCGGTTCCATCACGACGACGAGCGCCGCCTCGTCGATCGGCCCGGCGTCGAACAGCTTCGGGAGCGGACTGTGCTCGACCGAGATCTCCTCGCGCGGGAAGAAGAGGAAGGCCGGATCGAGGCCGAGGTCCTCGACGCCGCCCGCCCAGCGGGCGAGCTCGACCATGACCGCGAGCCCGCCTTTCATGTCGCTCGCGCCGAGCCCGTACACCCGATCGGCCTCGACGTGCCCGGGGAGGTTCTCGTTCGCCGGCACGGTGTCGAGGTGGCCGGCGAAGACGACAAGCGGCTTGCCGCTGGCCGGCCCGCGGAAGAGGAGCGTGAGATCGTCGTCGTAGACGAGCCCGAGCGGCACGGCGCCGCGAACGAGCTCGGCGAGCGCCTCCTCGTTCCGGCTCTCCGACGGCACGTCGACGAGCTCGAGCGTCCGCGCGGCGAG
>DASTHC010000144.1:0-2724 GCA_035718485.1 Gaiellaceae bacterium
CTCCCCGCACCCGCGCGAGCGCGTCGAGCGTATGCACGACGTTCGCGGGCTCGTTCGATCGGCCGCGGCGCGGCTCGGGCGAGAGGTACGGGCAGTCGGTCTCGGCGAGAATGCGCTCGCGCGGGACCTGCGAGGCCGCGAGGCGGAGCTGGGCGGCGTTCTTGTACGTGACGTTGCCCGCGAACGAGACGTAGTAGCCGCGGTCGAGGGCGGTCGCGAGGGCGCCCGGGTAGGAGAAGCAGTGGAGCACGACGTCGCCGTCGAAGGATGCGAGCTGCGCGAGGACTTCCTCGTCCGCTGCGCGGTTGTGGATCACCACCGGTTTGTGGAGCTCCCGCGCGAGCTCGAGGTGCTGTGCGAAGAGTGCGCGCTGCCGGTCGCGCGGCGCGTAGTCGCGGTAGAAGTCGAGCCCGGTCTCCCCCACGCCGACGGCTCGCTCGTGCTCGAGCAGCGGTCGCAGTCCCTCGACGCCGTCGGCCGAGCCCGCCTCGTGGGGATGGATCCCGACGATCGCGAACACCTCGTGGTGCGCCTCGGCGAGGGAGAGCGCAGTTCGGCCGCCCTCGATCGTCGTGCCGACGGTGAGGATCCTGCGGACACCGGCCTCCCGCGCGCGACGCACGAGCTCCTCCGGCGGGTCGGGGCACGCGTCGAGGTGCGCGTGCGTGTCGATCACGCCGCGGTGGCCGGTGCCTCGATGCGGGGGAAGAGCGGCTGCGCCGGCTCGATCCCGTCGGCCGGGACCGTCTTCCCCGCCGCGACGTTCTCCCACGCGACATCGTCGGACTGGCCGAGCGCCTCGAGGATGCGCGGCGACGTCTCGGGCAGGTACGCGGCGAGCGCCACCGCGACCGCTCGCAGGCCGTCGACGAGGGTGTACAGCACGTCGTCGAGCTCGGCGACATTCGCGTCGTCCTTCGCCAGCTCCCATGGCTTCCTGTCGGTGACGAACTTGTTCAGCGCCCGGACGACCTCCCAGATCGCCTCGAGCGCGCCCGTGATGTCGAACACGTCGATGCGCTCGACGACGGTCGCACTGAGGCCGTCGAGCAGTTCCGGCTCGAGCCGGCTTCGCCCGTCGGGGACCCGTCCGTCCCGGTAGCGCGACAGCATCGCCGTCGTCCGCGAGAGCAGGTTGCCGAGGTCGTTGCCGAGCTCGCGCTCGTAGCGCTCGTGGACACCCTCGATCGAGACAGCGCCGTCCTGGCCGAACGGGGCTGCGCGGGCGGCCCAGAAGCGGACCGCATCCACGCCGTACACGCTCGTCAGGTCGAGCGGGTCGATCACGTTCCCGAGCGACTTCGAGATCTTGCGGTCGTCGAGCGTGAGGTAGCCGTGGACGAAGATCTGCTTCGGCACCGAGTACCCCGCCGCGAGAAGCAGCGCAGGCCAGAGCACGCAGTGCAGGCGCAGGATGTCCTTTCCGATGAGATGGCGGGCCTCGGGCCAGTAGACGTCGCGCAGGTCCTCGCCGGGCCGCGCATACGTCAGCGCGCTCACGTAGTTGATGAGCGCGTCGACCCAGACCCAGGTCACCTGCTCCGGGTCCCACGGGATCGGCACGCCCCACGGCTGGCCCTGGCGGCTGAGGCTGAAGTCCTCGAGCCCCGCCTCGATCAGGCTTCGCGCCTCGTTGTAGCGGTAGCGCGGCAGCACGAAGTCCAGCCGCTCGTCGTACAGGTCGAGCAAGGACTGCTGGAACGTGGAGAGCCGGAAGAACCAGTTCTGCTCCTCGATGTACTCCGGGACCGTCCCGTGCTGCGGACACTTGCCGTCGACGAGCTCGTCTTCGGAGATGAACGTCTCGTGCCCGACGCAATAGAGGCCCGAGTACGTGCCCTCGTAGATGTGGCCGTTCTCCCGGATCCGCTCGATGAACTCCTGGACGAACCGCTTGTGCTCCTCGTCAGTCGTCCTGATGAAGAAGTCGGGCTCGGCGGCCACCCGGCCCGGCAGCGGACGCCAGTTCTCCTCGACGATCTGGTCGACGAACGCCTTCGGGTCGAGACCGCGCTCCTCGGCGACCCGGTACACCTTCGACGCATGCTCGTCCGTCCCCGTGAGGAAGAAGGTGTCGTCGCCCCGCTGCTTGTGCTGGCGCACGATGATGTCGGCGGCGATCGTCGTGTACGCATGCCCGATGTGCGGGGTCGAGTTCACGTAGTAGATCGGTGTGGTCAGGTAGAAGCGGCTCACCGACGGCAATGATAGGTCGTGCCTTTCGCCTCACCGGCCACGCCGCGAGGACGAACGCGAGCGCGAGCAGGATCGAGAGCGACGCGGCGGCCGCGGCCACGACGAGGGTGATCGGCCCGCGAGCGCGCGGCGCGCGTGACGGAGCGAGCCGCTGCGGACCCGCGGCCGCCGGCGCCGCAATCCGGACCGGACCCCGAACGGGCGACGCGCGCCGCCCACGTGGAGCCGCCAACGCGCGGGGCCGGACCTGCTCGCGCAGCGCGGTCGCGTGCATCGGGCCACGACCTCGCGTCACTGTCGCGCGCGCATGCGGATGGTCGACCGGGTCGGTCGATCGCCGCATCGGCGCAACAGCCCTCGATCGAGCGACGGCAGCGCGGCGCGTGCCGGCCCGGATCGTCATCCCGGTCGAACGCTGCGAGGACGCGCCGGCGGGCGCCTCGGGAGGCCGCCCGGCGGCAGCCACCTCGGGCGCGGGCGCAACGGCCGGCGCGGGCGCGGCCGGCACCTGCGGCGCCGCGACGGGCC
>DASTHC010000145.1:0-14319 GCA_035718485.1 Gaiellaceae bacterium
AGCTCGCGCGCGTCGTCGTAGTCGCGGGTCAGCTGGTCGTAGCGCTCGAGCCGCTTGTTCAGCCGCGCGTGCTCGGACGAGATCTGCGCGGCCGCGGATTGATCGTCCCAGAAGCCGGGCTCGCCCATGCGGGACTCGAGCTCGGCGACGCGTGCCCTCAGCGAATCGGGGTCAAAGGTAATCACGGACCCAGGCGAGCTGGGCCCCGATCTCCTCGAGCTGCTGGTCGAGCGGTGCGTCGGTCTCGGTCATGCCGTTGTCGATGGTAGCCCGGCGAGCCCGAGCGTCGTCAGGCGCGTGCGGCGCACGTCGACGTCGTCGTCGGTCAGCGCCATCTCGCGCTCCCGAGCGAGCACGCGCTCGACCTCGAGGACGGGCGCGTCGTCGGCGACGGGTCGCGCAAGCTCGGCGTCCTGCCTGATGCGTGCAAGAGCGAGCTCCCAGTCGTCGCCGTAGCGGTGGACGAGCCGCCTGCCGATGTCGTCGCCGAGCCCGAGGTCGCGTGCCGCGGCCTGCGCGCGCGCGAGCGCTTCGCCGAGCGGGACCGTCAGGCCGAGCGGCAACTCGCGGGTCCTGCTCCGCGTGCGCGGCGCGAGCCGATCGACAACGTCCTCGGCCATCGCCCGGTACGTCGTGAGCTTCCCGCCGGTGACCGTCAAGAGGCCGGGGGGCGTCTCGTAGATCTCGTGCCGGCGGGAGAGGTCGGCGGTCGCTCCGTTGCCGCCGCGTGCGAGCGGACGCACGCCGGCCCACGACGCGACGACGCAACGCTCGTTCACGTGCGGGAACGACTGCGAAACGGCGGCGAGCACATATGCGGCGTCGGTCTCGTCGACGGCGGGGTCGTCGAGGTCGCCGTCGTACGCGGTGTCGGTCGTCCCCGCGTAGTAGCGGCCGTCCCACGGCAGCACGAAGACGAAGCGGCCGTCGCCGTCGGCCGACGGGACGAGCGCGCCGGCTCGTGCGCGGACGGCGCCTGGGCGGAAGACGAGGTGGACGCCCTTGCTCGCGACGTGTCGGCGCGGCTCGTCGGTGGCGAGGGACTGGAGCGCACCCGCCCAGACCCCGGTCGCGTTGACGGTGGTTCGCGCACGAACCTCCAGCGTCTCGCCGCTCTGCTCGTCGCGCACGCGGGCGCCGTCGACGCGGCCGTCGCCGAGCAGCGCCTCGACGCGAGCGTGGTTGGCGACGAGCGCGCCGTGTGCCGCAGCGGCGCGCGCGACCTCGAGCGTCAGCCGCGCGTCGTCCGTCGCGCACTCGTAGTACACGAGGCCGCCGCCGTCGTGCTCCATGCCGGGGGCCCACGCGTCGAGCTCGTCGGCGTCGACCCGGCGGTGGCGAGCGACGTTGACGCCGACGGCCAGGACGTCGTAGAGGCTGAGGCCGGTCCGGAGCACGGCGCCGGTGCGCGGCACGTAGATCGGAAGCGTGCGGAGAAGGTGCGGCGCGAGCCGGAGCAGGATCGCGCGTTCCCGCAGGGACTCCCGCACGAGCCGCAGCTCCCGCTGCGCGAGATAGCGCATCCCGCCGTGGACCAGCCTGGAGGAACGCCCGGAGGTGCCCGACGCGAAGTCGTCACGTTCGACGAGACCGACGCTCAACCCGCGCGACGCGGCGTCCAGCGCAACCCCGCAGCCGGTGATCCCTCCGCCGACGACAAGCACGTCGAGCTCCTTCTCGGCCATCTGCTCGAGCGACCGTCTTCGCGCGGCGGCGTCGAACGCCGGGCGCCGCGGGGGCGGGCTTTGCCCGTCCCTGCTCACGAACGCTGAAGGTGGCAGAAGTGACTGGAAGTCGTCATGGCAGCCGCAACGCGGCTGCCGGACTTCCGGTCACTGGCCGTGGCACTTCTTGAATTTCTTGCCCGAGCCGCACCAGCAGGGGTCGTTGCGGCCGAGCTTCTGCTCCTCGGCGACGCGAACGGTCTGCGGGGCCGTGGAGACAGTCTCCGCGGGCTCCGAGAACCCGCCCGCGGTTGCGCCCGCCATCGCGATCGCGCCCGCCCCGGCCGTCGACTCGTGCTCGTACGAGAGCGCGCCGCCGTTCTGCGGCGCCTGCTGCTCGAGGACCGGCGTGTCCTGGGGCGCGAGCTGCGCGTGGAAGAGCGTGCCGACGACCTCCTCGCGGATCTGCATCCCGAGCTCCTCGAACATCCGGTGCCCCTCGCCGCGGTACTCGACGAGCGGATCCTTCTGCGCGAACGCGCGAAGGTGCACGCCCTCCCGGAGGTAGTCCATGTTCTCGAGGTGCTCGCGCCAGCGGGTGTCGACGACCTGGAGCGTGACGTAGCGCTCGAGGTCGCGGAGGAGCGGCTGGCCGCTCTCGTTGTTCGGCCCGAGCTCCTCCTCCTTGTCCTGGTAGGCGTCCCGCGCGTCCTGCTGGAACTCCTCGACAAGCGCGTCGCGCTCGAGCTCGACCTCCTCCTTGAGCTCTTCGGGCGTGATGTCCGAGCCGTAGAGGTCGTGCATCGCCTGCGTGAGCGCGCCGAGGTCCCACTCCTCGGAGTACTCACCCTGCGTATACGTGTCGACGGCGTTCTCGATCACCTCGTCGATCCAGCCGCGGATCTCCTCCGAGAGATCCTCGCCCTCGAGGACGGAGCGCCGCTGCGCATAGATCACCTGGCGCTGCGTGTTCATCACGTCGTCGTACTTGAGGACGTTCTTGCGCATGACGAAGTTCTGCTCCTCAACCTTCTTCTGCGCGTTCTCGATCTGCTTCGAGAGGATCGACGCCTCCATCGGCTCGTCGTCCGGCACCTTGAAGCGCGCCATGATGTTCTTGATCCGGTCGCCGGCGAACAGGCGCACGAGCTCGTCCTCGCCCGAGAGGTAGAACCGCGACTCGCCGGGGTCGCCCTGACGGCCGGAACGGCCGCGCAGCTGGTTGTCGATCCGACGCGCCTCGTGACGCTCGGTGCCGAGCACGTAGAGCCCGCCGGCGTCGAGCACGCCCTCACCGAGCTTGATGTCGACGCCGCGGCCCGCCATGTTCGTCGCGATCGTGACCGCGCCGAGCTGACCCGCGTCCTTGATGATCTCGGCCTCGCGCTCGTGCTGCTTCGCGTTCAGCACGTTGTGCGTGATTCCCTGGCGGTCGAGGAGCTGAGAGAGGTACTCCGACGTCTCGACCGCGATCGTGCCGAGCAGGATTGGCTGGCCCGCCTCGTGCCGCTCCTTGATGTCGCGGGTCACTGCCTCCCACTTGCCTTCCTTCGTCCGGAAGATGAAGTCGTTCTTGTCCAGGCGCGCGACGTCCTTGTTCGTCGGGATCTCGACGACGTGGAGGTCATAGATCTCGACGAACTCCTTCTCCTCGGTCTTCGCGGTACCGGTCATCCCCGCAAGCTTCTCGTAGAGGCGGAAGTAGTTCTGGAGCGTGATCGTCGCGAGCGTGACGTGCTCCTCCTGGATCCGGAGGCCTTCCTTCGCCTCGATCGCCTGGTGGAGGCCCTCGCTCCAGCGCCGTCCCTCCATGATGCGGCCCGTGTTCTCGTCGACGATCTTGACCTCGCCTTCCTGCACGACGTAGTCGACGTCGTTCTTGTAGAGCGACTGGGCCTTCATCGCCTGCGTCAGATGGTTGACGAGCTGGACGTTCCGCGGGTCGTAGAGGTTGTCGATCCCGAGGGCGCGCTCGACCTTCTCGATCGCTTCCTCGCTCGGGGAGACGGTCTTGAACTTTTCGTCGTAGACGAAGTCGCCGCCCTCCGCGAACTGGTCCTCGCCCTTCGCGAGGATCTTCGCCGGGTGCGACTCGAGCGTCTTCACGACACGCGCGAAGTCGTAGTACGTCTTCGCCGCGGTCTCGGGCTGGCCGGAGATGATCAGCGGCGTCCGCGCCTCGTCGATCAGGATCGAATCGACCTCGTCCACGATCGCGTAGCGGTGGCTGCGCTGCACGAGCTCGGGCAGCGAGACGGCCATGTTGTCGCGGAGGTAGTCGAAACCGAACTCGGAGTTCGTCCCGTACGTGACGTCGGCGTCGTACGCCTCCTTGCGCTCCGCGAACGGCATCTGGTTCTGGATGAAGCCGGCCCGCATCCCGAGTACCTCGTAGACCGGGCCCGTCCACTCCGCGTCGCGCTTCGCGAGGTAGTCGTTGACCGTCACGAGGTGGACGCCCTGGCCTTCGAGCGCGTTCAGATAGAGCGCCTGGACCGCGACGAACGTCTTGCCCTCACCGGTCTTCATCTCGGCGATGTCGCCTTCGTGGAGGGCGATGCCGCCCATCAGCTGGACGTCGAAGAGCCTGACGCCGATCGTCCGCTTGAAGCCTTCGCGGACGGCGGCGAACGCCTCGAAGAGGAGCTCCTCGAGCGACTCGCCGTTTTCGAGCCGCTGCTTGAACTCCGTCGTCTTCGCGGCGAGCTGCTCATCGGAGAGCGCCTCGAACTCGGGCTCGAGCGTGCCGACGTAGGCGGCCTGCTCGGCCAACCTCTTGATCCGGCGTCCCTCGCCGAAGCGAAGGACTTTCTCGAAGGAACCCAGTCCCTGAGCCACGCTCGACCTAGGGTAGCCGCTCTGGGGCGCCGGCCGGAATCGCCCGCTCGGGGGTCAGAGCGGCGACACCCTGACCTCCCACGCGTCGCCGTCGATCCGATCGGCACGGATGACGTAGGAGGGCATGCCCTCGGCCAGGGACTCGAGCCCCGGGAGCAAGCCGAACGCGAGGGCGCCGTCGACGAGCAGGGTGGCCTCGCCGTCCTGGACGGCCAGCTCGACGGTGTCGCCGGCGATCTCGTCCGTGATCGTCGCGACCGTGATCTTCGTGGCGCCGACCGCCCACAGCCGCTCTCCGCGCCGGGTCGCCTCGGCACGGTACGGAGGGTCGAGCTGAGCCTCGACGGCGTCGGCGAGCGGGGACAGCTGGTCGTCGGGGACGTCCTCGTCGACGATGAGCGACCGATCCTCGAGCGCAACGAAGTGGACGACGTCGCCGGGAAGGTCGGCGTCGGCGCTCACGACGGCGTCCCACCTGCGCGGGCGCGGAACGCCGTGGATGCCGGCCTTGTCCCACGGCGCGACCTCGCGTCCGCCCGTCGACGCGAGCGTCATCCCGCCGTCCTCGGCCAGCTGCTCGTGGAGCGGCTTCTCCCGCCGCCAGAAGGGCGTCACGCCTGGGGCTCGATGAGCCCGTACCCCCCGTCGTTCCGTCGGTAGACGACGCTGATCTCGCCCGTGTCGGCGTTCCTGAAGACGAAGAAGTCGTGGCCGATCAGCTCGAGCTGGAGGACGGCGTCTTCCGCGGTCATCGGCTTGTCGGGGAAGGTCTTCGTCTTGACGATCTGGCGGTCGAGCTCGTCGTCCTCGGCCATCGGCGGCGCTCCTTCGTCGGCGGGCACGTTGTGGTTGCGGGAGCCGCGGAAGCTTCGCTTGTCGCGGTAGTGCCGCACCTGCCGGACGAGCTTCTCGGTCAGCTGGTCGATCGACGCGCGCATGTCCTCGCTGGCCTCGCGCGCGCGCAACGTCGGGCCTTTCGTCCACACAGTGATCTCGGCGACCTGGTTCGCAGCGATCGACGGGTTCTTCTCGACCGCGAGCTCGAGCTCTGCGAGCGTCGCGTCACCGAGCTGTTTGTTGAGCTTCGCGAGCTTCTGCTCGGCGTAGCTGCGGATCGAGTCGGTGACCTCGAGATTCCTGCCCTTCACCTGAAGTCGCAACGCGTCCTCCTCGCGGGCGGGGATCAAGCCTGGGAGCTCACCATATACCCGCGGACTGCCCGGGCGAACGTGATCACCTCGACGCGCCGCGCGCCTGCCCGGCGGAGCGCCGACGCCGCCGCGTTGACGGTGGCACCGCTCGTATAGACGTCGTCGACGAGCACGATTCCCGGCGGCGAGCGGGCCGACGCGAACGCACCTCGGACGTTCGCCTTTCTCACGGCGAGCGTCTGCGCGCGTTGCGGCGCGCTTCGCCCGGTCCGGGTGAGGAGCGGCAGGACCTCGCGTCCCCAACGCGCGCCGAGCTCCTGCGCGAGGGCCCGCGGCGGGTCGTGCCCGCGTTTGCGTTTCCGCTCGCGGTCCGCGGCGACGTACGTCAGGTCGAGGTCGGGCGGGTCCAGGGTCTCGACGACGACCGCCGCAGCCTCGACGGCGAGCCGACGGAGCCCGCGGTCCTTCCAGGCGACGACGAGCGCTCGCGCTGCGTCGTCGTAGACGACGGCGGCCCGGGCCTCGGCGAAGGCGAGTCGGCGTGCCGAACACTCGCGACACCGGCGGACGGGCCAGGCGGTCGGTGCGCCGCAGCGCCCGCAGCGCGGGCCGGCGAGCCGCCGCAGCGCACCGGCGCACCGATCGCAGAGCTGCGCACCACCACGCCGGCAGACGACGCATCGCGGTGGGAGCAGCAGGTCGAGGAGCACGTTCCGAACGTAGCGGCGGCACGCGCGAAATCTCGGCGTGTGGACGGATCGTCACGGAATCGGCACTGAGGCGGCACGCGCTGGTGTGAAAGGCGCGCCGCGGCGCCGGTAGCGTCGCCGCCGAGGGCGGAGGGAAGCGACCCCACCCTGATTCGGGTGGGGGCTGCACGCCGGGCGCTAGGCTCGCGCGGTGGTCGAGTCGACCGGGGCGCTCGCGCGGCGGATTTTCGACGCCTTCGAGCGGCGCGACGGGTTCGCGCTCCGGGGATGCTTCGCCGAGGACGCGGTCTGGCGCGTCGCCGGACGGAGCCGCCTCGCCGGCGAGCACCGCGGGCGGCGCGCGATCATCCGGTTCCTCGGCTCGCTGCCGCGCCTGAGCGACGGCACGTACCGCTCGGAGCTGATCGACGTCCTCGAGAGCGCAGACCGCGCCGTCGTCCTCTACCGCGCGCGCGGCATGCGGAACGGCGTCGAGCTCGACATCGACCAGCTGCTCCTGTTCACGATCCGCGACGGCGTCGTCGTCGCAATCGACGCGTACCCGAGCGACCCGATCGCCTTCGACGCGTTCTGGTCCTAGGCGCTAGTTGTCGACCACGTACTCGGCCCGAGGCTCGAGCCCGGCCCGCTCGCGCGCGAGGTTGTCCGCCTCGAGGAGCTGGTTCTTGTCGCCGATATCCAGCCACTCGCCCGAGAAGCGATAGCCGTACACCGGTGCGCGCCGGTACAGCCACTCGACGAGGCGGCCCGGCTGGTCGGGCGAGTTGCCCTCGACGAGGTACGTCTGGATCAACGGCAGGTGCTCGCGGTGGTACAGGTAGCACGCCGTCGCGGCGAGGTTCGACGCCGGGTTCGGCGGCTTCTCGATGAACGAGACGACCCGCTCGTCCCCGTCGATGTCGACGACGCCGTACTGCTTCACGAGCTCGAGATCGGGATGCTCGTAGAGCGCGACCGCGCTGGCGACGCCCTTGCCCCGCCACCACTGCACGTAGTCCTCGAGGCTGTAGTCGAAGAGGTTGTCGCCCGCGACGATCAGGAGGTCGTCGTGGATCGCGGCGTGGTCGATCACGAACTGCGTGTCGCCGATCGCGCCGCGGCGGTCGTCCTCGCTCGTCGTCCCGTCGTCGTGCACGGTGACGTCCGCGGGCGCCCACTCGGAGAAGGCGCCCGCGAACTTCGAATTCGTCACGACGTGGATCCCGTTGACCGACTCGACCTCACGGATCCGATCGAGGATGCGGTCGACCATCGGCTTCCCGCCGACCGGCAGAAGGGGCTTCGCGACCGTTTGCGTCAGCGGGTACAGCCGCGTGGCGTAGCCCGCCGCGAGAACGAGCGCCTTCAGCTCACGTCCCTTCGTCCCACGACGCGAGGTAGCGCTCCTGCTCCTCGGTCAGCGTGTCGATCTGGACGCCCATCGTCTCGAGCTTGAGCCGCGCGATCTCGGCGTCGATCTCGCTCGGCACCGGGTAGACCTTCCGCTCGAGCTCAGATGCGTGCGCGACGGCGTACTCGGCGGCGAGCGCCTGGTTCGCGAACGACATGTCCATCACGATCGCGGGATGCCCCTCGGCGGCGGCGAGGTTGATCAGCCGACCCTCACCGAGCAGGTAGAGCCGGCGGCCGTCGGCGAGGGTGAACTCGTCGACGAACGCGCGCGCCTCGCGCGTCTCCGACGCGAGCGAGCGGAGCGCCGGGATGTCGATCTCGACGTTGAAGTGACCCGTGTTCGCGATGATCGCGCCGTCCTTCATCGTCTCCATGTGCTCGCGGCGGATGACCGACTTGTCGCCGGTCGCCGTGCAGAAGATGTCGCCGACGCGCGCCGCCGACTCCATCGGCATGACCTCGAAGCCGTCCATCGTCGCCTCGAGCGCCTTCACGGGATCGACCTCGGTCACGATCACGTGCGAGCCCATGCCCTTCGCGCGCATCGCGACGCCCTTGCCGACCCAGCCGTAGCCGGCGATGACGAACCGCTTCCCGCCGAGCAGGACGTTCGTCGCGCGGATGATCCCGTCGATCGTCGACTGGCCGGTGCCGTAGCGGTTGTCGAACATGTGCTTCGTGAACGCGTCGTTGACCGCGATCACCGGGAAGCCAAGCGCGCCGTCGCGCTCGAGCGCCTTCAGGCGGATGACGCCGGTGGTCGTCTCCTCGGTGCCGGCGATCACGTCGCCGAGCTGCTCGCGGCGCGCCGAATGCAGGACGCCGATCACGTCGGCGCCGTCGTCCATCGTGATATGCGGCTTGTGGTCGACCGCCGCCTCGATGTGCGCGTAGTAGGTGTCGTTGTCCTCGCCCTTGATCGCGAAGACGGCGATGTCGTACTCCTCGACGAGCGCCGCGGCGACGTCGTCCTGCGTCGAGAGCGGGTTCGACGCGCAGAGCACGACGTCCGCACCGCCCGCCTTCAGCGTCCGCATCAGGTTCGCGGTCTCGGTCGTCACGTGGAGGCATGCCGAGACGCGGTAGCCGGCGAGCGGCTGCTCGCGCTCGAAGCGCTCCCTGATCGTGGCGAGGACCGGCATCTGCCGGTCGGCCCACTCGATGCGCCGCACGCCCTCGGGGGTGAGCGACAGGTCCTTCACGTCATGTCTGCGTGTCGTAGCCAAAGCGAATCCTCTTCCCTCGTCGGATGGTCAGTGGGTGGTCAGGCCGCAAGCAGCCGTTCGTGCTTTCGCTGCTCCCAGTCGAGCGCGTCGACGCCGCTGCCGTGCAGCCACGTCTCGACGCTTGCGCGCAGCTCGGGCTCGCGCCTCATGCGAAGCGCGAACGCGATCTCTGCGAGGTCGACGTCGAACCGCCGCCGGAGCTCGGCGAGCGACCGGAGCTGGTTCAGCTCCCGCAGCCCGTAGAGCCGGTAGCCGGCAGCCGTCCGCTCGGGGACGACGAGCCCGGCCCCCTCGAGGTAGCGCAGCATGCGCGCCGACCAACCGGTGCGCGCCGCGGCCTCTCCGACCGTAAGTCCGTCCATGCGGCGAACCTTAGCACAGCAGTGTTAAGGTTCTGAGGTGCCCTCCCGGCCGTAGGCGTCCTCGAGCCGGACGACGTCGTCGAGGTGCGGAGTCGAGACCTCGAGGATCGTCGTGTCCTCGATCGCCGTCACGCGGTGGATCGTGCCGGGAGCGTAGTGGTACGCGCCGCCGGGCGCGATCACCTGCTCGTGCAGGACGGGGTCGCCGGTCGCCCCGAGCTCGAGCTTGGCCCGCCCCGACTCGACGTACCAGCTCTCGTCCTTTCGCTCGTGGTACTGGAGGCTCAGCGAGTGCCCCGCCTTCACGAAGAGGATCTTCCCGACGTAGACGTCCGTGTGGGCCCAGATCAGCTCCCAGCCCCACGGCTTCTCGACCCGCCGCGGGTCGAAGGTCCAGGCCTCGAACGTGTTGAGGTTCGGCGAGCTGTCGATGCGGCGATCCTAGACCGGTCCGGCGGCCGTGAAGTACTGCTCGGCGGCCCGGAGGTCCTTCGGCGTGTTCACCGTCAGCCACAACCCCTCGTGCCGGAACGCCAGGAGCTTTCCCTCCTCGGCGAGCTCGGGGAAGGTCGACGCCTCGTGGTCGCCCTTCTGCGGGAGCCGCTCGATCGCCTCGTCGTCGAGGACGTAGAGCCCCATGTTCACCCAGTGCGGGAGCGTCGGCGCCTCGCGGAAGCCGCGAACCAGGTCGTCGTCGGCGAGCTCGACGACCCCGAACGGCGACGGAAGCGGCGCGACGCTCATCGTCGCGGCGGGCGACCGATCGCGGTGGTGCGCAAGGAGCGCCTCGAGGTCGACGTCGAAGAGCTCGTCCCCGTTCAGCGCGAAGCACGGCCCCGACTCGCGGCGGAGGCGGGCCGCGAACCGCAGCCCTCCCCCACGCCCGAGCGGCTCGTCCTCGCCGGCGAACGCAAGCTCGACGCCGACACCCTCGAGCGCCTGCTCGAACTCCTGCTCCTGACCGGCGCGGCAGCTGACGATCACGCGGTCAACGCCCGCGGCCGCGAGGCGACGAATCTGGTACTCGGCGAGCGGCCTGCCGGCCACCTCCACGAGCGCCTTCGGTCGGCCCTGCGCCGCATCGCCGAGGCGCTCGGCCTTGCCGCCGGCGAGGAGGATCGCCTCCACTAGACGACCTTCGGATCGCGCTCGGGGGTCTCGGCGAGCACGTCGCTCGGCGAGACGGGACGCCCGATTCCCTCGTAGGCGAAGCCGGCAGCGCGAACCTGGGCAGGATCGAGGAGGTTCCGCCCGTCGACGATGAGCGGCCCCGCCATCAGGTCGCGGATCTCGGGGCGCGCGAGGTCGCGAAGCTCGTCCCACTCGGTCACGATCACGGCCGCGTCGGCACCCCGGACGGCGTCCTGCACCGTCGAGCAGAACTGCGCCTGCGGCAGCAGCGCCGCGCCGTCGACCACCGGATCCCAGGCGCACACCTCCGCGCCTTCGGCGATCAGCCGAGACGCGAGCACGAGGCTCGGCGCCTCGCGCGTGTCGTCGGTGCCGGCCTTGAACGCGAGCCCGAGCAGAGCGATCCGCTTGCCGCGCAGCTTGCCGAGGTGGCGCTGCAGCTTGCCGATCACGCGCCGCTTCTGCAGCTCGTTCACCTCGATCACCGCGTTCAGGAGCTGGAAGTGGTAGCCGGAGTTCGCGGCGAGCTGCTTGAGCGCGAGCGAGTCTTTTGGAAAACAGGAGCCGCCCCAGCCGACACCCGCACGTAGGAAGTGCGGGCCTAGCCTCTGGTCGAGGCCAACGCCCTCCGCGACCTTCACGACGTCCGCGCCCGTCGCCTCGCACACGTTCGCGATCTCGTTGATGAAGCTGATGCGCGTCATCAGGAACGCGTTCGAGGCGAGCTTCACCATCTCCGCCGAGTGGACGTCCATTCGGACGATCGGCCCGTCGAGTTCCGCGTAGAGCCCGGCGATACGCTCCGCGTGCTCCTCGTCGAACGCGCCGACGACGACGCGGTCCGGCTCCATGAAGTCCCGGATGGCCCGCCCCTCCGCCGTGAACTCCGGGTTCGAGACGTACCCGACATGCTCGAGGCCGCGCTGGTCGAGCGCCGCGCGGACCTTCTCGCCCGTGCCGACCGGCACCGTGCTCTTCATGACGAGGACCGGCCGGCCCTCGACGTTCGGCAGCTCCTCGACGACCGTCCACACCCTCGAGAGGTCGGCGTCGCCCGAGTACGGAACCGGCGGCGTGTCGACGCAGACGAAGACGAAGTCGGCGCCCAGGACGGCCTCGGAGGCGTCGAGCGTAAACGTCAGCCGCTCCTCGTTCTTCGCGAGCAGCTCGTCGAGCCCGGGCTCGAAGATCGGCATCTCGCCCCGCTTCAAGCGGTCGATCTTCGCCGGGACGACGTCGCGGACGACGACGTCGTGGCCGAGCTCGGCGAGGCAGGCCGCGGTCACGAGGCCGACGTATCCCGCGCCGAAGACGCCGATCCTGGACACGGCGGGAGCCTAGCGGGAGAGCGGCCGGAGACCCTTCGCGATCTCCAGCATCGTCTCGTTCGAGAGCTTGTCGAGGACGGTGTTCGTGACCCAGTACGTCGCGCCGGCGACCTCGAGCACGACCATGTGCAGGTGCGGGCCGTTGTAGTAGAGGCGGTACGTGCGCCGCTTGATCACCGTCGAGTCGTTCGGGTCGCCGAGCGCAGGCGCGTCCTCCCAGTCCGTCATCTGGACGCCCCAGAAGTCGCCGAGCCCGTTCGTGTACGTGAGCCGCACGCCGTTGTGGTCGCCGAGCTTGTAGACGCGGATCGGCGTCGTGTCGTCGAGCCGGGAGTTCGCCTCGATCACCGTCGGCGCGTAGAGCCGGTACGGGACGCGCTTCCTCGCCTGCGCGAGCAGCGAGACGGCGGAGTTGTCGCGACGAACGTTCGGCGGCGTGCGGGCCGGTGTCCGGTCGGCGGACGACGGCGCAATGCTGCCGTGGTAGGTCTGACCGACGACGACGGTGACGAGCGCGTTGTTGGCGAGCGTCGCGATCTCGGGCGGGAGCGGCTGGACGCGCGCGTCGCCGAAGAGCTTCGCGAGCTTCCGCGCAGCGGCGAGCGCCTTCGGTGTGCCCTGGTAGTAGACCTCGCTTCGGAAGTACTCCCAGCTCGGCGCGTTCCCGTCGCCGCCCGTGACGATCTGGTACCCGCGCGACGCGAGCTGCGAGCCTGCCGTCGCCGCGGAGCCCGCCTCCCCGTTCCCGTTCAGCACGGTCACGCTCGTCTGCGAGGGCGGCGGAGCGTTGTCGGCGCGCTTGCGCTTCAGCGCGACGTCGGTTGCCTTGAGCGGCGCGTCGACGTCGGGGCGCACGAAGTCGTTGACCGCGGACTGGATGCACGACTGGGCGACCGTGAGCTCGTTGTAGCCCTGGAAGCAGCCGATGTCGATCTTCGACTGGAACACGTGGCCGCCGGGGAGCTGGTACGCGAAGAGCGCGTAGTCGAGGATCGCCTTCGCGTCGAAGCGCGTCCCGTCGCCCTTGCCGACCTCGACGTTGGACGTGATCACCTTGACGAGGCGCGGCAGGTCGAGCACGGGGAAACCGGCGGCGCGCTGCTTCACCGCCTTCACGAACAGCTGCTGCCGCGCGAGGCGGTAGAGGTCCGAGTCCGTGTGCCGGTAGCGGACGAAGTCGAGCGCCTTCGCGCCGTTCAGCTTCTGGTAGCCGGGCTGGAGGTCGATCGCGGCGTAGCCGGTTCCCGGCGGGTTGTAGTAGCGGCGGTCGACGTCCATCCAGACGCCGCCGAGGTGGCTCACGACTTGCTTGAAGCCGCGGAAGTTGACGGTGACGAGGAAGTTGATCGGCAGGCCGGTCAGATGGCGGACCGTCTCGATCGCCGCGGACGAGCCGCACTCCCCGTAGGCGTTGTTGATCCGGGAGACCCACGGCCCGCGGTTCTTGCACCCGTAGATGTTGACGAGCAGGTCGCGCGGGAACGAGAGCATCGTGACCGTCTCGAGATCCGGGTCGGCCCGGACGAGCATCAGCGTGTCGGAGTGGCCGGTTTCCGCGCCTTCGATCCCCGCCCGCTTGTCGTAGCCGAGCACGAGCGCGGTCGTCGGCTCACCCGGGATCACGGCATCGAGCTCACGCTGCGCGACCTTCACGTCGGCGGAGCGCGGGCCGAGGCTCGCGGCGATGTCCTGCTCGACGTAGAGGTACGTGCCGCCCGCGATGCCCGCAGCGAGCATCAGTGCGGCGATCACGATCCAGAGCACGATCTTCCCGAAGAGGACGGCGAGGCTGCGCTTCTCGGGCTCGGGCTGCCGGTAGCGCCGCATCGGGGCGGCGACGGCGGGCGGGTAGACGGCACGGCCGTTCCCGTTCAGCTCGGCGGCACGGCCGATGCCTCTCTTCAGCGTCGTCTTCATCGGTTGGAAAAAAGGACGCCTCACAGGCGTCCCCGCGGGTCAGGATAGCGCCGGCTCCGGTTGCGGCGTGTAAGCAAGATTCGGCGCCAGCCACCGCTCGACCTCCTCGAGCGGGAGGCCCTTCCGGGCGGCGTAGTCCTCCGCCTGATCCCGCCCGACGCGGCCGATGCTGAAGTAGCGGGACTCCGGGTGGGCCAGGTAGATCCCGGAGACCGCAGCCGCCGGCAGCATCGCGAAGCTCTCGGTCAGCTCGAGGCCGGCCTCGTCCGCCTGGAGGAGCGAGAAGAGCGTGTGCTTCTCGGTGTGGTCGGGGCAGGCCGGGTAGCCGAACGCCGGGCGGATCCCCCGGTAGCGCTCCGCGAGCAGATCGTCGCTCGTCGGCTCAGGCCCCGTCTCGTACCACTCGCGACGAGCGACGGCGTGGAGGTACTCGGCGAAGGCCTCGGCGAAGCGGTCGGCGAGGGCCTTGACCATGATCGCGTGGTAGTCGTCGTGCTCGGCCTCGTAGCGCGCGGCCAGCTCGTCCGCCCCGTGGATCGCGACCGCGAACGCGCCGAGGTGGTCGTCGCTCTGGGCCACGAGGTCGGCGAGCGAGCGGTT
>DASTHC010000146.1:0-14924 GCA_035718485.1 Gaiellaceae bacterium
CAAGAACGAGGTTGGACATGTGTCTCCTTAGTGGTCCGGCTCGATGGCCGAGCCGATGTAGATGGCCGAGAGTGCAGCGAAGATGAAGGCCTGGATCGAGACGACGATCACGACCTCGAAGAGGTAGAACGCCGTCGCGGCAGGCACGGCGACCACGGCGACGGCCAGGTTGCCGAGCACGAAGATCAGGCCGATGAAGGTCAGGATCAGCATGTGGCCCGCGAGCATGTTCGCGTAGAGGCGGACTGAGAGCGAGATGAGCCGCATGAACTGCCCGAGGATCTCGAGCGGGATCAGCAGCGGCAGCAATCCTTTCGGGACCTCCGGGACCCAGCTCTTGAAGTACTTCTTGACGCCGTTCTCGCGGATGCCCTCAACGTGCGTGAACGTGAACGTCAGGAGCGCGAGCGCGAGCGTCACCGAGATCGACGACGTCGCGGCGTAGATGCCCCAGACCGGGAGGTCGACCCCGGCGACCTCCCACGTCTCCCCCGTGAGCGGGAGCGGGATGAAGCCGACCATGTTGATCACCCAGATGAAGATCATCAGCGACGCGACGTACGGGAACCACCGGCCGATCGCCTTCGTCGGAAGCCCCTGCTCCGCGACCTGGGTCTGGGCGACGTCGTAGATCGACTCGCCGATCGTCTGGCGGCGGTCCGGCGTGACGCCCACGCGCCAGCGCATGACCAGGATCCCGAGCAGGATCGTCAGCACGCAGCCGAGCCACAGGTAGACGACCGCCTTGTTGATCGACATGTCGAGCGGACCGATATGGATCGGCACCCAGGCGGGAAGCTCGAACTCGTGCGACGGGTCGAACTTCTCCTCGTCGGCGCCGGATTCGGCGGCGAGCGTGATCACGCTGAGCAGGAGGCTCACGACGTCTCCTGTCCGAAGTACGTGGCGAGCGAGACGCCGAGCTCGAGGGTGTACGCGATCACGTAGAGGAGCGCGGCGGAGAGACCGAGCCGCGCGTCAGTGGCCGCGACCGCGATCAGCACCACGCCGACCGCGACCGAGCGCATCGTCATCCCGATCCCCACCACGCCCGAGGCGGCGAGCTTATCGGCGCCGACGCCGAGCCGCGTCAGGAG
This sequence comes from Gaiellaceae bacterium, assembly GCA_035718485.1. Classification (GTDB taxonomy): domain Bacteria; phylum Actinomycetota; class Thermoleophilia; order Gaiellales; family Gaiellaceae; genus JACCTU01. The sequence continues at coordinate 1,098 of DASTHC010000146.1, forward strand.
GAGCGCGAGCGCTTCGCCGGCGAGCCAGAGCACGCTCGCGAGGACCCAGCCGCCGAGCGGGAGCCCCGCGGCGAGGAAGACCGGCAGCGCGAGGACGAGCACCCCCGCGGCGGCGAGCGCCGGAAGGAGGCGGCTCGGCACGGGGCGCGGCGTCTCGAACATCGCGAGCCTCACATCGCCTCCCTGTAGCGGCGGTAGACCGCGAAGATCCCGACCGGGATCCCGATCACGACGCCGACGATCAGGCCGAGCGGCCACGAGCCCAGGGCCCAGCCGACCACGAGCCCGATCACGGCGCACGCAGCGGTCATCCCGACCAGGGTTCCCCCTGCGCCGGCAAGCTGGAAGGACGGGCGGGCGGGCTCCACCACCGGGGCGAGCATATCAGAGTTCGTGACAGCGAATTCCGCATGGTTTGGCGGATTTCGACCGATTTTGTACGCTCGTCGGATGCACGTCGAGACGCTCGGTTCCGGCCCCCGGCTCGTGCTCGTCCACGGCAGCGTTGCGCCCGGCTGGATGACCTGGAACGCGCAGAAGCCGCTCGCCGCGTCGTTCACGCTCGTGGTGCCGATTCGGAGCGGATACCCGCCGAACCCGCCGCTCGCGTCGATCGACTTCGAGGTGCAGGCACGGGAGCTTCGCAACGTGTTGGAGCCGGGCGACCACCTGGTCGGGCACTCGTACGGCGGGGTCGTCGCGCTGCTCGCGGCGGAGGGAGTGGAGCTCGGCTCCCTGACGGTGCTCGAGCCGCCCGCGTTCGGGCTCGCGCGCGAGGAGCCTGCGGTCGAGGAGTTCCTCGCGAACTTCGCCGGCGAGGTGCCGGACGATCCGCGCGGCTACCTCGAGTTCTTCCTGCCGCTCGTGGGGTCCTCGCTTCGCCTCGTGGACCCGCTGCCGCCGGCACTGGAGGCGGGCGCCCGCGCGGCGATTGCTGAGCGCACACCGGATCAGGCGGTGGTCCCGCTCGACGCGCTCGCCGCCGCCCAGTTCCCGAAGCTCGTCGTCTCCGGCGGGCACGCCAAGGCGTTCGACGCGGTGTGCGACGTGCTCGAGGATCGCCTCGGCGCGTACCGGGCGATCCTGCCGGGCGCGGGCCACTCGATCCCCCGCCTCGGCCCGCCGCTCAACGCCCTGCTCGAGGCGTTCGTGACTACGCGCTCTTCCGCTCGCGAACAGACTCCTCGCGGCGGCGGGACCGCGGGTTCGCCAGCTTGACGAGCTCGAGCACGTAGACGACGTAGACAGAGAACGCGACCGCGACGAGCCCGATCCCGAGGGCGAGGAGCGTCGGCCAGAGGTGCCACTCGCCGTGCTCGCGGAACGGGACGAAGCGCGTCGCGAGCGCTGCGCCCGCGAGCGTGATGCACCACGCGTACATCGTCAGCGCCGCGCGGCGCTGCGAGAAGCCGCGGCGGAGGAAGCGGAAGTGCAGGTGCGCCTGGTCGGCGACGTAGAGCTTCTCGCCGTGCTTCAAGCGCCGCGCGAGCACGAAGCCCGTGTCGAGGATCGGGATCGCCAGCATCACGAGCGGGAAGAACAGCGCGACCGTCGCCGCCGTCTTCAGCAGCCCCTGGACCGCGACCGTGGCGAGCGAGTAGCCGAGCAGCAGTGCTCCCGAGTCGCCCATGAAGATCCGCGCCGGATAGAAGTTGTGGCGGAGGAAGCCGAAGCACGCCCCCGCGACGATCGCCGAGAACACGGCGGGCGTCGGCTTCCCGAGCGAGAGCGCGATCACGGCGAATGTGAAGCCGGCGATCCCGCAGACGCCGGCCGCAAGCCCGTCCATCCCGTCGAGGAAGTTGACCATGTTCATCAGCGCGACGACCCAGACGATCGTCGCGGTGACGCCGACCCACGTCGGCAGGTCGTGGATCCCGATGAACGGGAACGTGAAGCGGTCGACGTAGATCCCGAACGCCGTCGGAACGGCGGCCGCGAGCACTTGCCCGCCGAGCTTCTGCCACCACTCGAGGCCGCGAAAGTCGTCGAGCGCGCCGACCGTCGTCGCGATCGCCGCCCCGAGGAGCAGGCCGCGCGACTCGCGGCCGAGATCGAGGAACGCGAGCGAGGGCACGAGGATCCCGAAGAAGAGGGCGAGCCCGCCGAGTCGCGGCACCGGCAGCTCGTTCAGCCGTCGCGGCTCGGGCGTGTCGACCGCGCCGATCCGGCGGGCCATCCCCCCGACGACGGGCGTCAGCAGCAGCACGATCCCGAGCGCGAGCACGAAGCCCCAGACGACCTCCGGTGTCTCGGTCAGCTCGTCCCACATGAGCGTTTACTTCGTGCCGTAGAGGCGGTCCCCGGCGTCGCCGAGGCCGGGGACGATGAAGCCGCGCTCGTTCAAGCCGCGGTCGATCGCGGCGCAGACGATGTGCACGTCCGGGTGGTCGCGGTGGACGCGGTCAATGCCCTCCTGCACGGCGACGAGCGAGACGAGCGTGACGGTCCGAGCCCCGGCGTCCTTCACCGTCTGGATCGCCGCGGCGCTCGAGTTGCCGGTGGCGAGCATCGGGTCGAGCACGATCGCGTCGCGGTCGGTCATGTCGGCCGGCAGCTTCACGAAGTACTGCACGGGCTGGAGCGTCTCCTCATCGCGGTACATGCCGATGAACCCGACGCGTGCGCTCGAGATGAGCGAGAGCACCCCGTCGAGCATGCCCACCCCGGCCCGCAGCACCGGGCACACGGCGACCTTCTTGCCCGCGATGCGCGGAAAGGACGCCATCTCGAGCGGCGTCTCGATCTCGACGTCCTCGGTCGGGAAGTCCTTCGTCGCCTCGTACGTGAGCAGGAGCGTGACCTCCTCCACGAGCTTGCGGAAGTGGACGGTCGGCGTGTCCTTCTCGCGCAGGTACGACAGCTTGTGCTGGACGAGTGGGTGCGTGACGTGGGTCACGCGCTCGGTTGCGGTTGCGCTCACGCGGCGTAGGTCGTGAAGCCGCGGAACCCCGGATAGAGCGGACGCCTGTCGCAGAGCACGTCGATCCGCGAGCGGAGCGTTTCGAGGTCCGGCGAGGCGCCGAGCGCGTCGACCATGACCGCGCCGACCTCGCGGAAGTCGTCCTCGTCGAACCCGCGCATCGTCGCCGCGGGCGTCCCGACCCGCACGCCCGAGCCGACCGTCGGCGGGCGCTCGTCGAACGGAACCGTGTTGCGATTGACGGTCAGCTTCACGTCGTGGAGCCGCTCCTCGGCTTCCTTGCCCGTCCAGTCCGATTTGCGGAGGTCGATCTGCAGCAGGTGCGTGTCCGTGCCGCCCGACAGCAGGTCGAGCCCGCCGTCGAGCAGCGTCTCGCCGAGCGTGTCGGCGTTCGCACGAACCTGCGCCTGGTACTCGCGGAACGCGTCGGTCGCCGCGATCCGGAAGCACGCTGCCTTGGCGGCGATCGTGTGCTCGAGCGGCCCGCCCTGCATGCCGGGGAACACCGCGCGGTCGACGTCCTTCGCGAACTCCTCCTTGCAGAGGATGAAGCCGGCGCGTGGGCCTGCGAGCGTCTTGTGGGTCGTCGAGGTGACGAAGTCGGAGTGCGGGACCGGGTTCGGGTGGAGGCCGGCCGCGACGAGTCCCGCGAAGTGCGCCATGTCGCACATCAGGAGCGCGTCGACCTCGTCCGCGATCTCGCGGAAGCGCTCGGCGTCGATCGCGCGCGGGTACGCGGAGCCGCCGCAGATGATGAGCCTCGGCCGGTGCTCCTTCGCAAGCGACCGCACCTCGTCGAAGTCGATGAGCGCCGTTTCGCGGTCGACGCCGTAGCCGACGATCGTGTACATCCGCCCGGAGAAGTTGACCTTGAGGCCGTGCGACAGGTGCCCGCCGTGGTCGAGCCGCATCGAGAGGATCGTGTCGCCGGGCTCGAGCGCCGCGAAGTAGACGCCCATGTTCGCCTGCGCGCCCGCGTGCGGCTGGACGTTCGCGTGCTCCGCCCCGAACAGCGACTTCGCACGCTCGATCGCGAGCGACTCGATCTCGTCGACGATCTCGCAGCCGCCGTAGTACCGCCGTCCGGGATACCCCTCGGCGTACTTGTTGGTCGGCACGCTTCCGACCGCCTCGAAGATGCTCGGCCACGTGAAGTTCTCGGACGCGATCAGCTCGATCTGGTTCCGCTGCCGTTCGAGCTCGCGCGTCAGCAGCTCGGCGATCTCGGGATCGATCTCGGACAGCCCCGCGGTGCGGAGGTGCTCGAGGGTTTCCTGCGCGACGGCCATGGGCTCTCCTCCCGGGAAGTCTCGCCGGGGATGCTACTCGCCGCTCAGGCGAGCACGGACAGCGCGCGCTCGACGTCGCCCGCGCCCTCGCGCAGGACGACTGGGCGCTCCGAGCTGAAGTCGATCACCGTGGACGGCGTGCCCGGAAGCTCGCCTGCGTCGACGACCTCGGCCACGCGGCCGAGGATCTCCTGCGGGATCTCGGCGACCGACTTCGCGTCGCGCTCGCCATGGAGGTTCGCGCTCGTCGCCGCCACGGCGCCGACCCGCTCGAGCACCTGCTTCCCGTAGCCCTCGAGGTCCGGCACGCGGATGCCGATCGTGTCGGGCCGCGTGCCCGTCAGCCAGCGATAGCGATGCGCCGGGTTCGGGAAGACGAGCGTGTACGGGCCGGGAAGGAGCTCGCGCGCGATCGTCGCCGAGCGCCCGCGCAGCTCTGGGATGCATTCCAGGAGCATCTCGAGGTCGGCGGCCACGAGTGCGATCGCCTGCTGGCGGTCGCGTCCCTTGAGCTCGAAGAGCTTGTCCGCCGGTTCGCGCCGGTACGGGTTCGAGCAGATGCCGTAGACGGTGTCGGTCGGGAGGACGACGAGCTTGCCGGCGTTGAGCGCGGCGACGGCGCTGTCGATCACGGCCGCTTCCCCTCGACGATCCGGTCCCGGCCGGCGAGGTCCTCGGTGACGAGCACCTCGTCGTAGCCGAGCCGCTCGAGCAGCTCCGCCGCCTCGTCCGCGCGCGTGTCGGCGACCTCGAGCACGAGGTGCCCGCCGGGGTGCAGCGCTTCGAGCGCGTGCTCGGCGATCAGCTTCGTGTGCTCGCCGCCCAGGGTCGCGAGCCGCGGCTCCCAGTCGCGCACCTCCGGCTGCAACGTGTCGAGCTCCTCTTGCCTGATGTACGGCGGGTTCGAGACGACGAGATCGTATTCGCTCTGTCCCAGCCCGCCCACGAGGTCGCCCTCGACGAACTCGACGGCGATGCCGGTGCGCGCGGCGTTCTCACGAGCGAGCGCAAGGGCGTCGGACGAGACCTCGAGCGCAGTGACCTGCGCGCTCGGGTGCTCGTCGGCGATCGCGAGCGCGATCGCTCCCGTTCCCGTGCCCACGTCGAGCACCTTCGGAGTGCCACCGTTGAGCAGCGCGAGGCAGCGCTCGACGACGACCTCGGTCTCGGGTCTCGGAACGAGCGCGCGCCGATCGGTCTTCAGCGTCAGCCGGCGGAAGCCCCACTCGCCGAGCACGTACGCGAGCGGCTCGCGCTCGCCCCGCCTGCGCACGAGCTCGCGGAACGCGTCGCGCTCGGCGTCGTCGAGCGGGCGATCGTGGTGCATGTAGAGCTCGACGCGCGAGAGGCCGAGCGCCTTGCCGAGCATGTGCTCCGCGTCGAGCCGCGGGCTCTCGACCCCCTTGCCGGCGAGGTACTCGGTCGCCCGCCGCAGGACCTCGCCGACTGTCACGCGCCGTCGTCGCCGAGCGACCTTCGCCGATCCTCGGCCGTGAGCGCGTCGGTGAACTCGTCGAGCTCGCCCTCGAGCACACGATCGAGCTTGTGCTGCGTGAGGTGGATGCGATGGTCGGTTACGCGGTTCTCGGGGAAGTTGTAGGTGCGGATCTTCTCAGCCCGCTCACCCGAGCCGATCTGGGAGCGGCGCGTCGCGTCGAGCTCGGCCTGCTGTCGCTCGCGCTCGAGCTCGTAGAGGCGTGCCCGGAGCACCCGCATCGCCTTCGTCTTGTTCTGGAGCTGCGACTTCTCGTCTTGCATCGCGACGACGGTGCCGGTCGGAAGGTGCGTGATCCGGACGGCGGAGTCGGTCGTGTTGACGCTCTGGCCACCGGGTCCGGTCGAGCGGTAGACGTCGATCTTCAGCTCGTTCGGGTCGATCTCGACCTCGACCTCTTCGGCCTCGGGCATCACCGCGACCGTCGCGGTCGACGTATGGATGCGCCCCTGAGACTCGGTCTCGGGCACGCGCTGGACACGATGGGTTCCGCCTTCCCACTTGAACACGGAGTACGCACCGTCGCCCTTGACCGCGAACGTGACCTCCTTCACGCCGCCCGACTCGCTCGGCGAGCTGCCGAGCTGTTCGGTCTTCCAGCCGCGGCGATCGGCGTAGCGCGTGAGCATGCGGAGCACGTCGCCGGCCCAGAGCGCGGCCTCGTCGCCGCCGACGCCCTGCCGCACCTCGACGATCACGTCCTTGCGGTCGGCCGGGTCGGTCTCGACGAGCGCGAGCTTCAGCTCCTCCTCGAGCGCGGCGAGCCGTTCCTCGAGGTCCGGCACCAGCTCGCGCAGGTCGCCGTCGTTCTTCGCGTCCTCGAGGTCGTCGCGAGTCTGCCGCCACTCGAGCGCGAGGCGATACGGGCTCTCGAGATCCTTCAGACGGCGGCCGGTCTCCGCCGCCTCGCGCCGATCGTTGTAGACCGACGGATCGGACATCCGCTCCTGCGTCTCGAGGTAGCGCCGCTCGAGGTCGTCGATCAGATCGTCGAGCGCCATCGCCCTCAGGCCATGACTTCGACACGCCGCCGCGCGTCGGGGCGCTCCTGATCCTCGAGCTTGAGGACCTCGCGCAAGGCGCGGATCGAGACCTCGAGCTGGTCGAGCGAAGGCTCGCGCGTCGTGAGCCGCTGGAGCCAGAGGCCCGGGGCCAGCAGCGTCATCAGGATGCGGTTGTCCGTGTGCTTTCCGGCGAAGCGGATCAGCTCGTAGGCGAGGCCGGCGATCAACGGGAGCAGCAGGATGCGGCTCGCGATCAGCCACGGCCACGACGGCTGCCCGACGAACGCGAAGACGAAGATCGCGATCACCATCACCCAGAGCAGGAACGCGGTGCCGCAGCGCGGGTGGATCAGCGAGTACCGCTGCACCTTCTCCGGCGTCAGCTCCTCGCCGGCCTCGAGCGCGTTGATCGCCTTGTGCTCCGCGCCGTGGTACTGGAAGACGCGGCGGAGGTCTGGCAGCAGCGAGATGACGAGGATGTAGAGGATGAAGATCGAGACGCGGATCAGACCCTCCACGACCACGAAGTAGCCGTCGGTCTCGATCGGCAGCCAGTTCGTGATCAGCGCCGGCGTGACCTTGAAGAGCATGAGGGCGAAGCCGATCGCGATCGCGAAGGCGAAGAAGATCGCCCAGCGCGAGAGCTCGGTCTCGACCTCTTCCTTCTCGTCTGCGTCGGCGTCCTGCGCCGCGTAGTTCGCGGAGATCGCGAGCGCGCGGAAACCGATCGCGAGGGACTCGCCGAGCGCGACGACGCCGCGGATGATCGGCAGGCGGAAAACGCGGTGGCGCGCCATTGGCGAGCTGATCGGCGTCGTATGCTGCGCGATCTCGCCGTTCGGCTTTCGGACCGCGAGTGCCCAATGCGCCGGACTGCGCATCATCACGCCCTCGAGGACCGCCTGGCCGCCGATCGTCTGCATCGTCGGAAAGTGTGGAGCTAGCCCCGGCGGGCGCCGCCGGCGCGCTCGAGCCGCCGCTGGAAGCGCTCGACCCGGCCGCCGGTGTCCATCAGCTTCTGCTTCCCGGTGTAGAACGGGTGGCAGTTGGAGCAGATCTCGACGTGGAGCTCCGGCTTCGTGGAACGCGTCTGGAACGTGTTCCCGCAGGAGCACGTCACATTCGCAAGCACGTAATCGGGATGGATACCGGCCTTCATCGCGGAGCCAGGATAGCAGAGGCGGTTTCGGCCGAAACGTTGCCCCCGGAGACAACAAGGGCGACGTGCTCGCCGGGGTCGTGGGCGATCTTCCCGCCGACGAGCGCGGCGGTCGAGGCGGCGCCAGCGGGCTCGACGGCGAGCTTCGCGCGGCTGTAGAGGAGGCGGAACGCGTCCTCGAGCTCGGCCTCGGTCACGAGAACGACCTCGTCGACGCGCTCGCGCGCGACGGCCACGGCGTTCCGGCCCGCGTGGGGCGCGTTGAGCCCGTCGGCGATCGAGACGGGTTTGATCTCAACGCGTTCGCCCGCCTCGAGGGCGAGGTGGAGCGCCGCGGAGGTCTCGGGCTCGACGCCGACGACGCGGACGTCTGGGCGCAGGCCCTTGACTGCGGTCGCGATGCCGGCGATCAGCCCGCCGCCGCCGACCGGCACGACGACGACGCCCGCGTCGGGGACGTCCTCGAGCAGCTCGAGCGCGACGGTTCCCTGGCCGGACTGGACCAGCGGGTCGTCGAACGGGTGGACGAGCGTGCGCCCGGTCTCCTCGAGCAGCTCGTCGAGGCGCTCGAAGGCCTCGCCGGGGTCGTGAGCAACGAGGTCGACGGCGGCCCCGTACTCGCGCGTCGCGGCGATCTTCTGCTCGCTCGCGCCCTGCCACATCACGACGAGCGCGTCGACCTGCTCGAGCGACGCGCAGTACGCGAGCGCCTGCGCGTGGTTGCCGGCGGAGATCCCGATCACGCCGCGCAGCTTCTCGTCGGCGCCGAGCGACGCGAGCTTCGTGAGCACACCGCGCGGCTTGAACGAACCGGTGCGCTGGAAGAGCTCGGCCTTCAGGTGCACCGACGCGCCGGTGAGCCGCGAGAGCGCCGCAGAGGTGAACGTCGGCGTGCGGTGCAGGCGGTCGCCGATCGTCTCGCGTGCGCGCCGGACGTCGTCGAGCTCGATCAGCGCGGTCGCGGCCATGGGGACGAATCGTCACACGTTTGGCGCATCGCGTGACGGTTGCGTGACGGGTTCTCGGGTAGCGTCGGCCTCGGGAGGCGGGTGGCCCACTTCCCCACCCCGAGGGGAGGGGAAGGCGGTGACGTCAGGCCGGTTCGGGCTGGTCCGGTTCGGGCTCGGATGCGGTCGGCTCGGATTCGGCGGCGGCCGCCTTCGGTGCGGATGGAGCTTGCGGCTTCTGCGGCTTCGCGGGTTTCGGCCGCGCCGGAGGCCTCGACGGCGTCGGCGGCTTCGTCGACGTCGGCGGCTCCTGCGCCGACGACACCTCGGACTCCGACTCCGACTCCGGCGCCGGCGCCGCGGCCTCCTGCGACGAGCGCGGCCGATCGACGAGCTTGATCGCGAGCCCGAGCAGCACCGCGCCCGCCAGCACAAACGCCCGCCGGTGGCGCCGAACGCCGATGAGCACGAGCAGAAAGCCGGGCATCGCGAGCGGGCCGACCATGAGCGCGCGCTCGTCCTGTCCCGCGGGTCTGCCGGGCGCGGTCACGTCCGCTGGTACTCCGGCCCGGAGCCGCCCTCCGGCGGCGTCAGCCTCCCGCCCTTCGCGGTGATCGCGCCGCACTGCACGCAGTTCGACGGGTTCAGCTGCACCTCGACACCGCCGTCCCCGTCGGCCTCCGCCACCTCGTACACCTGCGCGGGACAGAGCCGCACCCAGAGGTCGCCGAGATCACGCGGTACGCGTCGCTGGATGCGGATGTGGTCCGGCTGGTCTTCCCGCGTCTTGTTCCCGGACAGGAAGACCGACGAGAGCTTGTCGAACGCGAGCCTGCCGTCCGGCGCGGGATACCGGGACGCGCGGTTCGTGCGGATCAGGTCGTGCGACGAGTCGGGCTCGGTCCGGAACGTCCCCGGCGGCAGCTTCCCCTTCGTCGCGGTCATCATCCCCGCGAGCGCGCCGCCAACCCACAAGCCGCGCCCGAACGCCTGGCGCATGTTCTTCACCTGCTCGAGGTCGCGCCAGATGAAGCTGTCCCGCACCGCGCGGTCGTACGACTCGAGCACGCCCGGCGTCGCCGCGGTGCGCCCACGCTGGAGCGCGTCGAACGCCGACTCAGCTGCGAGCCTCCCCGACTCGACCGCGTAGTGGATCCCCTTGAGCGCGGGCACGTTGACCATCCCGACACCGTCGCCGCAGAAGAGCAGCCCCGGCGCATGCAGCCGCTTCGGGAAAGCGAGGAACCCGCCTTCGGGAATCGTCTTCGCGCCCCACTCGATCCGCTCGCCGCCGGCGACGATCGGCATGACGAGGCTGTGCATCTTCAGCTCCTGGAGCACGTCGTGCACCGACAGCTCGACGTCGCGATAGTCGAGCCCGACGACCATCCCGAGCGTCACGTGCTCGTCGCCCATCGGGTAGATGAAGGAGCCGCCGAACTCCCGGTACTTCGCGCCGCCGCGCAACGGCCAGCCCAGCGTGTGGATCACGCGCTTCAGCGGCTTGGCGACGCGCCACACCTCTTTCACCCCGAGCGCCCAGACCTGCGGGTTCTCGCCCTCGAGCTGGAAGTGCTCGATCGCCGCGGTGGTCAGATGCCCTTGGGTGCCTTCGGCGAGCACGGTCACGCGCGCGACGAGGTCGGAGCCCGGCTCGAAGTTCGGCAACGGCTCGCCGTCGCGACCGCGACCCTTGTCCCCGGTGCGAACGCCGACGACGCGGCCGTGGTCGACAAGGAGCTTTGTCGCCGACGTCTCCGGCAGGATCATCGCGCCCGCCTGCTCGGCCTCTTCGGCGAGCCACCGCCCGAGCTGCGAGAGCGACGCGACCAAGTTGCCGTGGTTCTTCATCGTCGGGGGCGCCGGGATTCGGTATGCCGAGTTGGCCGTCAGGAAGAACACGGCTTCGGCCTCGACCGGCTCGAGCAACGGCATGTCCTCGATCTCCTTGCGGCCGCGGAAGAGGTTGCGCAGGCCGCGCGGATTGACGACGGCGCCGGAGAGAAGGTGCGAGCCAGGTTGCTTCCCCTTCTCGAGCACCGCGACCGGGACGTCGCCAAGGCGCGCTCGCAGCTCGGGCGCCTCCTCGAGCAGCTGGCCGAGCCTGATCGCGCACGCGAGCCCGGCCGGCCCGGCGCCCACGATCAGCACGCCGACGTCGATTCGCTCGTCCGGCGGATCGGTCGGCGCCGCGATGACCTCGGACGCGGAGAAAGGTGGCGGGAAGTCGGCCGGGCGCGTCACGAAGCGCGGCGCTCGCGGACGAGCTCGGTCAGCTTCGGCACGACCTGGTGCACGTCGCCCACGACCCCGAGATCGCAGAAGTCGAAGATCGGCGCGTTCGGATCCTTGTTGATCGCGACGATCGTCCCCGAGCTCTGCATGCCGACCTTGTGCTGGATCGCTCCGGAGATGCCGCACGCGACGTAGAGCTTCGGCGAGACCGACTTGCCGGTCTGGCCGATCTGCGTCGAGTACGGGTACCAGCCCGCGTCGACGACGGCGCGCGTCGCGCCGACCGCCCCGCCGAGCGCCTTCGCGAGCTCCTCGACGAGCGTGAAGTTCTCAGGCCCGCCGAGCCCGCGGCCGCCCGCGACGATCACGTCGGCCTCGGCAAGGTCCGGGCCTTCGCTCTCGGCGTGGGCCTGCTCGACCATCGTCGCGCCGCGCGAGTGCTCCTCGAGCTCGACCGCGACGTCCTCGACCTCGGCTGATCCACCCGTCGCCGCGGGGTCGAACGTGCCCGATCGGAAGATGGCGAGCCGCGGCTCGCTCGTCCAGCCGACGTCGACGTAGACGGAGTCGCCGAGTGCGGGTCGCTTGCCGACGAGCTGCCCGTCGCGGCGCTCGAGGTCGACGAGGTCCCAGTTGAGGCCGGCGTCGAGCCGCGCCGCAAGCCCCGCTGCGACGTCGGCCGAGAGCACCGACGCTGCAAAGAGAACGGTGTCGAAGCCTTGACCGCGGACGAGGGACGCGAGAACGTCGACGCGCGGCTGCGGGAGCGGCGCCTCGAGCGACGCGTCGTCGGCCACGAAGACCTTCCCTGCGCCGAACTCGCCCGCACCGTCGGCGAGCGTGCGGACGCCCGAGCCGATCACGACCCCGACGACCTCGTCGTCGCCGAGCTGCGCCGCCTTCGAGAGCACGCCGAGCGCACCCTTCTGCAGCTCGTTCTCGTGGTGCTCGAGGAAGACGAGCGTGCTCAGATCAGCCTCCGCTCCGCGAGGAACTCGACGATCTGCATGGCGGCGTTCCCGTCGTCCTCGATCTTCCGGGTCTCGCCCCGAGGCGGCGGCTCGGAGAGCGCGAGCACCTCGGTCATCGCGCCGGCCTCGACGCCGAGGTCCGCGAGCGTGACGGTCTCCTGCGGCTTCGACTTCGCGCCCATGATCCCCTTGAGCGACGGGTAGCGAGGCTCGTTGATCGCATCCGAGACCGCGACGACCGCTGGGAGCGGCGCCTCGATCACGTCGTAGCCGAACTCGGTCTGCCGCTTTCCCCGCGCCTTGCCGTCGGCGACCGTCAGCTCGGCCACCTGCGAGATGACGGGACGACGCAACCGCTCGGCGACCGCCGACCACAGCACGGCGCCGTCGGCGTCGGCCGCCTGCTGGCCGAAGAGGATCAGGTCGGGCTGCTCGCGCTCGAGCGCGGCCGCGAGGACACGGCTCGTCCCGACGAGGTCCGCGCCGGCCGCGGCATCGTCGGTCACGAGCACCGCCCGGTCGGCGCCCATCGCGAGCGCCTTGCGGAGCGCGTCGGCCGCCTTCGCCGGACCCATCGAGACGAGGACGACCTCTCCCTCACCCGAGTGATCCTTGACGCGGAGCGCCTCCTCGACCGCGTGCGCGTCGAACGCGTTGAGCGCCCCTTCGCCGGAGCGGTCGAGCCGCTTGGTTGCTGGGTCGAGGCGCTTGTTGCCCTCGGGAACCTGCTTGACGCAGACGGCGATCTTCATCGGGCGAGGACTTTATCCCGAGGGCGCGAAGCCAAGGCGCAGTCGGATTCCGTGTTACCCTCCGGCGCTTCGAGCGCGAACCGGAGCTCATGACACGCCACCGGACGACAGCCCGAGGACTTCTCGTTCTCACCGCGATGGCCCTGACCGCAGGGTCGGCAGCCGCCTACGCGGCCTCCGACGCGACCGCGCCGACGGTTCCGCAGCTGGTCTTCCCGGTCGTCGGCAAGGCGACGTACATCAACGACTTCGGCGCGCCGCGCGGCCAGGGGATCCACGAGGGAAACGACATCATGACGACGTGGCGTTCGCCCGCCGTCGCAGTCGAGGCCGGCAAGGTGAAGTTCCACACGACGTCGGCGCGCGCCGGTTGCATGCTCTACCTGTACGGGGCGAGCGGCACGATGTACGTCTACATCCACCTGAACAACGACCTGACACCGAAGAACGACAACCGCGGGAAGTGCGTTGCGGGCGGGTCGTACTGGAAGGGCTTGAAAGACGGCGCGAAGGTCGAGGCGGGTCAGCCGATCGCATACAACGGCAACTCCGGCGACGCCGACCAGGCGGGGTACCACCTGCACTTCGAGGTGCATCCCGGGGGCGGAGCGTCCGTCAGTCCGTTCAAGCACCTGAACAGGGCGAAGCGGCTGCTCTTCGCCGTGCAGCCCGGAGCAGACTTCACCGCGGCACTCCGGGGGAGCGTCGTGACGGCGGATTCCGCCTCGCGGTCGCTGACGTTGATGGTCGACCGAGTGCAGTCGTGGCCCGGCGGCATGCGCGTCGCAGGCGTCAAGCGTGCGGTCGAGCTCTCGGTTTCGCCGAGTGTCGTGATCTCCGACCCGCTCGGCGCGCTCGTGACGTCGGCGAGGCTTTCGAGCCTGAAGAAGGGTCAGACCGCCGTCGCGTGGACAGAGAAGGCCCAGGCGACGATCGACGCGGCGATGGGCGAGCCGTTCTCGCTGATCGCCGAGCGGCTCGTTCTCGGCTAGCGCCCGGAGAAGCGCGCCTCGCGCTTCTCGACGAACGCCGTCATCCCCTCCTTCGCGTCC
>DASTHC010000147.1:0-3585 GCA_035718485.1 Gaiellaceae bacterium
GCGGGGCGAGTCGAGGCCCTCGATCGGCGGGCGGAGCGGGAACGACCCGGTCGCGATGATCGCCTGCTTGAACGTCACGTCCTCGCCGCCCTCCACCGCGATCGTGTTCGCGTCCTTGAAGCGGCCGTAGCCCTTGATCCACTCGACGCCGTTCGCCTTGAACAGGGAGGCGACGCCGCTGGTCATCTGCTTGACGACGCCGTCCTTCCACTGGTTCGCGACGTTTATGTCGAGCTGCGGCTCGCCGACGTTCACGCCGAACTTCGCGAAGGACTCGTGTGCCTCCTTGATCGCGAACGCCGTCTGCACCCAGGCCTTCGTCGGGATGCAGCCGATGCGGAGGCAGGTCCCGCCGAGCTCGGGCTCCTTCTCGATGCAGGCGGTCTTCGCGCCGAGCTGCGCCGCGCGGATCGCGGCGGTGTAGCCGCCCGGGCCGCCTCCGAGAACCGCGACGTCGTAGTCCACGGGCGCGATGTTATCGGCGCGGGCCGCAGAGGTCGTCGGCGCAGTGGTCGAGCGCGCGGACGAGGGCACGGAGCCGGCGCCCGGCGTCGGTCAGCCGGTACTCGACGCGAGGCGGGCGCGTGTCGTACACCACCCGCTCGAGGATCCCTGCCTCCTCGAGATCCTGCAGCCGTTGCGCCAGCATCCGCGGCGTGATCCCGACGAGCAGGCGCTTGAACTCGTTGAAGCGCGTCGCGCCGCCGTGCGAGGCATAGACGATCGCGAGCACCCAGCGGCGCCCGAGGAGGTCCGCCGCAAGGGCGACCTCCTCGGGCACCGTGGACTGACTAGGCCGCGACGGCACGGTGCGACGGCTCCTCCTCGAGCGCGAGCTCGAGCACCTCGCCGAGCGTCATGACCGGATGGAACGCGAGCTCCTCGCGCACGTCCTCCGGCACGTCGTCGAGGTCGGCTCGGTTCCGCTCCGGCAGGATCACGTCGCGGAGGCCGGCCGCATGCGCCGCCAGCACCTTCTGCTTGAGACCGCCGATCGGCAGCACGCGACCCTGCAGCGTCACCTCGCCGGTCATGCCGACCGTGTGCTTCACGGGCCGGCCGGAGAGAAGCGACGCGAGCGCGGTCGTCATCGCGATGCCGGCGCTCGGGCCGTCCTTCGGGATCGCACCCGCAGGCACGTGTACGTGGAACGACGTGTCGTCGAACGCGGACTCGTCGATCCCGAGCTCGCCCGAGTGTGACCGGACGTAGGAGAGCGCGATCTGCGCGGACTCCTTCATCACGTCGCCGAGCTGCCCGGTGAGCACGAGTCGGCCGTCGCCCTTCATCCGAGTCGCCTCGATGAAGAGGATGTCCCCACCCGTGCCCGTGACTGCGAGCCCGGTCGAGACGCCCGGCACTGCGGTCCGCTCGGCAGCCTCCTGGTAGAAGCGCTGGCGGCCGAGTGCGTCGCGCACGACCTCGAGGTCGACGACGACGGGCGCCTCCACCTCGTTCGCGACGAGCTTCGTCGCCGTCTTGCGCAGCGCCTTCCCGAGCTCGCGCTCGAGCTGGCGCACGCCCGCCTCGCGGGTGTACTCGGAGACGACGGTCCGAAGCGTCGGGTCGTCGATCGAGACCTCCTCCTCGCGCAGGCCGTTCCGGTCGCGCTGCCGCGGCCAGAGGTACCCGCGCGCGATCGCGACCTTTTCGTCGACCGTGTAGCCGTCGAAGCGGATGACCTCCATCCGGTCGAGCAGCGGCTGCGGGATCGTGTCGGCGATGTTCGCGGTGGCGATGAACACGACCTGGGACAGGTCGAGCTCGACGTCGAGGTAGTGGTCGCGGAACGAGTGGTTCTGCGCGGGGTCGAGGACCTCGAGCAGCGCCGCGGACGGATCGCCGCGCCAGTCGGCGCCGACCTTGTCCACCTCGTCGAGCAGGATCACCGGGTTCATCGTCCCGGCGTCGCGGAGCGCGCGGACCAGCCTGCCCGGCAGCGCGCCGATATAGGTGCGCCGGTGGCCGCGGATCTCCGCCTCGTCGCGCACGCCGCCGAGCGACATGCGGACGAACTCGCGGTTCAGCGCGCGCGCGACCGACTCGCCGATCGACGTCTTGCCCGTCCCGGGCGGCCCGATCAGCGTCAGAATCGCGCCGGAGCGCTTGTCCTCCTCGATCCCGCGCTCCTCGCGGAGCTTCCGGACCGCGAGGTACTCGACGATCCGCTCCTTGACGTCCTTCAGCCCGTAGTGGTCCTCGTCGAGCACCTCACGTGCGAACACGGGATCGAGGCGCTCCTCCGAGGTCTTGCCCCACGGCACCGAGAAGAGCCAGTCGAGGTACGTGCGGATCATCTGCGACTCGGCCCCCTGCTCGCCCATCCGCTCGAAGCGTCCGAGCTCGCGCTCGGCCTGCTCGCGGACGTGCTCGGGCAGCTCGAGCTCCTCGAGCTTCTGGCGGTACTCCTCGATGACCGAGGAGTCGTCCTCGCCGAGCTCTTTGCGGATCGAGTCCATCTGGCGCCGGAGGATGTACTCGCGCTGTTGCTTCTGCGCGCCCTCCTCGACGTCCTCGCGGATGCGCCGGCGCACGTCGAGCGTCGCCAGCACCTCGCGCTGGAGCTCGATGGCGAGCTCGAGCCGCTCACGCAGGTCGAGCGTCTCGAGAATGCGCACCTTCCGCTCGAAGTCGACGTCCGGCGAGTAGCCGACGGTGTCGGCGAGCGCGCCGGGGTCTCCGATCGCGCGCAGGAACGCGGCGACGCGGCCGTCGTCGCCGCGCAGCTCGAGGATCTCCTCGACGATTGCGCGGTACTCGGTGCCGAGCTCGCGAAGCCTCGCGTCCCAGTCCTCCTCGTCGGGCCGCTCCTCGACCTCGACGCGCAGGCGCCCGCGAGGATCGCTCTCCGCAGCACCGAGCACCCCGCGGTGGAGGCCGTTGAGCACGACGGCACGGCCGCCGCCGGGCAGCCGGACGCGCTCGACGACCTCGGCGACGGTGCCGACCGAGGCGTACTCGTTCTCGTGGTTCGGGACGAGCAGCACGCGCTCCTCGCCCGCCGTATCGACCGTCAGCGTGACGGTCATGTGCGGGAAGACGACGGAGTCCTCCAGCGGGATCAGCAGCAACTTGTCCAAGAACCTCTCCATCCAGTAGTAGGTATCGAAAGTGTACCTAGTACGAACGGAGCCCCGAAGAGGCCTATTCCTGTTGGAGCTCGGCCACCATCAGGAGGTCGCCGTCCCCCGCCACCGTCCGAAAGCCGCGGCTCTCGTAGAGGTGGACGGCGGGGTTCGTCTTCTCGACGGAGAGGCTGATCCGGCCGAAGCCGTCCTTCCGGGCGCGGTCGAGCAGGGCGTCCAGGAGCCCCGAGCCGATCCCCTTCCCGCGTCTGGAGGGCACGACGCCGATCGTCAGCTCTGGCGTCTCGGCGTCGACGAACCCGAATCCGGGCTCACCCTCGCTGTAGAGCCGGTACCAGGCCGCGCCGACCTCGTGGAAGTCGTCGAGCGCGATCAGCGCGCGGTCGCCGTCCCGCCCCCACGCGTTGACGTAGCGGGTGATCGGGAACTCGGTGTCGCGTGAGCGCCAGTAGTAGGCGTGCCGGAGCATGTCGCGCAGGAAACGGACGTCCTGCTGCCC
>DASTHC010000148.1:0-33257 GCA_035718485.1 Gaiellaceae bacterium
GCTGACGCTGCACGTTGGACTGCTTCGCCGCGCTCACGAGGAGCGCTCCGAGGCCGGTCGCCTGCGGCGCCGCCATCGAGGTGCCGTTGAACATCGCGTAGCCCTGAGGCAGGACGTACGTCCCGGCAACCGGGCCGGGCGCCTGCCACATCGGGATCGACGAGATCGCCGAGCCGCCCGCGACGAGGTTCGGCGAGAAGCCGCCGTCCTCGCGAGGTCCGCGGGAACTGAAGTAGTGCAGGTTGTGCGTGAACGGCATCGGCGTGCCGTAGTTCCGCTCGTACGTCTCGGAGGTGATGTAGGCACCCATCCCGACGACGTCCGTGCAGAGACCGGGGTCGCCTGCGGTGTTGATGCCCGGGCCGCTGTTACCGGCCGAGATGAACATCTGCACGTTCGACTGCTCGATCAGCCGCCCGTAGAGAGCGCAGCGAGCGTTGTTGCCGTCGTTCAGTGCAGGCAGGCCGCCGATGGACATGTTGATCACGTCGACGTTCTTCTGCTTCGCGACGAAGATCATGCCCTCGAACAACGCGTGCGCCGTGCACCCTGCCACGAACAGACACGCGCGCGATGAGACGATCTTCGCGCCGGGAGCGGCGCCCGTCATGTTGCCGCCGAAGAGCTTGTTGCCGGCGGCGATTCCAGCCACGTGCGAGCCGTGGGCGCCCGCGACGATGCCGAGGTTGACGTACTTGTTCTTCTCGTCCGTCTGGACGACGAAGGGCACACGCTCGGCGATCGGTGTCGCAGGATTGTCCGTGCCGAAGTAGCCGACGTCGAAGTTCTCGGAGTAGTTCTTCATCGCGTTCTCGTCGGCGAAGGACCTGTCGGCGTCGGTGTCCCACCAAACCTGATCCGTGTTCGTGTTCCAGAGGACTGCGAACACGTCCGTCCGGTCTCCGTCGCGGTTCAGGTCTCCAGTGCCGCCACCGGTAGCCGAGTTGTACTCGCCCCCGAACCGCGGATCGTTCTCGCGGAACGCCCCGATCCGGTACGAGCCTGCGGCCGGCGCCGTGTACGTCGCGCCGTTGAACGTGAAGCTCGCGCCGCTGACCTGAGCGGCCATGTTGATCCACGTCGGATCCTGATTTTGCGGGTCCAGCGGATCGGTTCCCGTCACCCAATCGACGATCTTGCGCTCGCCCGTGCTCGTCGTCGTCAGGCTCGGGTTGTCGAGTGAGATTCCGGTGTCGACGATCCCGATCGTCACGCCGCGGCCGTCCCACGTCGGATGCGCGTCGAGGAACGACGCCGCGCCCGTGTCGCGGATCGGCAGGTACGGATTGCTCCGAGGCGTCGAGGCGCCGGGAGCGGTGTTCGCCACGTTGAACCCACCGGCCTCGGGCCGCGGATCCGGCAGCGGAATGATTTCGTCGACGTCCGCGGCTGCGACTCCGGCGAGGCCGAACGCCTGCGCGACTTTGTCCAGCGGAACGCTCGCGCGGACGTAGCCGAGCTGGTCGTCGCGATAGCCGACCTTGGCCCCGAGCCCTTCGAGCCCGTCGACCACGGCCTTGGCTTGACCCGGCTGAGTTGCGATCAGCAGGATCACCGAGTCCTTCCCCTCTGCACGCGCCTTGGCGATGGCGGCGCGTTCCTCCTTTGACAGCCTCCCGCCGGGTGTGCCGGCCGGAGCAGTTGCCGCTGCCAAAAGCAGCAGCACAGCGCCCGCGGCTGTCAACACCGCGAGCGGCCGAAAGACCTTCTTCACGCTCTCCCCTTTCGAAGTTGACCTGGACAGCGCGTCTTTTCGTGCCCACGCGATGTCCACCCTCGAGCCGGCGGAACCTAACAGAGCTCATGCCGTTTTGCTCGACAAACACCCTCATATAGCTGCGGCTATCTAGGCGGGGGAAGCGACCGCGATATAGAAACCGCGTTTGAACCGCCAATATCGTCCGGAATACGATCGCCCGGCTTGGCACGAGGTCGCGCCGCGGGAGAGAGGCGGCGCGCGAAACCGGAGAAGGGGAGGATGGATGGGAGTGCACTTTTCGCGCGGTCGGCGCGTCCTGATCGCGATGGCGGTGGCGGCGGCAGTCGCCGTCCCCGTCGCGATCGCGGACGACGCGCTGGTCGCGCTCGGAACAGAGCCGGGTGTCTCCGGCGTGTTCGACGAGACACCGTCGGCGTGGTTCGTCGGCCTCAAGGGATCGGCCGACGAGTTCCGTTCGGAGGCAAAGGCGAACGGCGTCGGCTTCAAGGAGCGGTTCTCGTACGAGAAGGTCTGGAAGGGATTGTCCGTGTCGGTGGCGCCGAGCGACGTCGGAACGCTCGCCTCGTTGCCGAGCGTCAGCGAGATCTATCCGGTGCTGACCGTCGCCGCGCCCGAGCCGGGTGTGTCGATCGACCCCGAGCTCGCGACCGCGATCGCGATGAGCGGCGCCGATCAGGCTCAGGCGGCGGGCTGGACGGGTGCCGGCGTCAAGGTCGCGGTGATGGATACCGGCATCGACTGGAACCACCCCGATCTGGGCGGATGCTTCGGGGCCGGCTGTCGCGTCAGCACGGGCTTCGACTTCGTCGGCGACAGCTTCAACGCGGACGAGAGCTCGTCGGCCTACAACCCGACGCCGAACCCCGACCCGAACCCCGACGACTGTAACGGGCACGGCACGCATGTCGCCGGCATCGTGGGCGCAAGCCCGGCGGCCGCCGGCGGCGCCCGCGGCGTCGCCCCGGGCGTGACGTTCGGCGCGTATCGGGTCTTCGGCTGCGAGGGCTCGACGACCGCGGACATCATGCTCTCCGCGATGGAGCGCGCGCTCGGTGACGGGATGGACATCCTGAACATGAGCATCGGCTCGGCGTTCCAGACGTGGCCGCAGTACCCGACGGCCGTCGGTGCCGACGCGCTCGTCGACGCGGGCATGGTCGTGGTGACCTCGATCGGCAACAGCGGCGCCAACGGCGTCTACTCGGCCAGCGCCCCCGGCGTCGGCCGGAAGGTGATCGGTGTCGCGTCGATCGAGAACACGCACGTGAGTGCGCTCACGTTCCGAACGCCTGCGGACCGGCAGGTGCCGTATCTCGAGATCACCGAGACTGCCGACGCTCCGACGAGCGGTACAAGTGCGGAGGTCGTCTACGTCGGCCGCGGCTGCACGCAGTCCGGCCCGACCTGGAGCCTCCCCGCCGCGGACCCGTACCTCGCCAACCCGTCCGGCAAGGTCGCGCTGATCGACCGCGGGACCTGCACGTTCGACGCGAAGTACCAGCGGGCGATCGACGCCGGAGCAGTCGGCGTGATCACGGCGAACAACGTCTCGGGGCTCTTCGCCGGCGGATCGGTCGTCGATCGTGGTTTCTTCAACGTCGCGATCTCGCAGCAGGACGGAAACGCGATCAAGGCCGAGATCACCGCCGGGCCGGTGACGGTTCGCTGGACGACCGATCGCGTCAACGCGGTCAACCCGTCCGGTGGCCTCGCGTCGTCGTTCACCTCGTACGGCATGACGGCCGAGCTCGACCTCAAGCCGGACATCGCCGCACCGGGAGGTCTGATCCGGTCGACGTATCCGCTCGAGAAGGGCGGCTACGCGATCGTCAGCGGCACCTCGATGGCATCGCCACACGTCGCCGGTGCCGCCGCGCTCCTGATGCAGGCACGGCCGAACTTGCCGCGGTCGATGTATCGGACGGTGCTCCAGAACAGCGCCGACCCGGTGAACTTCAACGCGGCGATCTGGCAGGCCGTCCATCGCCAGGGCGCGGGCATGGTCGACATCGACGACACGATCCTGGCGACGTCGTGGGTGACTCCGGCGAAGCTCGCGCTCGGTGAGGGCAACGGGCCGCACACGAGGACGTTGACCGTCACGAACAACGGTGCTTCGGCCGTCACGTACACCCTGTCGCACCGCGGCGGGATCACGACCGGCGGCGCCACCAACGCACCGAGTCTGTTCGGGCCAGTCTCGAACGCCTCGTTCAGCGCACCGACCGTGACGGTCTCGGCAGGCGCGACTGCGTCCTTCGACGTCACGATCTCGCCGATCATCGACCCGGTGTTGAACCGGGCGCAGTATGGCGGGTACGTGATCCTGACGCCGACGACGGGCGGCCTTCCGCCGCTCCGCGTTCCGTATGCCGGCTTCGAGGGTGACTACCAGTCGATCACGGTGCTGACGCCCACGGTCTGCAATCTGCCTGCGCTGGCGAAGGCGGGCGGCTCGTCGCCGTGCGGTACCGGGACGCTGGCGGACTTCACCATCCAGCCGGGCGGGGCGACCTACACGTTCACCGGAACGGACTTCCCGCGGATCCTGACGCACTTCGAGCATCAGGCCCGCCGCGCGGAGTTCGTCGTCGTGAACGCAGCGACCGGCGTGCCGATCGCCGGCACCGAGTCGCTCGTGATGTGGGAGGACTACCTCCCGCGGAACAGCACCGCGGACTCCTTCTTCGTCTGGACGTGGGACGGGAAGCGGGCGTTCTCCGACAACGGCAACGGCGGCAAGCTGCATCGCCGCGCCGTTCCGGATGGGCAGTACAAGCTGAAGCTGACGGTGACGAAGGCGCTCGCGGAGGCCGGCAATCCGGCGCACCTCGAGACGTGGACGTCGCCGACGATCACGATCAACCGGCCGTAGCGCCGAGGGATCGCACGCCGGAAGGCCGCTCTCGGGCGGCCTTCCGGCGTTCTACTGGCCGTGCGGCTTCGCCATCGCGCGGTAGTCGAGCGCCTCGTCGAGCACTGACTCCTCCACGCCCTGCTCCCGCGCGACCTCGCGGAGCGAACGGCCGGAGGACGCTGCTTCCTTCACGATCTCGGTCGCTCGGTCGTAGCCGATGTACGGGTTGAGCGCCGTCGCCGCCGACAGCGTGAGCTCGGCGTAGCGCTCGGCGACCTCGCGGTTCGCCTCGATGCCCGAGACGCACTTCTCGGCGAGGAGCCGCGACGCGCTCGAGAGCAGGCGGATCGAGTCGAACAGGTTGCGCGCGATCATCGGCACGTAGACGTTCAATTCGAAGTGGCCGTTCATGCCGCCGATCGCGATCGCCGCGTCGTTCCCGATCACCTGCGCGGCGACCTGCGTCACGACCTCGGGAATGACCGGGTTGACCTTGCCCGGCATGATCGAGCTCCCCTTCTGCAGCTCGGGCAGGAAGATCTCGGACAGCCCCGCCCGAGGACCCGAGCCCAGGAAGCGGAGGTCGTTCGCGATCTTCGTCAGCGACACGGCGACCGTCCGAAGCGCGCCCGACGCCTCGACGAGCGCGTCGCGCGCAGCCTGGGACTCGAACGGATCGGCGGGCGGCGAGATCTCGAGGCCCGTCTCCTCCGAGAGGAGTCGGCGCACGCGCTCGGCGAACTCGGGGTGCGTGTTGAGCCCGGTGCCGACGGCCGTGCCGCCGAGCGGGATCTCGCCGACGCGACCGAGCGTCGCCTCGATCCGCTTCTGGCCCTGGCGCACCTGCGCCGCGTAGCCGCCGAACTCCTGGCCGAGCGTGACCGGGACCGCGTCCATCCAGTGTGTCCGCCCCGACTTGACCACGTCGTCGAACTCGCGTGCCTTCGCCTCGAGCGCCGACGCGAGGCCGTCCAGGGCGGGCAGCAAGTCGTGCGTCAGCTGCTCGAGCGCGGCGAGGTGGACGGCGCTCGGGAAGACGTCGTTCGACGACTGGCCCATGTTGACGTCGTCGTTCGGATGGACGCCCTCGCCGGCGAGCGACGCGAGCACCTCGTTCGCGTTCATGTTCGAGCTCGTGCCCGAGCCCGTCTGGAAGACGTCGATCGGGAACTGGTCGTCGAGCTCGCCCGACGCGATGCGCTCCGCGGCGCCGGCGATCCGCTCGGCCTTGTCGGCGTCGAGCAGACCGAGGTCCGCGTTCACGCGCGCGGCCGCGCCCTTGATGCGTCCGAGCCAGCGCGCGACGTGGACGGGGATCGGCTCGCCCGAGACGGGGAAGTTCGCTACCGCCTTCGTCGTCTCGCCTCCCCACAGCTCCTTGCGTTCCGTGGTGGCCACGGACGCCGAGTCTAGCTAGGCAACCGCGCGCAGACGACGCTGCTCGGGCGGGCGCTCGCGCAGGATCCGGCGAGTCCGCTCGTCGAGGTCGGACGGCCGCGCCCAGCCCAGGTAGCCGCACCTGGGACAGGCGGGCTGCGCTTGTAGGTCGTGACGCCGCTTGCCGCAGAGCAAGCACTCGATCAGTTGCCGCACACCCGTGTTCTCGGACGCCGCGCCGCTTCGGATTACGCGGCGTCCCTCGACCGAGGGACGCCTCCGGACGCCGCGAGCAGCTCGTCCCAGGTCGCGAGCTTGATCCGCGGGCGGCCGTGCGGCTCGCCCGCCTGCTTCTCGAGGCGGTCGATCTCCTCCCAGCCGGCGTAGAGAACCGGCGCCGCGTCGCGTTCTGCGAGCACGTCGGCGAGATCGCGATTGTCGCTGCGCGCAAGCCTCCCGGCCGCCGCGTCCTCGAGCAGCAGCTGCACGGTTTCGTTCGCGTCCTTCTTGTTCGTCCCGATGATCCCGCTCGGCCCGCGCTTGATCCAGCCGGCGACGTAGACGCCCGGCTCGACGCGGCCGCCGTCGTTCGGGATCGTCCCCGTGCGCTCGTCGAACGGGACGCCGGGGAGCGCGACCCCGTGGTAGCCGACGCTGCGGAAGACGACGCCGCACTCGATCGTCTCGCAATCCTCGGTCGCCACGGCGCGCCCGTCGACGAGCTCGTTCCGAACGAGCTCGATCCCCTCGACGCGCTCGTCGCCGAGGATCGCGACAGGCGAGCGGAGGAAGCGAAGCCGGATTGCCCGCGGTTTCCCTTCGGGCTGGCGCGTCGCGTAGTCGCGCAGGTGGTCGACGTTCCGCTTCACCGTCCCGGGCGCCGCTTCGAGCTCCTCGGCGCTGTTCTGGTCGAGGTCAAGCTCCGCCGCGTCGAGCAGGATGTCCGCGCCGGCGAGGTCGCCGAGCTCCCCGACCTCGACCGGCGTCCAGGCGGCCTGCACCGGCCCGCGGCGTCCCACGACAACGATCTCCCGAATGCCTGCCGCGTTGATCGCCTCGATCGCGGCGTCCGACGTGTCGGTGCGCGCGAGCTCATCGGGCGTCAGCGCGAGCATCCGCGCGACGTCGAGCGCGACGTTCCCGTTGCCGATGACGACCGCGCGCTCGTGCGAGAGGTCGAACTCGAGGTGCTGGTAGTCGGGGTTGCCGTTGTACCAGGCAACGAACTCCGTGGCAGCCCGCGAGCCCGGCAAGTCCTCGCCCGGGATCCCGAGCCGCCGGTCCGTCTGCGCGCCGACGGCGTAGAGCACGGCGTCGTAGAGCGCGCACAGCTCGTCGTGCGAGACATCTCGCCCGAGCTCGATGTTGCCGAAGAAGCGGAAGCCGTCGCGCTGTGCGGTCCGCTCGAACGCACGCGACACCTCCTTCAGCTTCGGATGGTCGGGCGCGACGCCGAGTCGAACGAGCCCCCACGGCGTCGGGAGCCGCTCGAGCATGTCGACCTCGGCTGGCGGGTCCGCCGTGAGCAGCGCGTTCGCCGCGTAGAAGCCCGCCGGCCCGGATCCGACGATGGCGATGCGAAGTGGACGATCGGTGCTCAACCTGCGGCGATGCTAGCCGCGGCCCGGCTGTACGAGGCCGGATTCGTACGCGGCGACGACGGCCTGCGTGCGGTCGCGCAGGTCGAGCTTCTGGAGCACGCGCGCGACGTGCGTCTTCACGGTGTGCTCGCTGACGATGAGCTCGGCGGCGATCTCGGCGTTCGAGAGGCCGCGCGCGACCAGCTTCCGGACCTCGCGCTCGCGCTCGGTCAGCTCCGCGAGCCCTGGCGGCGGCTCGCTGTGGCCGGCGAAGCGCTCGATCAGCCGGCGCGTGACCGAGGGGGAGAAGAGCGAGCCGCCGTCCGCCGCGACGCGGATCGCGGCGACAAGCTGGTCCTCGGGCGCGTCCTTCAGCAGGAAGCCGCTCGCCCCCGCGCGCAGCGCGCCGAAGACGTACTCGTCCTCGTCGAACGTCGTAAGCACGATCACGCGCGGCGGCTCCGGCTCGGCGACGATCCGCCGCGTCGCCTCGATCCCGTCGCGCGTCGGCATCCGGACGTCCATCAGGACGACGTCTGGTGCGAGGGCGCGCGCCTGCTCGATCGCCTCCTGCCCGTCGCCGGCCTCGCCGACGACCTCGACGCCCGGCTCCGCCTTCAGGATCATCCGGAGCCGGAGCGGACGAGGCGCTGGTCGTCCGCGAGCAGGACGCGGATCACAGCGGCAGGTGCGCGCGAACGGTGAACCCGCCGTCCGGCCGGGGACCGCTCTCGAACACGCCGCCGAATACGGTCACGTGCTCGCGCATGCCGAGCAGCCTGTGCCCGGCGGCGTCGCCGTTCGTCCCGCCCGCGCCGTCGTCGGCCACCTCGATCTCGACCTGCTCGTCGCCGTAGCGGACAAGCACTCGCGCGCAGGCGCGCGGGCCGGCGTGCTTGAGGACGTTCGTCAGCCCTTCCTGGACGATGCGGTACGCGGACAAGTCGACGCCGGGCGGGAGCTCCCGCGCCTCGCCCTCGATCCTCAGCTCGATCGGCAGGCCGGCCTCGCGCACCTGCTCGGCGAGCGCCTCGAGGCCGGCGAGGCTCGGCTGCGGTGCGAGTGCGAGCGTCTCGTCGTCGGCGCGGAGCATCCCGAGCAGCCTTCGCATCTCGGCAAGCGCGCCCGCCGCAGTCGACTCGATCGCGTCGACGGCTTCGCGCGCGTCGCGCGGCTCGTTGTCGAGCGCGTGCCGCGCTCCGCGCGCCTGCAGCACGATCACGCTCACCGCGTGCGCGACGACGTCGTGCAGCTCGCGGGCGATGCGCGTGCGCTCCTCCGCCACCGCCGCTCGGGCGCGCTCCTCCCGCTCGGCAACGAGCGAGTGCTCGCGCTCGCGCCGGATGCGGATCACCCACCCGGCGACGAACGGCCCGCCGATGAAGAAGGCGAAGAAGAGAAACCCGCCGATGTTGGTGCTGTTCCCGTCCTGGTACATCGAGACGAAGGTCGTCGCGACTACGACGAACGCGGCGGCCGCGAACGACCGGCCGCGTGCGTGCGCTCCGGCCGAGTAGAGCCCGACCAGCATCAGGAGGACGAACGACATCGGGTCGTCGCTTCCGTCCGGGATCACTGCCGTCTCGACCTGGAAGAGCGCGACGAGCGGCAGCAACGCCATCAGCGGAAGCC
Organism: Gaiellaceae bacterium; assembly: GCA_035718485.1. GTDB lineage: Bacteria > Actinomycetota > Thermoleophilia > Gaiellales > Gaiellaceae > JACCTU01. The sequence continues at coordinate 9,167 of DASTHC010000148.1, forward strand.
GCACCCGGAGCAAAAGCACTGCGGTCATCGCGAGCCCGATCAGCGCGAGCGGGCGACGCTCGTCGCTCCACTGCGAGTCAGCCACAGCTCCAGCTGCGCGAGCGCGCCGAGCGCGCACACGAACACGAGCTCCCCGTACGAGGTCAGGAACCGACGCACCACGCTGACGCTAATGCGGCCGCGCTCAGATGTCGTCGCTCGTGCGAGCGACCGCAAGATCGCTCTCGAGAGCGATCCGAGTTCGCTCGGGCGGCCGATGGCGCGACGTCGGCGCCCGCCTAGCGTCGAAGCACCTCGTCACCGACAGAAAGGAATTGATCGTGAGCCTGACCCGAAGCACCGTCCAGATGATCGGCATCGCCGCCGCCGCGCTGACCGCAGCCGCGCTCGCCGTGGCCAATTTCGGCGGCGGCGGCGACGACGGCGGCACCGGCCCGTACATCGTCACGCTCGCCGTGTGCATCGGCATCGCAGTCGTGCTGTTCGGCTGGGCGATCCCGCGGACGACTCACCCGGCCCGCGCGGGCCTGATCGTCGGCGCCCTCGGCCTGCTCTCGCTGCCGGTCTTCTGGAGCGGACTGCCCTACGTGCTCGGCCCGGCCGCGATCGTCTTCGGGTTGCTCGGCCGCACCCGCGAAGGCAGCGGAGGCGCCGCGACGGCCGCCATCGTGGTCGGCGCGCTCGCGACGACGGCGGGCGTCCTCGCCCTGGTCGCCGACCAGCTCAGCTAGGACCGTCGGCTACCCGCAGCCAGAGCCACAGCCGCCGGCCTGCGCACCGGCGGCGGCCTCCTCCTCCACCTGGAAGGAGTGGCCGCACCCGCACGACGAGACCGCCTGCGGGTTGTCGATCTTGAACCCGGACTCGGCCAGGCCGTCGAGCCAGTCGATGGTCGAACCGCTGAGATAGGGCGCGCTGAACGGGTCGACGACGACTCGGACGCCGTGGAGCTCGAGCTCGTGGTCGCCCTCGAGGGCGCCGCGGTCGAAGCCGAGGCCGTACTGGAACCCGGAGCAGCCGCCGCCCTGGATCGCGACGCGGAGGACCTCCGCCTCGCCGACGGGCTCGGTCGCCTGCAGCTCGCGGATCTTCTCCGCCGCGCGCGGCGTCAGCTCGACGAGTGTCTCGACGGTTGCCACAAACGCATCGTACCCGAGGTGTGGGACGCTGGAAACCGCCGACTTCGTGACACCCGTTGCAGGCGTGGTTGAGCCGTTTTGGACGCCGCTCGTGACCGTTCGGGGACCTGTTAGCGTTCGGCGCCGGGTGGTGGTCGCAGCGACGTTGGAGAGCTGGCTCCCCTTCCTGATCTACGGGAGCCTCGCGCTCGCCATCCCCGCCTCGATGATCGTGATGTCGTTCGTCTTCGCGCAGCGGCCGGCGCGCCCCGTGAAGGCCCGCGCGATTCCGTTCGAGTCGGGCGTGAGCACCGGGCCGCCGCAGCAGCAGCGCTTCACGATCAGCTTCTACCTCACGGCGATGCTGTTCATCGTCTTCGACATCGAGATCGTCTTCCTCTACCCGCTCGCGGTCGTGCTCGACGAGCTCGCCTGGTTCGGCGTCGTCGAGTTCCTCTTCTTCATCGCGATCCTCGTCATCGCCTACGTCTACGTCTGGCGCAAGGGAGCGCTGGACTGGCAGTGAAGCCGCTTCGCCTGTACGGGCTCCAGTCCGAGCGGGTCCTCGGGGTCGGCGGCAAGTCGAGCGTCTTCGAGGACGAGGTCGCACCGCTCGAGCACCGCCTCGGGCTGACCACGCTCGAGAAGGCGGTCGCCTGGTCGCAGACGAAGTCGATGTGGCCCGACACCTTTGGGCTCGCGTGCTGCGCGATCGAGATGATGTCGATCGTCTCGGCGCGGTACGACATCGCGCGGTTCGGGATGGAGGCGTTCCGCTCCTCGCCCCGGCAGGCCGACCTGCTGATCGTCTCCGGGCGCGTCGTCCACAAGATGGCCGGACCGCTCCGCCAGATCTACGACCAGATGCTCGAGCCGAAGTGGGTGATCGCGATGGGCGCCTGCGCAAGCTCCGGCGGGATGTTCAACAACTACACGACGCTCCAGGGCGTCGACAAGATCGTCCCCGTCGACATCCACGTCCCCGGCTGCCCGCCGCGTCCCGAGGCGCTGATGGAGGGCATTCTCCGCCTCCACGAGAAGGTGATGGCGGGCGTCCCACCGGCGTACGAGATCCGCGGGGTCGCCGAGTGACGTACGAAGGCGTCCCCGGACTCGTCCGGACGAAGGAGGAGCACGGCGAGACGACGCTCGTCGTCGACCCGGCGCGCCTCGTCGAGGCGTGCCGCCACCTCCGCGACGAGGTCGGCTTCAACGTCCTCGCCGACATCGCCGCGTCCGACTTCCTCGGTTGGCCGAGTGGCCCGGAGGACGTGGCCGGCTACATCGGCACGCCCCGTGGACGCAACATCACAGTGCCCGGCTCGTGGGGTCTCGAGCGCCTGCCCGAGCCGAAGCCGAAGCGCTTCTCGGTCTCGTACCACCTGCTGCGCGTCTCGAATGAGCCCGCGCGCGTGCGCGTCCAGGTCTGGCTCGATCCCGGCGAGCCCGTCGCGAGCGTCATTGACGTCTGGCCGACGGCCGACTGGCACGAGCGCGAGGCGTACGACCTGATGGGGATCGTCTTCGAGGGGCACCCGAACCTCACCCGGATCCTCATGGACGACGACTGGCAGGGGCACCCGCTACGCAAGGACTACCCGATCGGCGGCGAACCGGTCCGGTTCTCCGGCGAGGAGTAGCGATGGCGATCGCCCCCCGCCGCAAGCTCTACGAGGGATCGCGGATCCCGTTCCCGATCCCGACCGTGCTCGAGGTCCCGGACGAGATCCGCGAGCAGGGCGACGTGCTGCAGGTCAACTTCGGCCCGAACCACCCTTCGACGCACGGCGTGCTCCGACTGATCGTCGACCTGAACGGCGAGGAAGTCGTGGGCATGAGCGCCGTGATCGGCTACCTGCACACCGGCTTCGAGAAGTCGATGGAGTCGAAGACGTGGTGGAAGGGGATCACGTACCCCGAGCGGATCGACTACGTCGGCTTCCAGAACAACGAGCTCGTGTTCGTGCTCGCGATCGAGAAGCTGCTTGCGCTCGAGGTCCCCGAGAAGGCGACGTGGATGCGGATGCTCCTCTGCGAGCTGAACCGGATCCAGTCGCACCTCGTCTACCTCGGCACCGGCGCGCTCGAGCTGGGTGCGATCTCGATGTTCTGGTACTGCTTCCGCGAGCGCGACATGATCCTCGACCTCTCCGAGATGGTCGCGGGGACGCGCATGCATACGCGCTACTTCCAGACCGGCGGCCTCGCCGAGGACATCCCGTCGGGGTTCTTCCCCGAGGCGCGCAAGTTCGTGGAGTGGATGCCGCAGGCGATCGACGACTACGAACAGCTCCTCTCCGCGAACGAGATCTGGCTCGAACGCACGAAGGGCATCGGCCTCCTCTCCGCCGAGGACGCGATCGCGCTCGGCCAGTCCGGACCGATCCTCCGCGCGTCCGGTGTGAACTGGGACCTCCGCAAGAACGAGCCGTACCTTGCGTACGACCAGGTGCAGTTCCACGTCCCCGTCTACGACGGCGGCGACGTCTACGACCGGTACAAGGTGCGCGTCGACGAGATGCGCGAGTCGACGCACATCGTCGAGCAGTGTCTCGACCGGCTCGAGGAGATGGAAGGCGAGCCGTGGATCGTCGACGACCGCAAGGTCGTACTCCCGCCGCGGCACGAGCTGCACACGTCGATGGAGTCGCTCATCCACCACTTCAAGATCGTGACCGAGGGCTACCGCGTGCCCGAGGGCGAGGTCTACGTCGCGATCGAGTCCCCGCGCGGCGAGTCGGGTTGCTACGTCGTGTCCGACGGCGGCGCGAAGCCGTGGCGCGTCAAGTTCCGCGCGCCGTCCTTCGTCGCGCTCGAGGCGACGGCGACGTGCATGAGCAACTCGTACGTCGCCGACCTGATCGCGATCGTCGGGTCGCTCGACTCAGTCATGGGGGACACGGACCGGTGATCGACCGGATCCGTGAGATCGCCAAGCAGTACCCGGACTCGCGGTCCGCGGTCATGCCGGCGCTCCGGCTCGCGCAGGAGGAGCGCGGCCGGCTCGACCGGGAAGCCTTCGAGGAGGTCGCGTTCGCGCTCGACCTGACGCCTGCGTACTGCACGGGTGTCGCGAGCTTCTACGACATGTTCCACCTCGAGCCCGTCGGCACGCAGCTCGTCGAGGTGTGCACGAACATCTCGTGCGCGCTCGTCGGCGCACAAGAGGTGCTCGAGGCGTTCGAGTCGGAGCTCGGGATCCGCGCAGGCGAGACGAGCGAGGACGGCCGGTTCACGCTGCGCACCGTCGAGTGCGCCGGCGGCTGCGGCTGGGCGACGGTCGTCGCCGTCAACCACCGGTACCGCGAGCCGGTGCACGCGGAGGACGTTCCCGCGATCGTCGAGGAGCTGCGCGATGCCGGTTGAGTACCACGTCCTCGCCGGCGCCGAGGACCGCGACCTGACCCAGCTCGACGACTACCGCGCGGTCGGCGGGTTCGAGTCGCTCGCGAAGGCGCGCTCGATGGAACCGGCCGAGATCGTCGACGAGCTGCTCGCCTCGAACATCCGCGGCCGCGGCGGCGCCGGATTCCCGATGGGCAAGAAGGCGAGCTTCCTCGCGAAGGGCACCGGCAAGCCGACGTACCTCGTCGTGAACGCCGACGAGTCCGAGCCGGGGACGTTCAAGGACCGCGAGATCATGTTCCGCGCCCCGCACCGGCTGATCGAGGGCTGCCTGATCACGGCGCACGGGATCGAGTCGAAGAACGTGTTCATCTACATCCGCGGCGAGTACCTGCACGAGTTCGAGGTGCTCCGCGCCGCGCTCGACCAGGTGCGCAAGGCGAAGCTGCTCGACGGCGTGACCGTCGTGCTGCACCGGGGCGCCGGCGCGTACATCTGCGGCGAGGAGACCGCGCTCCTCGAGTCGCTCGAGGGCAAGCGCGGGCAGCCCCGCACGAAGCCGCCGTTCCCCGCAGTCCAGGGCCTCTACGCCTCGCCGTCGCTGATCAACAACGTCGAGACGATCGCGACCGTGCCGGCGATCATCGCGATGGGCGGTGCGGAATACGCGAAGCTCGGCGTCGAGAACTCGACCGGCACGCGGCTCTTCTCGCTCTCCGGCAACGTCGTGAACGGCGGCAACTACGAGCTGCCGCTCGGGACGCCGCTCCGCGAGCTGATCTACGACATCGGCGGCGGGATCCCGGACGGGCGCGAGCTGAAGGCGGTCATCCCCGGCGGCTCGTCGGTTCCCGTGCTGACCGCCGCCCAGGTCGACACGCCGCTCGACTTCGACTCGATGGCTGCGCAGAAGACGATGCTCGGCTCCGGCGCGGTGATCGTGATCGACGACCGCTGCTGCATGGTGCAGCTCGGCCTGCGGGTAGCGCAGTTCTACATGCACGAGTCGTGCGGCAAGTGCACGCCGTGCCGCGAGGGGACGCGCTGGATGGTGCAGATCCTCGAGAAGATCGAGGACGGCCGCGGCGAGCACGAGGAGCTCGACCTGCTCCTCTCGGTCTGCGACCGCATCCTCGGCAAGTGCCTCTGCCCGCTCGGCGACGCGGCCGCGATGCCGGTCGCGAGCTACGTCGACAGGTTCCGCGACGAGTTCCGTCGTCACGTCGACGAAGGCGCGTGCCCGTTCCCCGACTCGCCGCTCGACCACGTGCTGGCGCCGGTCGACCAGCACGCGCACGAGGTCCATGTCGTCCCCTGAGCTCGTCACCGTGACGGTGGACGACCGCGAGGTCCAGGTGCCGAAGGGCACGGGGCTCGTGGAGACTGCGCTCGCCGCGGGGATCGAGATCCCGGTCTTCTGCTACGAGCCGCGGCTCGGGGCGCCGGTCGGCGCGTGCCGCATGTGCCTCGTGGAGATCGAGGGGATGCCGAAGCTCCAGGCCGGGTGCACGCTCACGGCACAGGACGGGATGGTCGTCCGCACCGCGCAGACGTCGGCGATGGCCGCGGAGGGGCAGAACGCGACGCTCGAGTTCATCCTCGTCAACCACCCGCTCGACTGCCCGGTCTGCGACAAGGGCGGCGAATGCCCACTCCAGGACCTGACGTTCCGCTACGGGCCCGGGCGGACGCGGATGACGTTCTCGAAGCTCACGACCGAGAAGCCGATTCCGATCTCGCCTCACATCGCGCTCGACCGCGAGCGCTGCATCCTCTGCTACCGCTGCACGCGGTTCTCGGAGGACGTCGCCGAGGACGGCGAGCTCGTCGCTGTCAACCGCGGGGCGCGGACGGAGATCGCGACGTTCGAGGACGAGCCGTACCGAGACCGCTTCTCGGGGAACGTGATCGAGCTCTGCCCCGTCGGCGCGTTGACGTCGACGGAATACCGGTTCGAGGCGCGGCCGTGGGAGATCCAGAACGTGCCGACGATCTGCGGCCTCTGCCCCGTCGGCTGCAACATCGGCGTGACGACGCGCGAGGGGAAGGTCAAGCGGATCATCTCGCGGAACCATCCCGAGGTCGACCAGGGGTGGCTCTGCGACAAGGGCCGGTTCGCGTTCCCCGCGCTGCGCGCGAAGGATCGGATCGTCGACCCGCTCCGGCGCGTGCGGCGGCGCGGGCTCGGGCCGGTCTCGTGGGACGAGGCCATCGACGAAGCGGAGCGGCTCCTGCGGGAGGCGGGGTCCGGCGTCGTCGTCGTCCTTTCGGGCTCCGAGACGAACGAGCTCGCGTACGGGCTCGCGAAGCTCGCGGCGGCGCTCGGCGGGTCGGTGGTGCTGCCGGAACCGGACGTCGCGCCGCTCGGCCGGCCGCTGTCGGACCTCGCCGGCGCGGCGTCGGTCGTCGTCGACGATGAGGTGCCGCTCGAGGAGTCGGCGCCGATTGCGGCACTCTGGGCGAAGCAGGCCGGCGGCGAGGGCGAGATCGCGCTCCGCGTCCCGCGGACCCCGAACGGCGTCGGGGTCGCGGAGGCGGTCGCGCGCGCCGGGGCGGGGAGCGCAAGTAACAGTCTGCAACTTGCTTCCGGTCCGGCCCTCCTCCTCGTCTCCGGGGACGAGGCCGCGTCGGACCCGGCGGTCCGCGAGATGGCCGAGAACGCCCAGGCCGTGGTCGCGATCTCGATGTTCCAGGGACTCGTGCTCGGATGGGCCGACCTCGTCCTACCCGGGACGAGCTACCTCGAGCGCGACGGGTCGATGACGAACATGGAGGGGCGCGTACAGCGCGTGCGTCGCGCAGTGATCCCGCCCTCGCCGGACGAGCTCGCGTGGCTCGCGAAGCTCGCCGCGCGGCTGGACGTGGAGCTCTCGCCGTACGCGTCGGTCGTCTACGAGGAGCTCTTCGGCGAGCCGTTCGCGGACCTGGGCGAAGCGGCCCCGCTCCGGGCGGCCGCGCCCGAAGGGGCCATGACAGGGGTCAGACCCCGGACCGGACCCACCGGGACGCGTCTGGTTCGGTACCGGCCGCTCTTCTCCGGCCCCGCCGTCGAGCGCGTCGAGAAGTTTTCGTTCCAGCGGCCGATCGACGAGGCCGGGCTCTCGCGCGAGGACGCGGAGCGGATCGGAGTCCGCGACGGCCACCCGGTCCGCCTCCGCACGAACGGCACGTCCGCCGAGCTTCGCGCGCGCATCCGCCGAGGCCTCGACGCGGGCGTCGTGCTCGTCGCCGAGGGGACCGCCGAGAACCTGAAGCCGGGACCGGTGGAGGTGACCCGCGCGTGACCGAGCCCTGGTGGATCAGTGCCATCAAGGCGGTCGTGATCATCAACGTGGTCCTCCTCAGCTTCGCGTACCTGACCCTGATCGAGCGGAAGGTGCTCGGCCGCATGCAGCTCCGCTACGGCCCGAACCGCGCCGGCCCGTTTGGCCTCCTCCAGCCGATCGCCGACCTCGTGAAGCTCATCCGCAAGGAGAGCTTCTTCCCGGCCGCCGCGATCGACCTGCCGTACATCATCGCGCCGATCGTCTCGGCATTCGCTGCGCTCGCCGCCTTCGCCGTCATCCCGTGGGGCGCAGGGTGGCAGATCGCCGGCTACCAGGTGAACGGCTACGTCGCGAACGTTTCGATCGCGCTCCTGCTGATCTTCGCGCTCGGCTCGATCGGCGTCTACGGGTTCATCGTCGGCGGCTGGGCGAGCGAGTCGAAGTACTCGCTCCTCGGCTCGATGCGCACCTGCGCGCAGCTCGTGAGCTACGAGGTCGCGCTCGCGCTGACCGTGCTCGGCGTGATCCTCATGGCCGGTTCGCTGTCGCTCGTCGACATCGTCGGCGCGCAGTACGACACGATCTGGTACGTCGTCCCGCAGTTCGTCGGCTTCGTCACCTTCTTCATCGCCGGGATCGCCGAGACGAACCGCGCGCCGTTCGACCTCCCGGAGGCCGAGCAGGAGCTCGTCGCCGGCTACCACACCGAGTACTCCGGCATGCGCTGGGGCCTCTTCCAGATGGCGGAGTACATCAACATGCTCACGCTCTCCGCGCTCGCGGTCACGCTCTTCCTCGGAGGGTGGCACTTCTTCTGGCTCGACCAGCTCGGCCCGCTCTGGTTCATCCTCAAGCTCGCGGTCGTCGTCTTCGTCTTCATCTGGCTGCGCGCGACGTTCCCGCGCCTGCGCTACGACCAGCTGATGGCGTTCGGCTGGAAGGTGCTGCTCCCGGTCGCGACGATCAACGCGGTCGTGACCGCGATCCTGGTGGTCGCCCTGTGAGCCCGCAGCCGATGGACACGCTGAAGGGCTTCGGCGTCACCTTCAAGCAGATCTTCAAGAAGCCGATCACGCAGCAGTACCCCGAGTACAAGCGCGCGGTCTACCCGCGCTTCCGCGGCCGCCACCGCCTGCACCGCTTCGAGAACGGGCTCGAGAAGTGCGTCGGCTGCTCGCTCTGCGCCGCCGCGTGCCCCGCGGACTGCATCCGCGTCGTGCCGGCGGAGAACACCGCGGACAACCGAGTCTCGGCAGGCGAGCGCTACGCGCGCATCTACGAGATCAACATGTCGCGCTGCATCTTCTGCGGCTACTGCGAGCTCGCGTGCCCGTTCGACGCGATCACGCTCGGCAACGAGTACGAGATCTCCGAGTACTCGCGCGACGACCTGATCTACACGAAGGAGATGCTCCTCGCCGAGCCGATGAAGCGCGTCCCGGTCGCGGATCCGGACCTCTACGACACGCCCGTCCCCTACTACAAGACGAACGCGTAGTGGACGTCGGCAACGTCCTCGTCTGGATCGTCTGGTTCGTCGCCGCGTTCGCGTGCCTCGGCTCGGGCATCGCCGTCGTCACGTTCTCGAACCCGTTCTTTTCGGCACTCGCGCTGATCGGCAACCTCGCATCGCTCGCGGTGCTCTACCTGCTGCTCTCGGCCGAGTTCGTGGCCGCCGCGCAGGTGCTCGTCTACGCGGGAGCGGTGATGGTGATGTTCCTGTTCGTCATCGGCTACCTCGGCGGCCGCGCCGACGCGCCGTGGGCAGGCGGGCCGAGCTGGCAGCAGACGGCTGCAATCTGCGCTGCGGGAGCGATCCTCGTCGAGGTCGTCGTCGCCGTCGGGCTCAAGTCGGGCGACCGCCTCGACGACGAGGCCGGCATCGACGCGCTCTTCGGCGGGCCGCACGAGATCGGGCGGCTCTTTCTGACGAACCACCTCCTTGCGTTCGAGATCACCTCGATCGTGCTGCTGGTCGCCGCCGTCGGCGGCGTCATCCTCGGTGCGCACTCCCGGCGCTTCGACCAGGAGGCGCGCCGATGATGGGCCCCGAGGTCACCTGGTACCTCGTTGTCGCCGCGATCTTGTTCACGATCGGAGCTCTCGGCGTGCTCGTGCGCCGCAGCCCACTGATCGTCCTCCTCTCGCTCGAGATCATGCTGAACGGCGGGAACCTCGCGCTGATCGCGTTCTCCCGCCACCAGGGGACGAGCGACGGCCAGATCTTCGCGCTCGCGGTGATGGCGGTCGCCGCATCCGAGGTCGTCGTCGGACTCGGCCTGATCGTCGCCATGTCGCGCCGCCGCCTCCCGCTCGACGTCGACCGGCTGACGACGCTCCGCGGATGACCCAGCGGCCCTCAGTGGTGACGTCGGAGCGGCTGTGGCCCACTCCCACGCGGCGCGCTGCGGCGTCCTCAGTCGCGCCAATGCCCCCCAGCATTGACGCTCCCTGCGTCCTTGCATCGCTTGGTGGGAGTGCCCCACAGCCTTGGAGACGTCACCGCTGATGACCGCTGTCGCGACCACCGCGTGGATCTGCCTCCTCTCGCCGCTCACGGCGGCACTGCTGATCGCGCTCGCCGGCAACCGAATCACGCGCCGCGGCGCCGGCTACCTCGCGACGACGTCGACGTTCGTCTCCTTCGGCGCGGCGGTCGTCGGCTTCCTCTCGATGCTCGGCGAGCACCCCGAGGAGCGCGCCGAGGTGACGACCGCCTGGACGTGGCTGAAGGCCGGGAACTTCGAGGCCGGGTTGAGCCTCCTCGTCGACCCGCTGTCGATGCTGATGATGCTCATCGTCTCCGGCGTCGGCTCGCTGATCGTCATGTACTCGATCGGCTACATGGACGGCGAGGACGAGGAGCGCCGCTACTTCGCGTACATGGCGTTCTTCGTCTTCTCGATGCTGCTCCTCGTCGAGAGCGCGAACCTCGTGCTGCTGCTCGCCGGCTGGGGCCTCGTCGGCCTCGCGTCGTACCTGCTGATCGGCTTCCACCACGAGCGGCCCTCCGCGGTCGCCGCGGCGAAGAAGGCCTTCGTGATGAACGCGATCGGTGACGCGACGATGGCGCTCGCGATCTTCCTGCTCTTCTGGCAGACGGGCACCGTCACGTTCGACGGCGTCTTCGGCAGCGTCGACGGGCTGTCCGACACCGTCGTGACGCTCGCCGCGCTCGGTCTGCTCGGCGGCGCGATCGCGAAATCGGCGCAGATCCCGCTCCAGACGTGGCTGCCGGACGCGATGGAGGGCCCGACGCCCGTCAGCGCCCTCATCCACGCGGCGACGATGGTCACCGCAGGTGTGTACCTGCTCGTCCGCCTGAACCCGATCTACGAGGCCGCCGACTTCGTGCAGCACCTCGCCGCAGCGATCGGCGCGGTCACGCTGATCGTCGCGGGCCTGATCGCGCTCGTCCAGAACGACATCAAACGCGTGATCGCGTACTCGACGATGTCGCAGATCGGCTACATGTTCCTCGGCGCGGGGATCGGCGCGTACGGGAGCGCGATGTTCCACCTGATGACGCACGCCTTCTTCAAGGCGCTGCTCTTCCTCGCGGCAGGCATCGTGATCCACGCGCTGCTCGGCGAGCAGGACATCCGCAACATGGGGGGCCTGCGCGACGCGCTCCCGCGCACGTACTGGGCGATGCTCGTCGGCGGGCTCGCGCTCGCGGGGATCTTTCCGCTCTCTGGCTTCTGGTCGAAGGACTCGATCCTCGCGTCCGCGCTCGCCGGCGGAACCTACGACCGGATCCTGTTCGTCGTCGGGCTCGTCGGGGTCTTCCTCACGGCCCTCTACACGTTCCGGATGCTCTTCCTCGCGTTCGGAGGCGAGCGCTCCGCGTACGCGCGTGAGCATCTGCACGACACGAGCCACGGCGAGGCGCCCTTCTCGATGGGGGCGGCGGTCGCGGTGCTGTCCGTGCTCTCGGTCGTCGGTGGCTGGCTCCAGGTCGCCGGTGTCTGGCACCCGTTCTCGGACTGGCTCGAGCCGGTCGCCGCGCCGCTCGTCGAGCCGTCGACCACGCAGGACTGGGTGACCTCGCTCGTCTCGCTGACGATCGCGCTCGCAGGAATCTGGCTCGCCTGGCTGATCTGGTCGAAGCGGAGCGTCGTCGTGCCGGAGCTCCCGGAGGCGCGCCGCGTCCTCGAGCACAAGTTCTACTTCGACGAGCTCTACGACCGGCTCTTCTACCGCCCGGCCGACGCGATCGCGCGCGCACTTCGCCGCGACGTCGAGGAGCCGATCGTCACCGGCTCGATCAACGCGACCGTCACGAGCGTGCGCGAGGCGGGCCGCGCCAGCACGCTCGTCCAGACCGGCTTCCTGCGGAGCTACGCGCTCGCGCTCATGGCCGGGCTCGCCGTCCTCGCGGTCCTCTTCGTGGCCCTGCGATGAGCGGCTGGCTGACCACGACGCTCATCTTTCTGCCGCTCGCCGCGGCGCTCGTCCTCTGGATCGTGCCGTGGCCGCGGCTCTGGGCGGGCTCGCTCGCGACGCTCGTCGCCCTGACGGAGGTCGGGCTCTGGATCGTCGGTCTCACCGAGTTCGACTTCGCCGGCGGGCTCCAGGGAGAGCAGCAGCACACGTGGTTCAGCGACCTCGGCGTCTCGTACCACGTCGGGATGTACGGCTTCTCGCTCTGGCTCGTCGGGTTGACGATCGTCTGCACTGCCGCGGCGATCGCGTACGCGTGGTGGGCGGGCCGCGACCGACCGCGCACGTACTTCGGGCTGATGCTCTTCCTGCTCGGCGCGGTCGTCGGCGTCTTCACGTCGCAGGACCTCGTCCTCTTCTACGCCTTCTTCGAGGGGATGCTGATCCCGCTCTACGTGCTGATCGGCGTGTGGGGCGGGGCGGACCGCACGCGCGCGACGTTCACGTTCGTCATCTACACGATGGCCGGCTCGCTGCTGATGCTCGCCGCGATCGTCGTCTTCGGGCTGAGCCAGGGGACCTTCGACCTGATCGAGTCGGGGACCGACGACAGTGCATGGGTCTTCCTCGGCTTCGTCGTCGCCTTCGCGATCAAGGCGCCACTCTTCCCGTTCCACGGCTGGCTGCCCGTCACGTATCGCGAGTCGCCGCCCGAGGTCTCCGCGCTCCTCTCGGGCGTGATCTCGAAGGTCGGCGCGTACGGTCTGCTGCGGATCGCGATCGCGAAGTTCCCCGAGCCCGCGCAGGACTTCCAGGTGCCGCTGCTCGTGCTCGCGGGCGTCGGCCTCGTGTACGGCTCGCTGCTCGCGTTCCGCGCCCCCGACGTGCGCGGCGTGATCGCGTACTCGTCGCTCGCGCAGATGGGGCTGATCACGCTCGGGCTCTTCGCGCTGAACGACCAGGGCTTCGACGGCGCGGTGCTGCAGATGGTCGTGCACGGCCTCATCTCGACGACGCTCTTCCTGATCGCAGGCGGCATCGAGCGGCGGACGTCGACGGGGGAGTTCGCGCTCCTCGGCGGGATGGCGCGCGGGCGGCCAGCGCTCGCGACCGTGTTGATGACGACGGGGGTGATCGCGCTCGCGGTGCCCGGGTCGGCCGCGTTCGCGGGCGAGTTCCTGATCCTGCTCGGCGTCTTCAACACCGGCTGGGGCTGGGCCGTCGTCGGCGCCGTCGCGATCGTGCTCGCGGCGATGTACATGCTCCGACTGATCTCGGCCGTGCTGCACCAGGGTCGCGGCTCCGCAGTGACCGACGCGGCGCTCGACCTGCGCCCGGCGGAGCTCGGGATCATCGTGCCGCTCCTCGCGTGCGTGCTCGCGCTCTCGGCGTGGCCCGCGGCGATCAGCGAGCGGGCGTTCCCCGGTGACAAGGCGGCGCAGGTCGTCGAGGCGCAGTTCAAGTGATCGACACACCGAGCATCGACTGGCTCGCGCTCTCGCCGGTGCTGGCGCCGCTCGCGGGCGCAACCGTGGCGCTGCTCCTCTCGGTCTTCCTTCCGGACGGGATGCGGCGGGCCGCCGCCGCGTTCTTCGCAGCCGTCGGGCTCCTCGTCGGCCTCGTGCTCGCCGCGTACGTCTACTGGAAGAGCCCCGACGCGCAGGGGATCGTCGCAGACGCCGCACGCCGCGACCGTCTGGCCACGCTCGCGCAGATGATGATCGCGGGCGCGGGAGTGCTCACGGTCGGCATCGCGTGGCGCGACCAGCCGCGCCAGGAGCACATCGGCGAGTACTTCGCGCTCCTGTCCACCGCAGCCGCCGGGATGATGTTCATGGTCTCGGCGTCGAACCTGATGACGCTTTTCCTCGGGCTCGAGTGGTTCTCGATCAGCCTCTACGTGCTCTGCGCGATCGACATCGAGCTCGAGACGTCGCTCGAGTCGGGCCTCAAGTACCTGATAGTCGGGAGCTTCGGGTCGGCGATCCTGCTCTTCGGCTTCGCGCTCGTCTACGGCGCCACCGGCGCGCTCGAGCTCGGCGCGATCGGCCAGGCCGGCCGCGCGCTCGAGCACGACTCGCTGCTCCTCGTCGGCCTCGCGATGGTCCTGACCGGGCTCGGCTTCAAGGCCTCCGCGGCGCCGTTCCACATGTGGACGCCCGACGTGTACCAGGGCTCGCCGACGGCGGTGACCGCGTTCATGTCTGCGGCGACGAAGGTCACCGCGCTCGTCGTCATGCTGCGCGTGCTGAACACCGCGTTCCCCGCGCAGGAGGATCTCTGGAGCGGCGCGGTCGCGGCGATCGCTGTCGCCTCGCTCGCGATCGGCAACCTCGCAGCGCTCGTGCAGCGCAACGTGAAGCGGATGCTTGCGTACTCGTCCATCTCGCACGCGGGCTTCATGCTGATCCCGATCGCCGCCGCGACCGAGCTCGGCGCGAAGGCGCTTCTCTACTACTTGATCCCGTACGGCGCGGCCTCGCTCGGCGCCTTCGCCGTCGTCGCCGCTCGCGAGCGCGAGCTCCGAGAGCCGGTGACGCTCGACAACCTGAGCGGGATGGGCTGGGAACGGCCGTTCCTCGGATTCGCCCTCGCGATGTTCGCGTTCGCCTTCATCGGGCTGCCGCCGGGCGGGCTCTTCGTGGGCAAGCTCCTCGCCTTCTCCGCCGCCGTCGACGCGGACATGATCTGGCTCGTGATCGTCGGCGTCGTCGCAACCGCCGTGAGCGTCTACTACTACCTCGCGATCGTCCGGTCGCTCTACATGCGGACTGAGCTGCGACTCGTGCCGGCCGGCGGTGCGCCGCCGCGCGAGATCCTGCTCACGGCCTCGGTCGTCCTCACGCTCGGGATCGTCGTCGCGTCGTTCGTCTTCGTGCAGCCGCTGCTCGACCTGGCGGGCAACGCGGCGAGCTCGCTGGGGTTCTAGCGCTGCGCTAGCCGGACGGCGCCCTGCAGCAGCAGGAGCGCGACGGAGGCCACGACCGCCGAGACCCCGACGGGCGGGACGACCGCGCCGTCGAGCGTCGGTGCCCGCACGGCCGCGGCTACGACGACGAGCGCGAGCGCGACGACCCCGAGGCCGGTCTGGAGCCGCGCCGCTCCGAGCGCAGGCGAGTTGCCCGGCAGTTCGACGAGCCGTCCGTACGCCTCGAGCGCTGCGTGCGCGGTGACCACGACGGCACCGAGCACGAGATAGAAGGAGAGCGAGTGCCCGCCGAGCGTGTCGGCGGCGATGGCGGCGAGCAGCAGGAGCACGGCCACGCACCCAGGTTCGCGCTGGGACCGGACGGTCCTTCCGCGTAGGCTCGCCGAATCCGCGCCGTTGTCTGGACGTTCGCCGTTTCGCTCCCGCTGGCCGGGCTGGCGCTCCTGCTCGGCTATCCGAGGCTGGACGTCCGCTGGGAGAACCACCCGTCCCACTTCTGGCTCGTCCTCGTGGTGGCCGGCGTCAACGCCGCGATCGGCTTCGGGATGAGCGAGGCCGCGCTCCGGCGCGGGGATGCCCGGATCTTCCTCGTCGGGCTCGCGTTCCTCACCTCTGCGGGATTCCTCGGGCTGCACGCGCTCGCGACGCCGGGCGTCCTGCTCGAGAAGGGAAACGCGGGCTTCACGATCGCGACCCCGGTCGGCCTGCTGCTCTCCGCCGCGCTCGCCGTCGCCTCGTCGCTCGATCTCTCGGGGCGCTTCGGAAACGCGATCGTCAAGCGGCAGCGCACCCTGCGTGCGGCGTTGCTCGTGCTGCTCGTCGTCTGGGGCATCGCCTCGCTCGCGACGCTGCCGCCGCTCGACAGCGCGGTCACGCCGGAGGCCGCACAGGGCGAGCTCGGGCTGCTCGCGCTGATCGGCGTCGGCCTCTACGGCTACGCCGCGCTCCGCTATCGCGCGCTCTACGCACGAACACGCGAGCCGCTGCCGCTCGCCGTGCTCACCGCGTGGGTGCTGCTGGCCGAGGCGATGATCGCGATCCCGTGGGGACGGAACTGGCAGCTCTCGTGGTGGGAGTGGCACATCCTGATGGCGATCGCGTTCGCGCTCGTCGCGACGGTCGTCAGGGTGGAGCAGCAGCGGCGGCGCCCCGGCGGGCCGTTCGCGTCGCTCTACCTCGACCAGACGATCGCGCGCACCAACGCGACGTACGCCAACGCGCTCCGCCAGGTCGTCGAACAGCGCGCGCGAGCGGAGGACGTCGCGCAGCAGTTCGGGCTGAGCGGCGAGCAGGCGGAGCTCGTCGAGCGCGCGGCGGGCCGCATCCGCGAGCTCGACGCCGCCTTCCGGCCGCAGCTCTCGCCGCAGGTCGCCGAGCAGCTCGAGCGCGAGCCCGCCGAGCTCGGCGGGAAGGAGCGCGAGGTGAGCGTGCTCTTTGCCGACCTCGAGGGCTTCACGGCGTACGCCGAGACGCGCGCACCGGAGGAGGTGATCGCGATGCTCAACGAGTACTGGGGAACGGCGGTGCCGGTCGTCCTCGAGCGGCACGGAGGGATGATCGAACGCTTCGCGGGCGACGCGGTCCTGGTCGTCTTCAATGCCGTCACCGACCAGCCCGACCACGCGCGCCTCGCGGCCGCGGCGAGCCTCGAGCTCCAGGAGCGCTGTGCCGAGCTCGTTCGCAGGCATTCGGACTGGCCGCGCCTGCGGGCCGGGATCAACACCGGCGTCGCCGCCGTCGGCTATGTCGGCGCCGAGCAGCAGCGGAGCTTCGCCGTAATCGGCGACACGACGAACACGGCGTCGAGGCTCCAGGCGGCCGCGGCGCCCGGCGAGGTCGTGATCTCCGCCGCGACGCTCGAGGCGATCGGGGCCGATGCGCAGGTCGAGCCGCTCGACGCGCTCGAGGCGAAGGGCAAGCGCGAGCCGATCACGGCCTACCGGCTCGTCGGGCTGCGCGGCCGATAGGCTCGATTTCCCACCTGCGACCAAGGAGGACGGGTTGGCTGACGTCACCTTCACCTGGCTCGGACACGGCACGTATCGCTTCGACAGCGCCGAGGGGAAACGGATCTACGTCGACCCCTGGTTCGACAACCCGAAGTGCCCCGAGGGCGAGAAGTCGCCCGAGCGCTGCGACGTGATGGCGATCACGCACGGCCACGGCGACCACATCGGAAGCGCCGTCGAGGTCGCGACTGCGCACTCGCCGGCGGTCGTCGCGATCGTCGAGCTCGCGACGTGGCTCGAGGCACAAGGTGCGCCGAACGCGAGCCGGCTGGGGATGAACAAGGGCGGAACGGTCGACGTCGAGGGGGTCAAGTTCACGATGACCGACGCCGTCCACTCGAGCGGCTTCGCCTCGAACGGCGGCAACCCCGTCTACCTCGGCGACCCCGCCGGCTTCGTGATCGAGTTCGAGAACGGGCTCAAGGTCTACTGCGCGGGCGACACGAACGTGTTCACCGACATGCAGCTGATCGGGCGCCTCTGGTCGCCCGACGTTGCGATCTTGCCGATCGGCGATCACTTCACGATGGGCCCGAAGGCGGCCGCGCTCGCGATCGAGCTCCTCGGGACGTCGCGCTGCATCCCTGTCCACTGGGGGACGTTCCCCGCGTTGACGGGCACGCCTGACGAGCTGCGGAAGTACGCGCCGTCCGTCGACGTGCTCACTCCCGAGCCGGGGGAGACGATCACGCTGTGAGGGAACGGTGGTGGGGCGCGAGCGGCCGGCGCGTGCCGGAGATCGCGCTCGGGCGAGACCTCCCGCTCGACGAAGCGCTCGTGCTCGACGACGTGAGCGATCTCGACCGGCTGCACGAGGCGCACGACAGCGGGACGCCCGTCGTCGTGCGCGCCGACTCGGAGGAGGCGATCGTCCGCGCGCTCGCGCGGCCGGAGGTCGCGTCCGTCGTCGTGCCGGACTCGAAGCCGGAGCTGCTCGAGCTCGACCTGACGAAGTTGACCTATGGGTAGGCCGGTCGCGACGTACTCGATCGTCGCGTGCGACCTCGACGCGGGGCAGTGGGGCGTCGCGGTGCAGTCGAAGTTCCTCGCGGTCGGTTCGGTCGTGCCGTGGGCCGAGCCCGGCGCCGGGGCGGTCGCGACGCAGTCGTACGCGAACCCGCGGTACGGGCCGGACGGCCTGGCGCTCCTCCGGGACGGCCGCTCGGCGCAGGAGGCCGTCGACGAGTTGACGAGCGCCGACGAGAGCCGCGACGAGCGGCAGGTCGGGATCGTCGACGCCCGCGGCGGCGCCGCGACCTTCACCGGGACGGGCTGCCACGAGTGGGCCGGCGGCCGCACCGGTGCGGGCTATGCGGCGCAGGGGAACATCCTCGTCTCGGGAGAAACCGTCGATGCGCTCGCCGAGACCTTCGAGGCGACGAAGGGGCCGCTCGCGGCGCGGCTGCTCGCGTCGCTCGCGGCGGCGCAGGCGGCTGGAGGCGACCGGCGCGGCCAGCAATCCGCGTCGCTCGTCGTCGTCGAGCGCGACGGCGGCTACGCAGGCCTTTCCGACATGCTCGTCGACCTGCGCGTAGACGACCACGAGCGCCCGATCGAGGAGCTCCGGCGGCTGTTCGAGCTCCACGACCTGCTCTTCGGGCGAACGCCGCGCGAGGAGTGGCTGACCGTCGACGAGGCGCTCCGCGCGGAGCTCGACGAGCGCTTGCGGGCGGCTGGCTACGAGCGTCTCGAGGACTGGGCCGGCGTCGCGAACCTCGAGGAGCGCGTCGACGGCGAGGAGGCGATCGACCCGATCGTGCTGCGCGAGCTGAGGAGGGCGACATGAGTGGATACGAGGTGCGGCGGATCGACGAGCTCGAGGAGATCCCCGTCAAGCGGGCGGGCATCAACTGGCGGCCGATCAGGCGGCCGCTCGGGATCACCGCGTTCGGCATCAACGCGTATGTCGGCAAGGAGGGAGAGCACGTCGTCGAGGAGCACGACGAGTCGCAGCTCGGGCACGAGGAGGTCTACGTCGTGATCGACGGTCGCGCACGGTTCACGGTCGGCGGCGACGAGTTCGACGTCGACCCGGGCGGGTTCGTGTACTTGCGGGATCCGCAGACTGAGCGCGCGGCCGTCGCGCTCGAGGACGGGACGACGGTGCTCGCTGTCGGCGGCAAGCCGGGCCAGCACGATCCGTCCGCGTGGGAGTGGTTCTTCGCCGCGACTCCGGCGCGCGACCGCGGCGACTACGAGGAAGCGCTCGCGCTCATCCTCGACGGGCTCGAGCACAAGCCCGGCCACCCGGGCCTCCTCTACAACCAGGCGCGCTACGAGGCGCTGCTCGGGCGGCCCGAGGATGCGCTCGGACACCTGAGGACTGCACTCGAGAGCGAGCCGATGCTCGTGGAGATCGCGGCGAAGGACGACGACTTCGCCTCGCTCCGCGACGACGCGGAGTACCTAGCGATCACCGGGCAGGCGAACGCCGGCGGCGGCAGCTCGTAGCGCGGGCACGGGGTCGGCGCTCGGCCGCGCGACGACGAGCACGGCGCCGTAGCCCTCGACGAGCGAGTCGACGACGAGCTGGAGCCCGAGCGCGAGCGCGAACGCCTTGTGCGCCTGGTCGCCGCCGAACGGCACGACGTCCTCCGCGGGCGCGAGGCCGGCGAGCACCTCGCCCCACGTCGCCTTCGCGGGCGAGACGTCGACGACGATGGGCTTCCCGTCGGAGCTCGGGACGCCGATCGCGAGCGGGTTCGTGCCGACGAGCGGCTCGCCGCCGTCGGGATGCGCGAGCCGCGGCGGGGAGGTCGCCGTCAGGAGCGCGACGAGCCCGCCGTCGGCGAGCCGCCGGACGTAGTGGCCGAGCATGCCGGTCGGGAAGCAGTTCGAGGCCGCAACGACGCGTGCCTGCTCCGGTGGCGCGGCGAGCTGGGACTCGACGATCGCGTTCAGGGTCAGATAGCCGAGCGCGCCGTGCCCCTCCCAGAGTTCGTAACAGTCTGTTACTCGCTCCCGGCCCGGCGCGGCGATCGGGTCGAGGTCGGGCAGCGTCTCGAGCCACGGGATCCTCGAGTACCCGTGGCCGCGCTTGCCTCGCCGCTCGGCGTCGTCGTACTGGCGGAACAGCGTCTCCGTGTCGGCGTGTGAGAAGCCGAGCGCGGCGATTCGTGCGCGCGCCTCGTCAGGCTGCACGTCGGTTGAACCTCAGCACCGGCCATCCGCGGTCGGCCGCGACGCGTCTGAGCTCGCGGTCCGGGTTGACCGCGACGGGCTTCCCGACCACCTCCAGGAACGGCAGGTCGGTGTGGCTGTCCGAGTACGCGGTCGACGTCTCGAGGTCGTAGCCGCGCTCGGCTGCGAGCTCACGGACCGCGGCCGCCTTGTTCTCCCCGTGGAGCGAGCGAATCCCGCGCCCCGTGTAGACGCCGTCCGCGACCTCGCAGACCGTCCCGAGCGCGCCGTCGAAGCCGAGGTCGTCCGCCATCGCGTCGACGACCTCCTGCAGCGCCGCCGAGACGATGTACGACGGCTCGCCGCGGCCGCGATGCTCGGCGACGAGGCCGAGCGCCTCGTCGTAGACGAGCGGGCGGAGCACCGGCTCGAGCGACTCCGTGACGAGCTCGTGCATCTGCCGCGGCGAGAAGCCGCGCAGCAGCATCAGCCCCTCCTCGGACGCGGCGCGCACGCGCTCGCGGCTCGTCCCCCGCAGGACGAAGAGCAGCTGCCAGAACGCGGCCTTCGCGACCTGCGTCCGCGTGATCACGCCGTGACGCCGGAACGCGGGCGCGAGCGCGAGGGTGCTCGAGCGTCGCAGCAGCGTACGGTCGAGGTCGAAGAACGCGGCGCCGCTCAGGAGACGACCGGGAGCGCCTTGACGATCCCGACGCCTTGCTCGCGACGCGTGCCCTCGATCGCCTCGGCGAGCGCGACGATCGCCTTGGACGTCGGCGAGTCCGGGTCCGCGGCGACGATCGGCGTCCCGAGGTCGCCCTGCTCGCGGACGCGCGGATCGAGCGGCACCTCGCCGAGCAGCGGCACGCCGAGCTCGTCCGCGAGCGCCGCGCCGCCGCCGCGGCCGAAGACGTCGCCCGTCATGTTCTCGACCGCGCCGATCAGGCGCATGTTCGTCTTCTGCGCCATCACCGCCGCCCGCACCGCGACCTCCTTCGCGGCCGGCTGGGGCGTCGTGACGACGACGACCTCGGCACGCGGCAGGAGCTGTCCGAGCGAGATCGAGACGTCGCCGGTCCCGGGCGGCATGTCGACGATGAGCGTGTCGAGCTCGCCCCAGTGCACGTCGGTCAGGAACTGCTCGAGCGCGCGGTGCAGCATCGGCCCGCGCCACATCACCGGCGCGTTCTCGTCGAGGAAGAACCCGATCGACATCAGCTTCAGGCCGTCCTTGACCGGCGGCACGATCAGCTTGTCGACGACGACAGGCCGCTGCGTGATCCCGAGCATGTGCGGGATCGAATGGCCGTAGACGTCGGCGTCGAGCACGCCGACCTTCTTGCCGAGCTGCGAGAACGCGACGGCGAGGTTCACCGAGAGCGTCGACTTCCCGACCCCGCCCTTGCCGCTCGCAATCGCGAGCACGCGCGTGTCGCGGTCGAGCGCGATCCCCTTCGACCGCTCCGTCACGCCGCCGCGCAGGCGAGTGGTCAGCGCCGCGCGCTCCTCGGGCGTCATCACGTCGAACTCGAGCGCGACGCGTTGGACCCCGTCGACCGGCGCGAGCACGTCGAGCACCTGCTGCTGGAAGCTGTCGCGGAGCGGGCACCCGGCGATCGTCAGCGCGATCGTCACGACGACGTCGCCGCCGTCGATCCGCACGTCGCGCACCATGTCGAGCTCGGTCACCGGGCGCCGCAGCTCGGGATCGATCACCCCGCCGAGGGCATGCATGATCTCGTCGCGCGAGGGCGTCATCACGTCGAGCGTAGCAACGGCCCGACGAGCTGAGAGAGCGCGTCTCGATGGCCCTCCGACTCGTAGTCGTGGAGCGGATGGGCGTCGAGCTGGTGCTCGGTCACGTGGTTCCGCCGGCGGATGTAGACCGCCGGATAGATCGTCCCGTCTGCAGCCATCTCGACCGCGATCGCAACCGCGTCGGGCCCGGCCTCGTCGACGAAGATCTGGAGCGGCAGGATCCCGTCGTCGCGCATCCCGTCCTCGGCTCGGTTGACGATCCGGCAGAGGTAGCCCTTCTGGATCCAGAGCTCCGGCGCGTGCGCGAGCTCCTGCTGAAGGAACGCGACGAGGCGCTCGGGCTCGACGATCGGGCGCGGTGGGTCGACGCCGAAGTGCTTCTCGGCGAGGTGCCGGATAAGGACGCGCGCGTTGTAGCGGAAGCCGTTCACCGCGGTCGAGCTGCTGGCGAGCCCCTGCTTGCGCAGTCCCGCCGAACCCTGCGTCGCGTTGCCCGCGAAGTAGACGCCCGGCAGCGACACGCTCTCCCAGAACGCCGTCAGCGCGGGGATGCGTCCATCCGCGACGGTCGCAAGCCCGAGCTTCGGCAGGTCCTGCAGCGGCGTGCGGAAGCCCGTCGCCGCGATCAGCTCGTCGCACTCGAACGTGAGCGGCGCCGGCCAGCTCGTCCCGCGCGTCTCGACGCGGAACCCGTCGGGCGTTCGCTGCACGCGCTCGATCGACGCGTCGACGATCGACGTCCCGAACCCGCCGCGCACGTGCTCGTCGAGCGGTTGGAGGTAACGCGTGCGGAGCGGCGAGTGCCCGAGCACGTCGGTGCGGATCGGCCGCGGCGACGCGAGGACCATCCGGCTCGCCCACGGGAGCAGGCTGTTCGCGATCTCGAATGCGGAGTTCCGCTTGCCGACGATGAAGACGCTCCGACCGCGGTACTCATGCGCCGGCAGGACATCGACGTAGTGCGTCGAGTGTTCGAGGCCTGCGATCGGTGCGGTCCACGGAGTCGTCACGCCGATCGCGAACACGACCGCGCGGCAGCGGTACTCGCCGTCGCTCGTCTCGAGGGTGAACCCTCCGTCGTCCTCGAGCCTCGTCGCCTGCCAGGTGCAGCCGTAGCGCACACGCAAGCCCGCGCGCTCGACGAAGACCGCGAGCGCCGCCTCCATCTCGGCCCGCGACGGCACGTCGTAGCTCCGGTCCATCTCTTCGGGTGCGCACGCCTGGAAGCGCTCCTCCTCGGCGACGAGGCTGTTGTGGTCGAAGAGCTCGTACTCGCGCGAGCCGCGCGGGTACGGCGCGTCCGGCTTCGTCCAGCTGATCAGCCGCTCGAAGATCGGCAGCCGGCGGAACATCCCGCCGGGGCCGTCATCCGCCGAGAGAACAGCGTGGTCGACGCCGCGCCGCTGCAGCTCGTAGCTCGCCTGCAGCCCTCCCGGGCCGCTGCCGACCACCACGACGCCGTACGTGCCAGGTTCGAACGGCCGCTCTACGCGAGCCCCTCCAGCATCCCGCGCAGCCGGTTCGCCTCGATCTTGAGCATGCGGAGCATCACGCGTGGGCGCTCGAGCAGGAACCGCTCGACCTCCGGACGCGGGACGACGAGGCAGCGCAAGAGCGACGCTGCCGAGATGTCGGCGGTCGGCGCGTAGTCGGTGAAGACCGAGATCTCGCCGAAGAAGTCGCCGCGCCCGAGGCGCGCGATCTCCTCGCCGTCGCGCAGGACGACGGCCGCGCCGTCGAGGATCACGTAGAGCCCGCTCCCGGACAGCCCTTGCCGGAGCACCCGCTGCCCCGGCGCGAACGCCTCCTCGTCGAACTCGTGCGCGACGGCCTCGAGCTCGGGCCGCGAAAGATCTGCGAAGAGCGCCGTCTGCGCGAGCGTGTCGACGAGCGACGTCGTGGTCGTCCTACCTTCCATGCGACTGTGCCACCCTAACGCCGCTACGCCACACCGAGGCGCTCCTTGAGGCCGAGCGCGTTCCGAATCGCGTAGCCCTCCCAGTCGTTGTTGAAGTACGCGTACACGTCGATGCGCTTTCGGCGCCACGCGTCGATGCGCGCGGCCCACTCGTCGAGCTCGCGGTCGGAGTAGTTGCCGCCGCGACCACGCGAACCGTAGTGGAAGCGCACGAACGTCCAGTTCGCGGTCAGCTCGTGGGGCTG
>DASTHC010000149.1:0-10769 GCA_035718485.1 Gaiellaceae bacterium
GATCGTCCAGACGCCGACGAGCGCGTTCAGCGCCTCGAGCTGACCACCGGCCATGCGGTCGAGGATACGCCCAGGACGATCACGACGACCGGCGGCAGTGCCGCCGGTCGTCGTGGTGGCGCTACGAGGACGCGGCGACGAGCTCCTGCGCCTTCCGTTGCGCCTGCAGCGCGTCGAGAACGGCGTACTCGGCTTCGCCGATCGCGGCGGAGGCGAAGTCGATCGCGTCCATCGCGTCGGCCTCTGCCTGCTCGGCGTCGTTGAGCGCGACCGTGGCGTCGATCTCCGATTTGGTCTGGTCGATGCGCTGGCGTGTCCTCTGGATGTGCGCGTCCCAGTCACGCTGGATCTCGTGCCAGTGGTCTTCGGCCTTGTCGGACGCGTCCTGAGTCCTGGCCCGGAGCTCGGCGGCACGGTCCTCCGCGCTCGAGCGTGCCTGGTCGAGCTTCGCGCCCACCTTGGCCTCGTCCTCGGTGACGGCGGCGCTGATGGTGCGCTGGGCATCGTCGACCTGTTTCTTCAATTTGTCGAAGCTGTCCGATGCTGTCACAGCATCTCCTTTCCTTCGGGCCGCGAGCTGTCGACTCGACGGCCGCTGGCGTTGAACACCCATTCTTTTTTGGACAGAGGCGACGTCGGCATCCGGGATCTCTATGACGCGCGACGGAATCGACGCAGATCTCTCCTGCCGGGACGTACGCTTGAATAAGCGTGGCGGGGTGCCGGAGCGGTCGAACGGGGCGGTCTTGAAAACCGCTGACGGGCATAACTCGTCCGTGGGTTCAAATCCCACCCCCGCCGCTTACCACGCCGTTTCTCGCTTAAACATGCGGGTTTTGCGGGCCGCTCGAGGCGCCTCGGAAGCATCCGCGCAAATGGCGCACGACTGGCGCACGAAAGCGAGCAAGAACGCGCCTGAATTGCGTAGCGGGGCAACGAGGCTCTCTTGCCCATCGTGGCAGTCCCGAGCGGAGGGCGTCATCGGGCCACTGCCCCTCGGTAGGGATCGCGACCCTGCCACAGAAACACCCATGCGGGGTCGTCACAACTGGAGGTGTTGACCGTGATCGACAGACTTTTCGCGGAACGCGAGCTCGCCGAGGAGGCAGCCGACAGATGGTGGATGTTTCTCGTGACCGGAATCGGCTGGCTCGTCTTCGCCCTGCTCGTCTTCCAGTGGGACTACACGACCATCTACGCGATCTCGATCCTGTTCGGCATCGTCGCGCTGGTCGCGGGCGCCAACGAGTTCTTCCAGATCATGGTGTCGAGCACCGGTTGGAAGATCGTGCACGGCATCCTCGGCGTCCTTTTCGTCATCACCGGGGTGTGGGCGCTCGTGGACCCGAGGTCCGCCTTCACGACGCTCGCCGCGCTAGTGGCGTTCTTCCTCCTGTTCAAGGGGATCTTCGACCTCACCGTCGCCTTCATGACCAAGGACGAGTTCGACCTGTGGTGGCTCCAGCTGATTCTCGGCATCGTCGAGATCGTGCTGGCGTTCTGGGTCGCCGGATCGTTCAGGCAGAGCGCGATCCTGCTCGTGGTCTACGTCGGCGTCATCGCGCTCTCGCGCGGGATCACCGAGCTCTTCCTCGCGTTCAAGCTGAGAGGCCTGCGAAAGCGGCTCGCGGCGGTCTGAGACCTGGCCGACGCGCTCAACACCACTCGGAGCGGCCATGCGCACCACCAGATCCCTACCGCGTGACGACGCGCTGGTAGCGCCACGCCGAGAGCGGGGCGAAGAGGACGATGATCGCGATCGTCCAGACGAGCGCCAGCCAGACGTCGTTGCCGGCCGGGATCCCGAGGAACAGGGCACGGGCGGCGTCGACCATGGTCGTGAACGGGTTGTGCTCGGCGATCGGCTGGAGCCAACTGGGCATCGACTCGACCGGGACGAAGGCCGACGAGACGAAGGTGAGGGGGAAGAGGATCGTGAACCCGTACGCGTTCGCCGCCTCCGGTGAGGAAGACGAGAGGCCGATGAAGGCAAACACCCAGGAGAAGGCGTAGCCGATCAGCAGGAGCAGCGCGACCCCGGCGACAACCTCCCCGACGCTGCTCGAGAAGTTGAAGCCGACGAGGAGCCCGACGGTGAACATCACGACCAGCTGGAAGATGTTGGTGACGACGTCTCCCAGCGTGCGTCCGGTCAGCACCGCCGAGCGGGTCATCGGCAGCGAGCGAAACCGGTCCATGAGTCCCTTCTTCAGGTCGTCCGAGAGCCCGAGCGCCGTCACGAAGCCGCCGAAGACGATCGACTGGACGATGATCCCCGGCATCAGGAAGTCGACGTAGTCGAAGCCGGGGGTCTTGATCGCCCCGCCGAAGACGTAGACGAAGAGGAGGACGAAGAGGATCGGCTGGATCGTGAAGCCGACGAGCAGATCCGGCTGGCGCGGGATGCGCAGCAGGCTGCGCTTCGCCAGAACGAGGGTGTCGGAGATCCCGTAGCGAAGCGCCGTCACCGAGACTCCATGCCCGCCTCCTCGGCTTCGGGCTCGGCCGCATGCCCGGTCAGGTTCAGGAAGACGTCGTCGAGCGTCGGAGTGCGTACGGCGATGTCGTCGATCGCGATGCCGGCGGTATCGAGTCGCCGTACCGCCTCGGCGATCGTCCCTCGCCGCTCCGCGACCGGGACGAGAACCGACCCATCCTCGACGAACGGTCGATCGCTGGCGATCGAGGCCAAAGCGGCGACGGCGTCTTCACCACGCTGACTGTCGCAGAGGTGGATCTCGAGCCGCTCGCCGCCGACCTGGGTCTTCAGGTCCTCCGGCGTCCCTTCCGCGATGACCAAGCCCTGGTCGATCACAGCGATGCGATCGGCGAGCCGATCGGCCTCGTCGAGGTACTGCGTCGTGAGCAGCACCGTCGTGCCCTGCGAGACGAGCGCCTCGATGGCATCCCAAAGCGCGATGCGGCTCCGGATGTCCAGTCCGGTCGTCGGCTCGTCGAGGAACAGGACCGGCGGCCGGGCGACGAGGGCGGCCGCGAGGTCGAGGCGCCGGCGCATCCCGCCGGAGTAGGTACGGACGAGTCGGTCGGCGGCGTCGGAGAGGTCGAAGGAGGACAGCAGCTCTCGCGCACGCTCACGCGAGTGACCGCGGCCGAGGTGGTAGAGCCGACCGACCATCACGAGATTCTCGAAGCCGGTCAGGTTCTCGTCCACGGCGGCGTACTGGCCCGCCAGCCCGATCTGTTCGCGAACCTTGGCGGCGTCCCGGACGACGTCGAAGCCGCTGACGCGGGCCGAGCCCTCGTCCGGCTGCAGCAGGTGAGGATTCGCACGGCAGTCGTCTTGCCGGCGCCGTTCGGACCGAGAAGCCCGAAGACGCTGCCAGCCTCAACTCGCAGATCGACGCCGCGAAGCGCCTGGACGTCGCCGTAGTTCTTGTGCAGGCGGGTGGTCTCGACGGCGGCGTCGTTGGGCGAGTCGCGCACGGCGTACGAGAACGTGCTCATTCGGGTTTGTCGCCTCCGCGTGGCCGGGCGCCGGCGAGGAACTCGAGCACGACCTCCGCGAACCGACCCGGCTTCTCGAGCTGGATCATGTGCGCGACGTTCTCGAACTCGACGAGCACCGCGTTCGGCGCGGCCCCGAGCTTGCGGCCGGCCGCGACAGCTCCCGGCTCGTCCGCTGCACCGACGAGCACGAGTGTCGGCACCCGGAGCTCGTCGAGGCGCTCGACCGCGGGCGGTGCCATCGGCACCGGGCGTCCCTCGGCGTTCCCGGCCTCGTAGCCCGCCAGGATCCAATCGCGCACCCGCCGGCGCACCTCCGGGTCGACGCGGTCGCGCGGCTGTCCCCACCCGTCGACCCAGACCTGGGTCTCGAGCTCTGCGAGCGCCGGCCACTCCTTCTGCTCCCAGAGGCGCTCGAGCTCGTCCCAGGGTGGCTGCGACGTCCCGTCCGCGAGCTCCGGCTCGTATCCGCCGATCCCACCCGCGACGCTCACGAGCGCGTCGAAGCGGTCGGAGCGATCGAGCGCGAGGTCGAGCGCGATCATCGCGCCCCGCGACTGTCCGACGACCGCCGACGACGCGACGCCGAGGTGGTCGAGGACCGCGATCGCGTCGTCGCGGTTCGCGAACTCGACGTCGTCAGTCTCCGTGCGGCCGAACCCGCGCGTGTCGTAGCGGATCACGCGGTGGCGCTCGGCAAACCGCGGAGCCTGCTCGTCCCACATGCGCAGCGTGCCGAGGCCGCCGTGGATCAGGAGCACGGGTGGTCCATCCCCCTCGGCCTCGTAGTAGATCCTCCCGCCCTCCACGTCAACGAACCCGGACTCGCGCATCAGCTAGCGGCGGCCCCGGCGCTCCCGCTCGCTCAGGCCGCGCTCGAGGGAGCCGAGGACCCTCGCCTTGATGTCCTCGGAAAACCGTCTGGCGAGATCGGCGGCACGGGCGTCGAAGTCTTCGTCGGCGTCCGCCGACACCTCCGGCGGCCTGATCTCCGGCTCGGGTTGGGCGACGCCGTCGATGACGAGCTCGAAGACCCGCTCCGGCTCGTCCAAGTCCTTCAGCAGGCGCTCGCCCAGCGGATGCACCGAGACGCCCTCCGGGAGGGAGGGCCCGAGGAGCGCTCTCGTCGCCTCCGAGACAAGGACGTGACCTCCCTGGCCGGCTGTGCAGATCCGCGCGGCGCGTACGACGTCGAGCCCCAGGTATCCCTCCTCGCCGAGCGCCGGCTCGCCCGTGTGCAGCCCCATGCGCACGCGGACGTGCTCGCCGTCCGGCCACGAGTGCTCGGCATGGGCGCGCTGCGCTTCCACGGCCGCAGCGGCCGCGTCGCGCGCTCGGGCGAAGGCGAAGAAGAACGCGTCACCCTGGGCGTCGATTTCGATTCCTCCGTGGGCGCCGAACGTCTCACGGACGATGCGTCTGTGATCGGAGATCAGCTCCGCGTAGTGATCACCGAGCCGCTTGAGCAGCTCCGTCGAGCCCTCGACGTCGCTGAAGACGAACGTGACTGTGCCGGCGGGAAGCGCCACGGCGTCATTCTCGCAGCCGCGGCCCGGCTCGAGCTCAGTGAGACTCGCGAACCGCGCACCCTCTTCCGACGAATGAGAGGTGCAAGGAAAACCGCGAGGGGCAATGAACTCTGTGGCGGCTACTCAGGAGGAACGCATGGTTGAGCGCTCTACCGCGGGCGACAGGGACCTGCTGGTGACGGTCGCGAGGCTGTTCGCGATCGGCTTCCTGCTCGTCGGCATCCTCGGCTTCATCCCCGGCATCACGACCGACGCACCCGGCGACTTCGCCGGCGACGGCCCGAACGCAGAGCTGCTCGGGATCTTCCAGGTGAGCATCCTGCACAACCTCGTGCACCTGCTCTACGGCATCGTCGGTCTCGCGCTCGCGCGGACCTGGGACGGCGCTCGGACGTTCCTGATCGGCGGCGGCGTCGTCTACATCGTCCTCTGGATCGTCGGGCTGATCGGCGGAGCAGACTGGGTTCCGGTCAACGCTGCGGACAACTGGCTCCACTTCGTGCTCGGCGTCGTGATGGTCGCGGCCGGCTACGTGCTCGGCCGGGAGCCCTCGGGCCGCACCGTCACCACCTAGACGGCGGCCGATCGAAGCTCGAAGGGCGGGACCTCCCCGCCCTTCGCCCGTTCAGGGGTTGAGAGCGCGCCGGGACGCGCCGATGGCAGTCCCGAAGTGTTCGCGAAAGGGGGATTGCTCGTGCTCGCGCTCGTCGCCGCCGCCCTGGTGGGTGCGTCGAGCGCCCCTGCGTCCGAGCTGATCGACCGCAACGCGACCGGCACGAAGCTCGAGGTCGACAAGCAGGGCCGCGCGCTGCTGACCTACCGCGCGCGAGGCCGAGTCTGGCACGTGCTCGCCTGGGGTGCGTCCAACGCGCGGCCGCCGGACACGAGCAAGCGGCAGGTCGAGTTCAAGCTCGACTACTCCGGCGGCTGGGGCACCTACCGCAAGCAGGTGTGGAAGACCTTCACGAACTCGTGCGCGACCTACGACGGCCCGCAGCTCGCGTGGTTCGTCCTCGGTTGCCGAGCGCCAGACGGCTCCTACTGGGCCGTCCAGAGCTGGCAGCGGATGCTCCCGAACTACGGCCTCGCGCCGACGCCAAAGCAGGCCGTGTGGGAGCTCCGTCTCTCGCACTGGACCGGCGGCCTGCCGTCGCTCGCGGTCAAGCTCGACTGGGCCTACCGTCGTTTCGACCACCTTTACGGGACGTATGCGTACCTCGGCCATCCGATCTTCGGCTTCCGCGTCACGCGCACCGGCGCGCCGCTCGACACGCACGCGCGCAACCTCTACCTCGACACGTTCAACTCGGCGTACGGGCCTGGCTGGCGGCGCGAGAACAGCTTCCTGACGCAGAACCCGCGCGGCAACTTCTGTTACGGGTTCTTCCCGCACGGCAACCGGCCGGCCGGGAAGGGCGAGCGCTACCGCGCGACGATCATCGGCCCGGGCGTGACGCCCGATGCGCACTGGGAGTCGCCCGCACCCGGGACGTACAGCCGCGAGCTCGACCTCGTCGCGAACGACGAGCAGCGCGCGCTCGTCGGCGACTCGAAGTACTGCCGCCCCAACTAACCTCGTCCACATGACGAGCGGCGACGAGCTGCGCACGGCGATGCGCCGGTTTCCCGCGGGCGTCGCGGTGCTCACGCTCCGCAGGCCGTTCGGCGTCACGATCGGCTCGCTCGCCTCGGTGTCGCTCGAGCCGCCGCTCGTCTCGGTCGCGATCGGCCGCGACACGCAGGCGCACGAGTTGATCCGCGACGAAGGCGGCTTCGCCGTCAGCGTGCTCTCCGCTGAGCAAGAGGCGCTCGCGCAGCACTTCGCGCGGAGCGTCCCGCCGATCGCGCTCTTCGAGGGTGTCGACGCTCGCGACGGCGAGCGCGGCCCGCTGCTCGAAGGGGCGCTGGCGTGGCTCGAGTGCATCGTGCGCCACGCCTACCCCGCCGGCGACCACACGCTCTTCGTCGCCGAGGTCGAGCGCACGGAGCTCGGCCGCGACGGCGCGGGGCTCGTCTACCGCCACGGTGGCTACTCGCCGGCGTGATCGACGCCGTCGTCCTCGACCTCGACGGGCTGCTGCTCGACACCGAGCAGCTCTGGGACGAGGTGCGCGAGACGCTCGCCCGCGAGCGCGGCGGGCAGTGGTCCGAGCGCGCGCAGAGCGACATGATGGGGATGAGCTCGCCCGAGTGGTCGCGCTACATGCACGACGTGGTCGGGCTCGCGGAGTCGCCGGACGAGATCGCGGAGGAGGTCGTGCGGCGGATGGCGGAGCGCTACCGCGAGCACCTGCCGCTGCTCCCCGGTGCGAAGGAGGCCGTCGAGCGGCTCGCCGCGCGCTGGCCGCTCGGCCTCGCGTCGTCATCCAACCGGCCGCTGATCGACCTCGCGCTCGAGGTCGGCGGGCTCGCGCCGTTCTTCTCGGCGACGGTCTCGTCGGAGGAGGTCGAGCGCGGCAAGCCGGCGCCCGACGTCTATCTCGAGGCGGCCCGGCAGCTGGGAGTCGATCCGGCGCGCGCGGCCGCGGTCGAGGACTCCCGGAGCGGGATCCGGAGCGCGCACGCCGCCGGGATGCGCGTGATCGCGATCCCGAACGCGCACTACCGGCCGGACGCGGAGACGCTCGAGCTCGCCGACAGCGTCCTATCCTCTCTCGAGGAGCTCGATGCGAACGCTGTCGATCCTGGGTCTTAGCGTCGCTGCCCTCGTCGGGACGACGGCCTCGAGCGCGTCGTTCGCCGGCGCGCCCGGGAGACTCGCGTACTTCTACGCCGCCGAGCTCTGGTCGTTGAGCGCCGACGGTTCGTCGGTGCGGCCGCTCGGGCCCGGCCTCTCCCCCGCGTGGTCGCCGAACGGCCGGCTGATCGCGTTCGACGCCGTTGTGAACGGCAACGACGACGTGTGGGTGATGCGCGCGGACGGCTCGGGACGGCGCCGCATCACCCGGAACGCAGCGCCCGACTACTTCGCCGGCTGGTCACCCGACGGCACGCGGCTCGTGTTCACGAGCGACCGCGGCGGCGAGGACCTCTACACGATCCGCGCCGACGGGACCGACGAGCGCAGGCTCACCCAGGACCCGCGCCCGGACTGGGGTGCGTCCTGGTCGCCCGACGGCCGCTGGATCGCGTTCGCGGGCAACGCGCACGACAACCTCGAAATCGAGCTGGTCGATCCGGCGGGCGGCGGCAGGCACGCGCTGACGAACGACCCCGAGCGCGACTACGACCCGGCGTGGTCGCCGGACGGGACGAAGATCGCCTTCACGACGGAGCGTGACGGCAACGCGAACGTGTACGTCATGAACGCCGACGGAACAGGGCTCACGCGCTTGACGGACGACCCGAGCGGCGACTGGCGACCGGCGTGGTCGCCCGATGGGAGGCTGATCGCGTTCGAGTCCGACCGTGACGACACCGTGTTCGACCGCGACGTCTTCGTGATGAACGCGGACGGCAGCGGCCAGCATCGCCTGCGCTCGGGGAACGTCAACGCGCGCGACCTCGACTGGCAGCCTGTGATCGACCTGACGCTGTCGCTTCGCCGGAGCGGCCGCTCGCTCGTGGCCGAGGTGCGAAACCTGAGCCCTGCGCCCGCGCTCCGCGTCCGGCTGAAGGTGACGGCCGGCGGGATGTCCCGCACGCGTGTCCTCGGGACGCTCACCCCGGGCGACGTCACCACGGTGCGGATCGCCGCTCGCCGTGCCGCTGCGCTCGTCTCGGCGTGGCAGATCGACCCGAACCCCCGCGACAACGGCGCGGTCGTGTCGAACTAGGAGTCGAAGCGGCCGAGCAGCACGCAGGCGTTGTGGCCGCCGAGGCCCATCGCGTTCGAGAGCGCGACGTCGACCTGCGCCTCGCGCGCCTTGTTCGGGACGTAGTCGAGGTCGCAGTCGGGGTCCGGCTGCTCGTAGTTCGCGGTCGGCGGGAGCACGCCGTGGTGCAACGCGAGGACGCACATCATCGCCTCGAGCGCGCCGGCGGCGCCGAAGCAGTGGCCGGTGACCGACTTCGTCGAGGAGACGGCGAGCTCGTAGGCGTGGTCGCCGAACACGTGCTTGATCGCGCGCGTCTCGGCAAGGTCGCCGAGCGGCGTCGAGGTGCCGTGCGCGTTGATGTACCCCACCTGCTCGGGCTCGACGCCTGCGCGTCGCAGCGCGGAGCGCATCATCTCGCTCACGCCGATCGCCTCGGGCTCGGGCTGCGCCATGTGGTGCGCGTCGTTCGAGGTGCCGTAGCCGAGCACCTCCGCGTAGATCCGCGCTCCGCGGCCGCGCGCGTGGTCGAGCTCTTCGAGCACGAGCGTGCACGCGCCTTCGCCCATGACGAAGCCCTCGCGCGTCGCGTCGAACGGCCGTGAGGCGCGCGCCGGCCGCTCCTCCTCGGTCGCGAGCCCTCGCATCGCGGCGAAGCCGGCGACGATCAGCGGGTGGATGCAGGCTTCGGTTCCGCCGGCGACGACCGCGTCGACGTCGCCGCGGCGGATCAGCTCGGCGCCTTCGCCGACCGCGTGCGAGCCGGTCGCGCACGCCGAGACAGGCGCGTAGTTCGGCCCGCGGATCCCGAGGGTGATCGCGAGCTGACCGCTCGCCGAGTCGACGAGCACGTTCGGGAGGAAGTTCGGAGAGACGCGCTCGGGACCACGCTCCCTGAACACCTCGGCCTGCTCCATGATCCCGAGCAGCCCGCCGATCGCTGAGCCGAAGACGATCCCCACGCGGTTGGGGTCGAATCCGTTCAGCCCGGCGTCGGCAACCGCCTCCTTCGACGAGGCGACAGCGAAGATCACGTTGCGGTCGAGCTTGCGGGCTTCCTTCGCGGAGACCGCCGACGTCGGGTCGAACTCCTTGACCTCCGCCGCGATCTTGACCGAGAGCCCTTCGGGGTCGAACGCGCGGATGAAGTCGACGCCGCTCCTGCCGCCGGTTGCCGCGTCCCAGGTCGAGGCGACGTCGTTCCCGATCGGGCTGACAGCCCCGAGCCCGGTCACGACGACCCTCCGCATGCGCACGGTTTACCAGAGCCGGGGCGCCCGGTACCATCAGCACCGCGAACCCTCGGGCCTCGTCCCCGCCCGCTTCACCGAAGGGACACATGGCGTCACTCGCTCCCCACCGCGACCGACCGGGCCTCGTCTACTTCTACTCGACCCGCTCCGGCGCATGCCGCAGAGCCGAGGGCTTCCTCGCCCAGGTGCTCCAGCGGCGGAAGAACCACGGGACCTTCGACCTCTATCGGGTCGAAGAAGGAGAGCGTCCGGACCTCCTCGAGCGCTTCCACGTCGACCACGTTCCCACGCTTGTCGTCGTCGAGGAGAAGGCCGTCAGGGGACGGCTCGAGTCGCCGCGCGGGTGCCGCGAGATCGAGCACTTCCTCTCCCCCTGGCTCCACTGACGCGCCCGTGACGTCGTCCCGCGGTTACCGGACGCGCGGCCGGCGCGGGCGTTCGACCAGACGCCGCAGGCGCTTGCGGTGATGGACGAGTGGATGGCGAACATCCACGCGCATCCCGACCGCAACGTCGCCGCGAACAAGCCCGATAGCGCCGTCGACTCGTGCTTCCGGACAGACGGCTCCTTGATCGCGTCCGGTGCGGACGTCTGGGCGGGGATCCTCGACTCGCGGCCGGCCGGTGCGTGCACGCAGCAGTTCCCGGTCTTCTCGACCTCGCGGATCGTCGCGGGCGGGCCGATCGAGGGCGGCGTGTTCAAGTGCGCTCTGAAGCCGGTGACGACCGCGGTCGCCGACGGCACGTACGCGCCGTGGATCCCGGGT
>DASTHC010000150.1:0-16719 GCA_035718485.1 Gaiellaceae bacterium
ACGGGGCCGGTTCGGCCGACGCCCGACTGGACCTCGTCGTCGACGTAGAGGATCCCGTGCCGGTCGCAGACCTCCCGGAGCGCACGCGGGAAGTCGTCCGGCATCACGATGAAGCCGCCCTCGCCCTGCACCGGCTCGAGCACGACGCAGGCCACGCTTTCGGGGTCGACCTCGCGCAGGAAGAGCTCCTCCAGCCCGGCGATCGCCTGGGCGGTGTCGACGCCGCGGTAGGGATAGGGCGCGGGCGCGCGGTACACCTCGGGCGCGAACGGGCCGAACCCGCGCCGGTACGTGACCTTCGACGTCATCGTCATGGTCAGGAGCGTCCGGCCGTGGAACGAGCCGTCGAAGACGATCACTCCGGGCCGGCCGGTCGCCGCGCGCGCGACCTTGACGGCGTTCTCGACCGCCTCCGCGCCCGAGTTCACGAGCAGCGAGCGCTGCTCGTCACCCGTGCAGGGCGAGAGCTCTGCGAGCCGGCGGCAGACCTCGACGTACGGCTCGTACATCCCGACCATGAAGCACTGGTGCAGATAGCGGTCGACCTGCTCGTGGATCGCCGCGACGGCCGCGGGCAGGCCGTGGCCCGTGTTCTGGCAGCCGAGCCCACCGGCGAAGTCGACGTACTCCCGCCCGTCGACGTCCCAGACCCGCGCACCCTCGGCGCGGTCGACCACGAGCGCCGGAGTCGAGATGCCTCGCGCGACGTACTGCTGCCGCGCCGCGACGACGCGGTCGCTGCCCCGCACTTCCTGCAACGCCACGGCGCAATCCAACCCACGAACGGGCCGTGCGGGCAAGAGACGAGGAGGAGGAATCCGGACGGCTGTTTTGGACGTGGCGTCGAGTCCGCTTCGGACGACTTGGCCGAGAGGCGGCTTGCAATCGCTGCCGGACGGCCCTAGCTTTGGCCGTGGTGTCGGAGTGCTGACCGTCCGCGACATCGCCGAGTTCGAGGGCCTCGGCCTCACCGTCGCCGCCGGCGCGGACGGTTTGGCCACCGAGGTGACCTGGCTCCACGTCTCAGAGCTCGACGATCCGACGGCGTTCCTCGAGGGCGGCGAGCTGCTCCTGACCACGGGTCTCGGGGTCGGCGAGCTGGCGACGACGCAGCGGGCGTACCTCCGGCGGCTGGCGAAGCACGGGCTCGCGGGCCTCGGCTTCGGCCTCGGCTTCGGCTTCTCCGAGACGCCGCCCGCGATCGTCGAGGAGGCGAACAAGCTCGGCTTCCCCGTGATCGCGGTGCCCTACGAGGTGCCGTTCGTCGCGATCACGAAGGCGGCCGGCGCCCGGCTCGCGAACGACCAGCTCGAGCGCCTGACACGCGCGCTCGAGGTGAACGAGCGGCTCGCCGAGGCCGTGCTCGAGGGTCGGGGCCTGCAGGCGCTGCTCTCGATCGTGAGCGGTCATCTCGGCTGCTCGCTCGCCCTGCTCGACGAGCGGTCGCGCGTCGTGGCGGAGCGGCACACGGGCGGGCGTGCCTCGTTCGACGCCGCGCTCGAGCTCCCGCTCGGCGGCGGCGCGATCCTCAAGGCGGCACGCGAAGGACGTCCGTTCGGCGAATACGACCGCCTCGTGCTGCACCACGGTCAGACTGCGCTCGGCTTCGAGCTCTCGCGCCGGCGTGCGGTGAGCGCGGCCGAGCTCCGGCTCGCCGGCGACCTGCTCGAGGATCTCGAGAGCGACCGCCTCGACGATCGCGAGGCGTCGCGCCGGATGGCGGCGTTCGGCCTCGACCCGGCCCGCTCGCACGCCGCGCTCCTCGCCGTGCCGGCGTCGAACGGCACGACCGGCGAGCGCGTCCGGGGCGAGGTCGCAGACCTGCTCGACCGCCGCGCCGTCCGCTACCTCTCGACCGCGAGGCCGGACCGCGCCGGCTTCCTCGTCGAGGTCGAGACCGAGGAGGACGCGCTCGCGCTTGCGCACAAGCTCGTCGAGGCCGACCCGTCGGCGCGCGTCGGGATCGGCCGGCCCGCACGCGGGCGTGCGCTCGGGCGATCACTCGTCGAGGCACGCGCGGCGATCGACTCCGCGACGACGCCGGTCGCGTCCTATCGCGACCTCGGCTCGCTCGAGCTCCTGCTCTCGCTGCCCGATGCAGCGCTCGAGGCGTTCGTCGACCGCGTGCTCGGGTCGAGCGCGACGAACCCAAGGCTCGCGGACTCGCTGTCCGTGCTGCTCGAGTCGGGCTGCCGCTGGAGCGAGGCCGCAGACCGCCTCGGCATCCACCGGCACACGCTCCGCTATCGGATGGATCGCCTGCGGGAGCACACGGGGCGGCATCCGGACGAGCCCGAGCAGCGGATGGAGCTCTGGCTCGCAGTCAAGGCAACGCAGGCGCTGCGGGCCCGCACCGCCGTTCCCTCCAACGGCGCGGCCGGCCACTGACTTCGAAGGAGAGGAGAGGGGCATGGCGAGGACACCTCTGTTGGACGCACTCCAGCGGATCACTGCCGACGTCGCGACCGAGGAGCGCCGCACGAGCCGGCGCGACTTTCTGCGCGACGCCGCAGCCGCGGGCGCGGCGACGACCGCATTCGGGGTCCTCGCGTCGCGCGCACGCGCGGCGACGCCACCCGGAAGGGTCGTCGTCGTCGGCGCCGGGCTCGCGGGCCTCACAGCCGCCTACCGGCTGAAGCAGGCCGGGGTCGTCGCCGAGGTGCACGAGGCGTCCGACCGGATCGGCGGCCGCTGCTGGACGCTCCGCGACTTCTTCGCCGAGGGGCAGATCGGCGAGCACGGCGGTGAGCTGATCGATCAGGGGCACACGGCGCTCCGACAGCTCGTCTCCGAGTTCGGGCTGAAGCTCGACAACCTGCTCTCGGCCGAGAACGGCACCGAGCAGACGAACTGGTTCGACGGCGCGCGCTACTCCTACGCGCAGGCGACGAACGACCTGAAGACCGGCTGGCAGAAGCTGCACAAGGACGTCTCCGCCGCGAGCTACCCGACCCTGTTCGACCTCTCGACGCCGCGCGGCCGAGAGCTCGACCAGATGTCGATCGTCGACTGGATCAACGAGACGTTCCCCGGCGGGATCGACTCGAAGATCGGCCAGCTGCTCGACGTCGCATACAACATCGAGTACGGCGCCGAGTCGTCCGAGCAGAGCTCGCTGAACCTCATCTATCTGCTCGGCTACCGCGGGGCGGGCAACCTGCGGATCTTCGGCGCCTCGAACGAGAAGTACCACGTCGTCGGCGGCAACGACCAGGTTCCCGCCCGGTTGGCCCAGCGGCTCGCCGGCCAGATCACGACCGGCTCGGAGCTCGTCGCGATCCGCGTCACTGCGGCCGGACGCTGGGAGCTGACGTTCAGGCAAGGGTCGGGGACGAAGACGATCACCGCCGATCGCGTCGTCCTCGCGCTCCCGTTCTCGATCATGCGCGCCTCGGTCAACTTCTCGAAGGCGGGCTGGGAACGCCTCAAGGAGGTCGCGATCCGCGAGCAGGGGATGGGCACGAACTCGAAGCTGCACGTCCAGTTCTCGAAGCGCTTCTGGAGCCCGCAGGGCTTCAGCGGCGAGACGTACTCGGACCGCGGCTACCAGAGCACCTGGGAGGTCACACGCGCGCAGCCCGGCACGTCAGGGATCCTCGTCGACTACACCGGCGGGAAGATCGGAGCGAGCTTCGGCAGCGGCACGGCCCAGTCGCGCGCGGAGCAGTTCCTCGCGCAGATCGAGCCGGTGCTCCCCGGCGCGACGCAGGCCTACAACGGCAAGGCATTCGTCGACTTCTGGCTCTCGTACCCGTGGGCGAAGGGCTCGTACTCGTACTGGAAGGTCGGGCAGTACACGAAGTTCGCCGGGATGGAGGGCCGGCGGCAAGGAACGTGCCACTTCGCCGGCGAGCACACCTCGATCGACTTCCAGGGCTACCTGAACGGGGCGGTCGAGACGGGCGAGCGCGCTGCGGACGAGATCCTCGCGGATCTCAAGTAGCTACCGAAGCCCGAGCCGCGTTCCCGTCAGGCGCGGGAGCGCGGCCCCTGCGCGCGCGAAGAGCGGTCTGCGGCGGCCCTCCTCCTCGGCCTCCTCGAGCGCGAGGATCGAGCGGCGCACGAGCTCACCGCCCGCGTACTTGAACGGCGGTAGCCGCGGCACGTAGCGGCCGACGAGCGGAAGGCGCGACCACTCGTCGTTCGCGCGCAGGACGAGCGAGGAGAGCGCCTGCGCCGCGAGCCACGTCGGGCCGACGCCGTTGCCGGCGAACCCGGCCGCGTAATGGATGCGGCCGTGCGAGCCGACCTGGGGCAGACGGTCGGCGGAGACGTCGATCGGGCCGCCCCAGTCGTGGGTGATCTTGGCGTCGGCGAGAGCGGGGAGGAGCAGCCGTAGCCCCCGCTCGGCGTGGCGGCGGGTTCCGCCCGCGCTGCCCATGAGCACGCGGCCGTCCTCGGTCGTGCGGAAGTAGTGGATGAACATCCGGCCGTCGCTGATCGCCTCGCCGCCGGTCCAGCCGAGCTCGCGGAGCAGGTCGGGCACGGGCTCGGTCAGTACAACGTGCGAGCGGAAGCGCGCGAGTCGCGGCGCGGTCGGTCCCCACGACGCGAGCGCGGCGTTCGTCGCGAGAACGACGTCGCGTGCTCGCACGGAGCCGTCCGGTGTCTTGACGCGGTTGTCGCGCACGCGCTCGGCCGGGCTGTGCTCGTAGAGCTCGACGCCGGCCGCGAGCGCCGCGCGCCGCAGCGCGCGGGCGAGGCGCGCCGGCTGGACGGTCGCGCACTCGCGGAAGAGGACGCCGCTTCGGAAGCGGGGCGAGGCGCATCGTCGCTCCACCTCCTCGGCCGAGACCGCGACCGCCTCGTCCGGCACTCCCAGCTCGCAGGCCGTCTCGACCGCGTGGCCGAGCGACGCCTCCTGCTCGTCGGTCGTCGCGACCTCGAGCAGGCCGGCCTCACGGAGCCACACGTCCTCGCCGAGCTCGCGCACCGCCGGGAGGATCCTGTCGCCGGCGCGTGCGAGCTCGAGCGCGCGCTTGTCGCCCAGCACCTCGCGCAGCCAGCCGAGCATGCTCCAGTAGCCGTGGAGGAAGCCGCCGTTTCGGCCGCTCGGGCCGTGTCCGCATCGAGCCGCCTCGAGCAGGACCACCCGAAGCTCGGGCGAGCGCCGATGGAGCGCGAGCGCGGTCCAGAGGCCGCAGTAACCGCCGCCGACGATCGCGACGTCCGCGTCGAGGTCGCGCGCGAGCGGCGGCGCCGCCTCGTCGGGCGGAGCGTCCTCGAGCCACCACGGGATCGCCACGTCAGTCGATCCGAAGCACGAGCTTGCCGCGCGTGTGGCCGGACTCCGACAGCTCATGCGCCCGCGCCACTTCCTCGAGCGGGATCACCTCCTGCACGTCGACGACGAGCCGGCCGTCGTCCGCCAGCGACGCCAGCTCTTCGAGTTCCTCGCCGTTCGGCCGCACGAACACGTACGAGGGGACGACCCCGCGCTCGCGGTACGCGGGCGGCGCCACGAGCGAGACGAGCCGTCCGCCGTCGCGCACCGCATCGCCGAGCGTCTCGTCCGGGTAGATCTCGATGGCGACGTCGACGCCTTCGGGCACGAGCTCACGGACGGCCTCGGACAGCGCCCGGCCGCGGTCGATCACCTCGTACGCGCCGAGCTCGAGCACGCGGTCGCGGTTCGATTCGCTTGCGACTCCGATCGCCTCCGCACCCGCGTCGACGGCGAGCTGCACGGCGAGCGAACCGACCCCGCCTGCCGCCGCCGGCACGAGCACGCGCTCGCCGGCGACGAGGCCGGCCGCGAAGAAGAGTGCCTGGGACGCGGTCAAGCCGACCAGGGGCAGGCCCGCCGACTGCTCGAACGAGAGGCGCTCCGGCTTGCGCGCCGCGAACGTCACCGGAACGGTGACGTATTCCGCGTACGTGCCTTCACCGATGAAGTGCTTCCGGCAGTACGCGATCACCTCGTCCCCCGCCGCGAACTCCACGACCCCCGGGCCGACCTCGTCGACGACGCCCGCTGCGTCCCAGCCCGGCACCACCGGAAAGACGTGCGGAAAGCGCGGCTCGAGCCGGCCTTCGCGGAGCTTCCAGTCGACCGGGTTCACGCCGGCCGCGCGGACACGGATCCGCACGGCGTCGGGCGGCACCGTGGGAACCGGGAGGTCGAGGAGCTCGAGCCGGTCGCGGCCGCCGAACTCGTGGATCCCGACGGCGCGCACGCGCGGAGGCTAAACGAGAGGGGGAGCCCGGTGCGGGCTCCCCCTGCGTGCGGCCTAGATCTTCCCGCGCCTCCGCCACTTCGCGTAGATCGTCCCGAGCCGGCGGTGATAGTCGCGCGCCGCATCTTCCGGCGTGCGGCGTCCCTGCGCCACCTCGGCGAACATCTGCGGGATCAGGAACGTGTCGAAGATCTCGCCGATGGCCGCGTTGGCGAAGCCCGGATAGCCGACGTTCTTCGTGTAGCGCTTCGAGATCGTGTCGAGAATGCGGTACTTTCCGCGCGGCGTGTTCGTGTCCCGCGCGAGGCGTGTCGGCACGTTGCTGACCGATCGTGGGAACGATGGGAAGTTGTAGAAGCGCGAGTTCTCGAACGCGCCGATGTACTTGATCTCCATGTCGCTGAGGAACTTCGCCGCCATGCGCTTGTTCTCGGCGAAGTTCCAGATCATGTACGTGTGCATCACGTGTTCGAGCCCGAGCCTGCCGTTCGGGCCCGCGGGGATCGGGGCGATCATCGTGCGGTCGGCGAGGTCGCGGTTGGAGAGCTCGGCCGAGCGCGTGATCGAGATCGCGTTCAACGCGAGCGCCAACCGGCCTGCGAGGAACGCCTGATTGTTGGACGCGGCAGTCCACGCGAAGATCTCGTTCGACATGCCGTTGCGGAAGAGGTCGCGGGCGAAGCTGAGCACCTCGACCGTCTTCTTCGTGTTCAGCGTGACTCGGTGCTCGCGGTTCTGAATGAACGAGCCGAAGCACATCATCATCGCCATCAGCGCCATGTTCGAGTCGATCTCGTTCGACATGCCGATGCCGATCGGGTGGTTCTGCGAACGGAGCCGCGGAGCCGCCCGACGGACGGCCTCCCATGTCTGCGGGCCGCGGGGGAAGCCGGCCTCGCTCCAGTAATCGCGGCGCCAGTTGACGGGATCCGGCGCGTAGTTGTCCGGGAACCCGAAATACTTCTTCGTCTTCGGGTTGTAGCAGGAGCGGTACGCGACGTCGGCCATCTTCCCGCGCTTCTTGGT
This sequence comes from Gaiellaceae bacterium, assembly GCA_035718485.1. Lineage (GTDB taxonomy): Bacteria > Actinomycetota > Thermoleophilia > Gaiellales > Gaiellaceae > JACCTU01. The sequence goes on from DASTHC010000150.1 coordinate 7,203, forward strand.
GACCTCCTGGACGATCTCCTTGTGGTTGATCACCCGGTCCTCGTATTGCGGGAGCGGTGCGAGGGTCGCAACCATGTCGTGCCCGCGGCTGGCGGCTGCCTCGGCTGCGACGCGGCCGGGGAGGTCGGCCTGGTTGATGTGGTCGACGATGACCTCCGTGTCGTTCGCTCGACCCCATGCCTTCGTGTAGACGTTGTCGAACCAGCGGTCGAACGCCGGCACGAAGTGGCTCCATTGCAGGATCCGGAGCGTTCCCGCGAGCTCCTTGTGCCGGTACTTCGGTGCCCCGAACGCGACGCTCTTCTCGCCGAGACCCCCATAGACGAGAATCACTCCGGCGCCGGCCCTCTTGATGAGGTCGCGTCTCGTGAGCTCGTCGAGCTTCGTTACGTCGACGCGCTCCCTGTCAGCCACTTGGTGCCTCCTTTCCTCCGGGCCTTTGACATCGCGCGCACACGGCCTCAGCGGAAGGCCCCGCCCGTGAAGCCGGCGATGAAGCGATCGAGAAAGACGTTGTAGAGCAGAGCGAGCGGGATGCTCGGGATCAGTGTCGCTGCCATCAGTGCCTGCCAGAAGAAGATGTCCCCCCGGATGAGCTCCGTGAAAACACCGGTCGAAATCGTCTTCTCGTGGCTCGTCGTGATGAACGCGAGCGCGTAGACGAAGTCGTTGACGACGAGCGAGAACGAGAAGATGACGACCGTGAGGATCCCCGGAACCGAGATCGGAAAGACGATCTGGACGATTGTGCGCAGGCGGGACGCGCCGTCGACGCGGGCGGCCTCCTCGAGCTCACGCGGAATCGTCTTGAAGAACCCCATCAGCAGCCACGTCGAGAACGGCACCGTGAAGCTCGGGAACACAAGCACGAGCGACCAGAGCGAGTCCTGCAGGCCCGCGCGGCCGCCGATCGGGAAGTGGCTGATCACGTACGAGAGCGGCAGGAAGAGCAGCGTCGGCGGGACGAGGTAGGTCAGGAAGATCCCGACGCCGAGGCTCTGGCCGACCCGGCCGGAGAGTCGCGCGAGCGCGTACGCCGCCGGTACTGCCAACACGAGCGTGATGAGGACCACTGCCAGACCCACGAGCGCGGTGTTCTTCACCCACGTGAGGTACTGCGTCTCGTGGATGAGGAACGAGTAGTTCTTCGCGGTCGGCGACCCCGAGCCGAAGAGGAACGGGACGTTCTCGACGTTGTAGAGGTCTTGCTCCGTCTTGAAGCTCGTCCAGAGCATCCAGTAGAAGGGAAACGCGAGGACGATCGCGAACGGACCGAGAATCAGGTAGGCCGTGAGCTTCTCCCGGAAGCTGATCACGCGACTTCGACCTTTCGCGCGAAGCGGAGCATCAGCACCGCGACGATCACGAGCAGCGGCAGGAGGAAGAGCGAGACTGCGGCACCTTCCCCGAGCGATCCGCCGCGGATCCCGACGAAGTACGCCCACGACGTGAGCATCTGCGTCGAGTTGAACGGGCCGCCCTGGGTGAGGATGTAGACGACCGTCATGTCGGTCGCCGTGAAGACGATTCCGAACAGGAGCGCAACCGTCGCGATCGGCAGCTGGAGCGGAAGCGTGACGTACCAGAACTTGCGCAGCCCGACTGCGCCGTCGACCTTCGCCGCGTCCTCGACTTCCGAAGGGATCGAGGCGAGCCCGGCAAGAAAGATCACGACGGCGAACGGGATGATCCGCCAGGCGTGGACCGAGATCACGGCGGCGAGCGCGAGCGTCGGGTCGCCGAGCCACTGTGGAGGGTTGAACTGGTCGACGAGGTGGAGCTGCTTCGCGACCCAGTTGACGACGCTGAAGAGCGAGTCGTAGATCCAGAGCCAACCGATCGTCGACAGCGGCACCGGCGCGGCCCAGGGAAGGATGATCAGGAAACGCAGGAACCATCGGCCTCGAATCGGCTTCGTGAGCGCGTGGGCGATCAACCCGGCGCAGAGGAGCACGATCGCCTGCGAGACGATCGTGAAGAGCAGCGTGTTGCGCAAAGCGCGCCGGAAGTTCGGGTCCTCCCAGGCCGCGCGAAAGTTGTCGAGCCCCACCCAATCGCCGCCGAGCGTGCCGCCGACGGCGTCGGTCATGCTCAGGTAGATCGCGAGCAGCAGTGGGCCGCCGACGAGCACTGCGATGAACGTCACCGCCGGGGCGATGAGCACGGTTGCAAGAAAGCGGCGGCCCTCGAAGGGATTCCGCCGCCTTCGGCGAGTCTTGTCCCTCGCTGCGACCGCCACCACGGCCGGAGGATCCTAAGTGCGGACCGGCCCAGGCTGCGGAGTTAGATTTCCCGGGGAGGCGGACGTGGCCGAGATCCAGCTCGACAAGCTGACGAAGGTCTACCCCGACGGCACGGAGGCCCTGACCGCGCTCGACCTCGAGATCGACGACGGCGAGTTCCTCGTCCTCGTCGGTCCCTCGGGCTGCGGCAAGACGACCGCGCTCCGGATGGTGGCGGGGCTCGAGGAAATCACTTCCGGCACGGTCCGGATCGGCGGCGAAGTCGTGAACAGGCTCCCGCCCAAGGATCGGGACATCGCGATGATCTTCCAGAACTACGCGCTCTACCCGCACATGAGCGCGTTCGACAACATGGCGTTCGGGCTCAAGTTGCGGAAGGTTCCGCGCGACACGCGACAAACGCGAGTAGGAAGCGCCGCACGCCTGCTCGGGCTGCCGGAAGTGCTCGACAAGAAGCCGCGCACGCTCTCGGGTGGGCAGCGCCAGCGGGTCGCGATGGGGCGGGCGATCGTCCGCGAGCCGCGGGCGTTCCTCATGGACGAGCCGCTGTCGAATCTCGACGCCAAGCTGCGCGTCGAGATGCGGGCCGAGATCGCTCGCCTACAACGCGACCTGGATGTGACGACCATCTTCGTCACCCACGATCAGGTCGAGGCGATGACGCTCGGCGACCGAGTGGTGGTTCTCCGGGACGGTCTCCTGCAGCAGATCGCGCGCCCTCAGGAGCTCTACGACCGACCAGCGAACCTCTTCGTCGCGGAGTTCATCGGCTCGCCGAAGATGAACCTCGTCGGGGCGGATCTCGAGCCCGCGAACGGGAGCCTCGTGGCCCGAGTCGGCGAACACGTGCTCCCGCTCGACGACCGAACCGTCGCCGAGCGGCCCAGCCTCCGAGACTACGTCGGCCGGAGGGTGATCCTCGGCATTCGGCCTGAGGATCTCGAGGATGCTGCGATCGACTCGGGTGCGCCTGCGGAACGACGGCTCCGTACAGTCGTTGATATCCGGGAGGACATGGGCTCGGAGGTGTTCGTCCACTTCGGCGTCGATGCTCCGCCCGTGCGCGGGGCCGACGTGGCGGCGGCCGTGGGGAAGGAGACGATCGAAGCCACCGAGGTGCAGACGCGCCGGCAGGGAACGCTATTCACCGCACGCATCCACAGGGACTCCCACGCCCAGGAGGGCCGACCGCTCGAGCTTGTCGTCGACACCCGGCGCCTGCATTTCTTCGAGACCGAGTCCGGCCGCGGGATCTACGGCGACTGAGTCTCAGACCAGCGCCAGCTGCGCCTCTGTCTGCAGGCCCGAGACCGCGACGCCCACGAGCCTGAGCGCTCCGGGCTGGCGCCGGAGGGCGCGGTCTAGGAGCTCGCAGGCGACAACGTGGATCGTCTCGGCGTGCGCTGTGCCGACCGGGAGCGTGGTCGACCGCGTACGGGTCGTGAAATCTCCGTAGCGCAGCTTCGTCGTGACGGTCCGGGCGTAGAGGCCACGTTCGTCGAGCCGACGCGAGAGGCTGTCGGCCATCCGGCGGAGCTCCTCGTGGAGGCGGGCGCGGTCGGCGACGTCGCGGTCGAACGTCTCCTCGTGACTGATCGAGACTGGAGGTTCCGACGCAGGCTCGACTCGCCGCCGGTCGATGCCGCGCGCCCGGTCACGGAGCTCGAGGCCGAGCTTGCCCGGGAGCAGCGTGGCGAGTTCGTCGTCGCTCATCGTCGCGAGTCGGCCGACTGTCTCCACTCCGGCGGGACGCAGGCGCTCCGCGGCGCGCGGGCCGACACCTGGCAGCTTGCGGATGTCGAGCGGTGCGAGGAACGCCGCCTCCTTGCCGGCGGGGACGACGGTAACGCCCCCCGGCTTGCGCTGGTCGCTCGCGATCTTCGCGACGACTTTCGCGTTCCCGATGCCGAGGGAGCAGGTGAGGTCTGTCGTCCCGCGGACTGCGGTCTGGATCGCTTCGGCCAGCGCGCGTGCCGCGAGGAAGTCGGCGGCCTGCTCGGTCAGGTCGAGATAGCCCTCGTCGATCCCGGTCTGCTCGACGACCGGAGCGAGCTCGCGGATCGTTCCCCAGACGCTTCGCGACACCTCTCGGTAGCGGGCGTGTCGCGGTCGCAGGAAGATTGCGGTCGGGCAGCGGCGGAGCGCCTCGGCGCAGCTCATCGCAGAATGGATGCCGAAGCGGCGCGCAGCGTAGTTCGCGGTCGCCACGACCCCCCGGCCGTACGGGTCGCCGCCGACGACGAGTGGCTTCGCGCGCAGGCTGGGATCGTCGAGCTCCTCGACAGCGGCGAAGAAAGCGTCCAGGTCGACGTGGGCGACGATCACTGTGGACGAGAAGTCTCACATTCGGCACAGACGCGACACAGACACGGCACACCTTCGCCGCTACGGTGGGTTCTCATGAGCACGAAAGCCCGGGCAAGCGCCAAAGCCGCGACGCCGTGGGGCGACGCCGCCCTCGTCGACCAGCTCGAGATCCGGCAGCGGGCCGGCGAGCGCCGCTTCGCGTCCGTCGTCCAGCTGCTCGAGAACGCGAAGGGCGAGCGGTTCGTCCGGTTCGCGTACACGACCGACGGCTCGGCGCGACGCGGACCGGTGACCCTTCGCACGCGAGACGTCGAGCGTCTGCGCCAGGCGCTGCTCAAGCATCCCGAGCTCGCCGAGACTCTGGGCTTCGGAGGTGATGCCTAGACGAGTGCCGCTTCGCGGTCGCGTGCGGCGTCGACGAGCGACGCGAGGATGAACGAGCCATCGGCCGATCCGAGCAGCGGATCGACCGCGTGCTCCGGGTGGGGCATCAGCCCGAGCACGTTGCCCTCCCGGTTGCAAACTCCCGCGACGTCGTGGACGGCGCCGTTCGGGTTGTCCTCGTAGCGCAGGACGATCTGGTCGAGATCGGTGAGCTCCCGGTAGAGCTCATCGTCGGCGTACCAGCACCCTTCGCCGTGCTTGACGGGGATCGACAGCGTCTGCCCCTCGGTGCAACGCGCGGTCAGCTTCGTGTCCGCGCGCACGACGCGCACGCGCACGTCACGACAAATGAACTCGAGCGACCGGTTCGGGCGGAGCACGCCCGGCAAGAGCCCGGCCTCGCAGAGGATCTGGAAGCCGTTGCAGATCCCGAGCACGGGCCCGCCGTCGGCGGCGAAGCGGCCGACCGCCTCCATTGCCGGAGCGAAGCGGGCGATCGCACCGCAGCGAAGGTAGTCGCCGTAGGAGAACCCACCGGGCAGCACGACGCCCGACACGTCGGGGAGCGCTTCGTCGCGGTGCCAGACCGGCACAGGGTCAGCACCGAGGGCATGGAGCGCCCACGCCGCATCGCGGTCGTCGTTTGACCCCGGGAAGGTCAGGACGGCGATCTTCGGCCTGCGCTCGCTCACGCCTCGGTCAGCTCGATCTCGAAGCTCTCGATGAGCGGGTTCGCCAGGAGCTGCTCGCACATACGCTCGACCTCGGCGCGCGCCTGCGCGGCGTCGGTCGCCTCGAGCTCGAGATCGACGACGCGACCGACGCGGGCCTCGCCGACGGGAAAGCCGAGCTGGCGCAGCGAGCTCTCGACCGCTTGCCCCTGCGGGTCGAGGATCCCTTCCTTCGGCCGGACGAGGACCGTCGCCCTCACCGCAGCACGACCGCGGGCTCGGCGAGGTAGTCCTCGAACGGGATCCCGGTCACGCGCTCGAACGCCTCGACGTACCGTGCGCGCGTCCCCGCGACGACGTCCTCGGGGAGCTCGGGGCCGGGAGCCGTCTTGTCCCAGCCAAGCGTCTCGCAGTAGTCGCGGACGAACTGCTTGTCGAACGACGGCTGCGCGCCGCCGGGGCGATACTCGTCCGCCGGCCAGAAGCGCGACGAGTCGGGGGTGAGCGCCTCGTCGCCGAGCACGAGCCGATCTTCCTCGTCGACCCCGAACTCGAACTTCGTGTCCGCGATGATGATTCCGCGCTCGAGCGCGTACCCGGCGGCAAAGGCGTAGAGCGCGAGCGCGACCCGCTCGACCTCGTGGAATCGCTCCTCGCCGACGAGCTCGGAGGCGCGTGCGGCATCGATGTTCTCGTCGTGGCCTTCCTGCGCCTTCGTCGCGGGCGTGAAGATCGGCTCCGGGAGCCGATCCGACTCCTGCATCCCGCTCGTAAGGACGTGGCCCGACGTGGCACCGGTCGCGAGGTAGTCCTTCCAGCCCGAGCCGGACAGGTAGCCGCGGACGACGCACTCGATCGGAAGCATCTCGAGCCGCCGGCACTCGGTCGTGCGGCCGTCGTCCGCGAGCGAGATGAGGTGGTTCGGGACGATCTCCCGCGTCCGCGCGAACCAGAACCCGGCAAGCCCCGTGAGGACACGTCCCTTGTCGGGGATCTCGGTCGGCAGGACGACGTCGAAGGTCGAGATGCGATCGCTCGCGACGAGCAGCAAGCGCTCGTCGTCGAGCGCGTAGAGCTCGCGGACCTTCCCGCTTCCGACGTGTGCGGCGGCTTCAGGCATACGTGGGCTCCTCTTCTCTCGTTCGGACGAGCGCGTGCAGGCGCTCGAAGACGGTGTCGACGTGACGGGTGTACGGCTCGAGCGAGAACGCCTCCTCGAGGTCGATCCGGCCCGCGATCTCGGCGTCGGCCCGCGCGAGCTCGCGGAAGTCCTGCTCCTCCTCCCAGGCGCGCATCGAGGTGCGCTGGACGAGGCGATACGCCTCGTCCCGTGCGAGGCCGCTCTCGACGAGCGCGAGCAGAACCCGCTGGCTGAAGAAGAGGAAGTGGCTCTGCTCGAGGTTGCGCCGCATGCGCTCCGGGAAGACGACGAGCCCTTCGGCGAGCCACGCGAAGCGATCGAGCATGTAGTCGAGCGCGAGAAACGCGTCCGGCAGGACGACCCGCTCGGCGGACGAGTGCGAGATGTCGCGCTCGTGCCAGAGCGCGACGTTCTCGAGCCCGACGACCGCCGCCCCGCGGACGACGCGTGCCAGCCCGCACAGGCGTTCCGACACGACTGGGTTCCGCTTGTGCGGCATCGACGACGAGCCTTTCTGGCCCTTGCCGAACGGCTCCTGGACCTCGCGCACCTCGGTTCGCGCGAGGTGCCTGATCTCGAGCGCGAACGTCTCGAGCGACGAAGCCGCCACAGCCAGAGCGGCGAGCAGCTCTGCGTGCCGGTCGCGGTGCAGGATCTGGGTCGACGACGGCGCGGGCTCCAGTCCCAGCCGTTCGCACGCGAGGCGCTCGACCTCCGGATCGGTCGCCGAGTACGTCCCGACAGCGCCGGACAGCTTCCCGACCCGCAGCCCTTCGAGCGCGCGCTCCACCCGCACGCGGTCGCGGTCCAGCTCGAAGGCCCACCCTGCGAGCTTGAGCCCGAACGTGGTCGGTTCGGCGTGCACGCCGTGGGTCCGGCCGATCGTGATCGTCTCGCGGTGCTCGTCCGCGCGCGCCACGACCGCGTCGAACGCTCGCGTGAGACCTCGGAGGACCACCAGGCCGGCCTCCTGGATCTGCAGCGAGAGCGCCGTGTCCAGCACGTCGGACGAGGTGAGCCCGTAGTGGAACCAGCGGCCCTCCTCCCCGAGGCCCTCGGCGACCGCGTCGACGAACGCGGCCACATCGTGCTGCGTGCGTTCCTCGATCTTGCGCACCCGCTCCGGGGTCGGCGCCTTCGCACTCGCCCGGATCGCGTCGGCGGCCTCTTTGGGGACGCGACCGACCTCTGCCCACGCGTCCAGCGCGGCGAGCTCGACCTCGAGCCACCGTTCGAGCTTGCGCTGCTCCGACCAGGCCCCGGCCATCGCCGGACGGGAGTAGCGGGCGATCACCAGGCCAGACTAGCGCTGCCCCAGGCCGGACAGGCGGTACCGCGTCTCGGGCAACGACACGCCCGGGAACGAGTCGTCGATCCGTTCACCGTCGACGGTCCAGCCGTGCCGCTCGTAGAAGCGCCGGGCCCGCGGGTTCTCCGTCGCGACCCAGAGGATCGCCTCGTCGAAGCGCTCACCGAGCGCGGCGACCGCCGCCTCCATCAGTGCGTTGCCGGCGCCGGTCCCCTGCGCGGCCGGGACGACGTAGATCGCATAGAGCTCGCCGAGCCCGGTGGTCGAGAAGCACGGCCCGACGTTGACGAACCCGACGACCTCGCCGTCGATCTCGGCCACGAACGCCTTCGAAGCGGGATCCGGGATCCACCGCTCCCACTGTTGCTCACGCCGCTCGACGCTGAGTCCGTCGAGCACCTCCTGCGGCACGACGCCCGGGTACGTCGCCCGCCAGGTCTCGACGTGGATCTCGGCCAGCCGTCGCGCGTCGCCCGGCCGCGCGAGGCGGACCGTCACGAGACGCCGAGGATGCGCGCCGCGAGCGCCGCCGCGTTCTTTGCGTTGTCGACGCCGACCGCCGCGACGGGCACGCCGGGCGGCATCTGCGCGATCGCGAGCAGCGCGTCGAGACCGTCGAGGACGCTGAGGCTCGAGCGGAGGGGGACGCCGATTACCGGCAGGTCGGTGTGGGCCGCGACCACGCCCGGCAGCGCCGCCGAGAGCCCGGCGCCGCAGATCAGCACTCGGATGCCGCGCTCGCGCGCCGTCCGCGCGTACTCGGCGACGGCGTCCGGATTGCGGTGAGCGGAGCGCACATCGAACTCGTACGCAATCCCGCGCCTGTCGAGCTCGTCGATCCCGCCCTGCATGCGCTCGCGATCCGACTCGGATCCGACGAGGATCCCGACCCTCGGCGCGTCAGCCAACGGGCGCCCCGTCGGCCGCCTCGACAGCGATGTCCGTCCTGTAGCGCGCGCCGTCGAACACGATCTTCTCCGCCGCCGAATACGCGCGAGCACGAGCGTCTGCGATCGTCGGCCCCGTCGCGGTCACGTCGAGGATCCTGCCACCGTTCGTCACGAGGCGGCCGTTCCGAAGTGCTGTGCCCGCGTGGAACACGACGGCGCCCTGCGCCTCGGCGTCCTCGAGCCCACGGATCGCCGTGCCGACGTCCGACCTCGCGGGGTAGTCGCGCCCCGCCATCACCACCGTGACGGCGGCGTCGTCCGAGACGCGCACAGTCGACTCCGCGAGATCGCCCGCCGCGGCCGCCGCGAGCGTCCCGAGCAGGTCGCCGTCCAGGCGGGGCAAGATCGCCTGCGTCTCGGGGTCGCCGAATCTGCAGTTGAACTCGAGCACCTGCGGCCCGTCCTCCGTGAGCATGATCCCCGCATAGAGCAGGCCGATGAACGGCGTGCCTCGCTCCGCGAGCTCGTGCAGAACCGGTTCGTGGACCGCTTCGACGATCGCTGCGGCGTCG
>DASTHC010000151.1:0-3106 GCA_035718485.1 Gaiellaceae bacterium
TCCATCAGGCCCTGATCCAGGCCGGGTACCGTGACAACGGCCCGCCGCGGGAGCGGCCGATCTACCACGACGGCTACTTCGGCGCCTACGTCCTCGATCCCGACGGCAACAACGTCGAGCTCGTGAACCACAACCGCTGACTAAGGGGACTCGAACCGCATGAGGTCGTCGACGGTCTCGCGCCGCCGGATCAGCGCGGCCTCGCCGTCCGCGACCAGGACGGCCGCGGGGCGCGGGACGCTGTTGTAGTTCGAGCCCATCCCCAGGGTGTACGCGCCGGTTGCCGGTACTGCGAGCAGATCGCCGCGTCTCGGCTCGGGAAGCTCGACGCGATCGATCAGCACGTCGCCCGACTCGCAGTGCTTGCCGCAGACGCAGAACGCGTCGCCGGCGGGCTCGTCGGCGCGGTTCGCGAGCAGGGCCGTGAAGCGGGCTCCGTAGAGCTGCGGCCGCGGGTTGTCGGACATCCCGCCGTCGATCGCCACGTACGTGGTCGTCTCGCTCGCCCGCTTGACGGTGCCGACGCGGTAGAGCGTGAGCCCGGAGCGGCCGATCAGCGAGCGGCCGGGTTCGAGGATGAGCTGGGGGAGGGGCAGGTCGTGCAGCTCCCAGGCACGGCCGACGCGTGTGAGCAGCGTCTCGACGAAGTGCGCGACCGGCGGCGCGGGCGCACCCTCGACGTACTGGATCCCGAGCCCGCCGCCGAGGTCGACGACGGCCGGAGTCCAGTCGAGCTGGGCGCGGCACTCGGCGGTGAAGGCGGCGAGCCAGTCCACCGTCATCCTCCCAGCGCGCAACTCGAGCAGCTGGGAGCCGATGTGCACGTGAAGCCCGGCGACGTCGAGGCCGGCCTCGCGGCCGCGCTCGATCGCTTCGAGCGTCTGCTCGGGAGGCAGCCCGAACTTGGATCCGTAGTGGGCGGTCTTGATCGCGTCATGCGTTTCGGCGTCGATCCCGGGCGTCGCGCGAACGAGCACCCGCCGCACGCCCGCCGCCGCGGCGCGCTCCACCTCGTCGAGCGCGTCGAGCACGACGAGGTCGACGCCGGCGTCCGCGGCCGCCCGCAACTCCTCGTCGCTCTTGTTGTTCCCGTGGACGACGATCAGGTCGGGCGGGACGGCGGCGCGCAGCGCGAACGAGAGCTCGCCGAGGGTCGAGACGTCTGCACCCAGCCCCTCGCCCGCGAAGAGGCGCAGAAGCGCAAGGTTCTGGAACGCCTTCACGCTGTAGAGGATGCGGGCCTCGGATGCAGCGGCCCGGTACGCACGGGCCTGGTCGAGCATCGTCTGCTCGCAGTAGACGACGAGCGGCGTGCCGAACTCCCCGGCGAGCGCGGACGCACGCACTCCGCCGACGCTGAGCTCACCGTCGGCGACGGCGGCGGTGGAGGGAAGGACGTCGGTCAGGCCGGTTCGCACGAGTCGTCGCCGTCGGCGACGCCTGGAAGCTTGCCGAGAATCTCGGCGAGCGCGCGAATCTCTTCGTTCGCGAAGCGCTCTTCGAACAGGGCGCGTATCGAGGCGACGTGGCCGCCTGACGCTTCCGCGAGCTTGTCGCGACCGGCGTCGGTGAGCTGCGCGTAAGTGACTCGTAGGTCGGTCGCGCACGACGCCCGCTCGACGAGCCCGGCGTCCTCGAGCCCCTGCAGGAGCCTCGTGATGCCCGAGGGCGTCAGCATCAGGTTGCGCGCGAGCTCCACTCGCTTCAGCCGCCCGTCGTCTGCGCGGGAGAGCACGAGCAGCGCCTCGTAGTCGTTGAGCGTCAGGCCGTGCTCCTCCTGGAGCTCCGCGCTCAGCAACCGCGTCGTCGATGCGGACGCGCGCATCAGCCTCGTCCACGCCTGGACGGCCGGTTCGATTGCTTGCTCAGTCAAAACTTGCGTCATCAAGGAATAATGATAGAGTTGTTTGCGTACTCAATAGTACACCACGCAATGAAAGGAGCAGAAAACCACATGAGCACCACAACTCTGACGATCGCCCCGGCCGGAACCTGGAGCCTCGACCCCGTTCACTCGCGGGTCGACTTCGAGGTCTCATACCTGGCCGGGACGTTCAAGGGGGAGTTCCACGAGCTGGGAGCCGAGCTCACCGTCGACGGTGATCAGGCCTCGCTTGAGGGCACGGCCAAGGTTTCGAGCGTCGACGTCAAGGACGAGAACCTGTCCGCCCACCTCCAGTCGCCCGACTTCTTCGACGCCGAGCGGCATCCCGAGCTCCGCTTCGCGGCGCAGGACATCCGGCTCGACGGTGACGGCAAGGTCTCGGTCGCCGGCGAGCTGACGATCAAGGGCGTCACCAGGCCGGTCCAGGTGAGCGGGACCGTGACCGCGCCGATCGAGGACTACACCGGGAACGACCGCATCGGCCTCAACCTGAGGACGAGCGTCGACCGCACCGACTTCGGGGTCGACTGGAACCAGCCGCTCCCGAGCGGCGACCCGGCGCTCGCGAACGACGTGACGATCCTCGCCGAGCTGCAGTTCGTGAAGCCGGGAGTCGGAACTTCCTAGTGACCCGGATCCTGGGCATCTCCGGCAGCCTCCGCCGCGACTCGCACAACACGAACCTGTTGCGCGCCGCGGCCGAGGCGGCCGGCCCGGGCGTCGAGCTCGAGGTTTACGACGGCCTCAAGCAGATTCCGCCGTACGACGAGGACGACGACGTGCACCCGCGCCCGTCGAGCGTCGCACACCTGGCTTCGGCGATCGCCGACGCCGACGCGGTCCTCTTTGCGACGCCAGAGTACAACGCGTCCATCCCGGGCCAGCTGAAGAACGCCATCGACTGGATCTCGCGCCCGGTTGCCACGAACGTGCTGCGGAACAAGCCGGTGATGGTCGTCGGCGCGAGCACCGGCGCGTTCGGCGCCGTCTGGGCCCAGGCCGAGCTCCGCAAGGTGCTCGCCGCCCTCGGCGCGCGTGTGCTGGACGTCGAGCTCCCCGTCCCGCATGCCCACACCCGCCCGACGAAGGACAGCTGACCGACGAGGACATACGCACGCTGCTGGCTGAGGCCGTCGAAGCCCTGGCCGCCGAAGCCGGAGTGCGCGAGCGCCTGGAGGTCAGCGCCTGATGCGGATCGAGGCTTCCGCAACCGCGATCACC
>DASTHC010000152.1:0-2782 GCA_035718485.1 Gaiellaceae bacterium
GTCGGCGTAGGGGTCGCGCGCCTCGTCTGCACGGGGGTGCTGCTGCTCGCGACGCTCAAGCCGATCGCGCTCGTGCTGCTCCTCGTCGTGCCGTTGCTCGGACGCGTGCCGGCGTGGGTGATGGCCGGGACGGTCGCGCGCATCGGCGCGGCGGCCGCGGTCGCCGCGGCGGTGGGGATTCCGTCGCCTTTCCTGACCGCGCTTCTCGTCCTGCCCGCGATCGATCTCGCCGGACTCGTCCCGATCACGCCAGGGAACATCGGCCTGAAGAGCGGCGCGATCGCGCTCGCGCTCCAGGCTCAGGGGGTCGACCTGACGACAGCGCTCTCGACAGGCATCGCGTTCCACGCGGTGGAGACGCTCGTCGGCCTGAGCTTCGGGTCCGCAAGCGCCCTCTACCTCTCGCGCGTTCCGGTCCCGCGCTGGGCGATCGGCGGTGCGACGGCGGCGGTCGCGGCCGCCTTCGTCGGCACGATCGTCCTGGTCTAGACGCGGGCGCCCCCCATGGGGGGCGCGACAAGCGCCCCAACACAAACGCTATCGAGCGTCGTTTGACGGGTGTGTGACGCGAGTGCGCCGAGTGTGTGCCGAGTTCTCTACAGGTCCTTCAGGAAGCTCGGCGTGTCGAGCTCGTCGCTCTCGCCTGTGGGCGCGCTTCGGCCGAACAGCCCTCGCTCGCGGCGAGGGGACGCAGTGTCCCGCAGTCCGGTCGCGACAACGGTCACCCACATCTGGCCGGCGAGCCGCTCGTCGATCGTCGCGCCGAAGATGATGTTCGTGTCGTCGGTCGCGCCTCGGCGGATCACTTCGGCGGCCTCGTTCACCTCGAGCAGCGAGAGGTCGCTGCCGCCGGCGATCGAGAGCAGGATGCCCCTCGCGCCGACGAGCTCGGTGTCGATCAGCGGCGAGCGGAGCGCGCGCTCGGCTGCTTCGGCGGCGCGGTTGTCGCCCGTGGCGAAGCCGATGCCCATGAGCGCCGTTCCGGCGTCCTTCATGATCGTCCGGACGTCCGCGAAGTCGAGGTTGATCAGGCCCGGGAGCGTGATCAGGTCGCAGATGCCCTGGACTCCTTGCCGGAGGACGTCGTCGGCGATCTTGAACGCGTCGAGCATCGAGGTCGACTTGTCGAGCACCTCGAGCAGCTTCGCGTTCGGGATCACGATCGTCGTGTCGCAGTTGCGACGGAGCTCCTCGACGCCTGCGTCCGCCTGCGCGCGGCGCTTCGTCCCCTCGAACGGGAACGGCGTCGTGACGATGCCGACGGTGAGCGCGCCGAGCTCGCGCGCGATCTTCGCGACGATCGGCGCGGCGCCCGTGCCGGTGCCACCGCCTTCGCCCGACGTGACGAAGACCATGTCGGAGCCGCGGAGTGCATGCTTGATCTGGTCGTACGCCTCCGCTGCCGCGGCGCGGCCGATGTCCGGGTCGGCGCCGGAACCGAGGCCCTTGGTCAGCTCACGGCCGATGTGGATCTTCACCTCGGCGTCAGAGGTCTGCAGCTGCTGGAGGTCGGTGTTGACCGCAACGAACTCGACCTGGTTGATCCCGGCGTCGAGCATGCGGTTCACGGCGTTCAGGCCTGCGCCGCCGACGCCGACGACGCGGATGACCGCGAGGTAGGCACCGGAGTCGGCTCGGGGCACGCGGTGGAGGCGCGGCGCGGGCTCGGGCAGCGGCTCGAGCCTCGTGACCGGAGGCTCGTAGCGCGGCTCAGGGACAGCGGCGAGTTGCGGCCGCTCGGGCTCGCGCTCGACGGGCGGGGGCGTTACGGGTGGCGGCGGCGGCGCCTGCGGCGCGCGCTCGAACGTCGGGACGTGCTCCACCGTCTCCTCGTGCGGAGTGACAGGCGGTTCCTCGACAGGCGGCTGCGACGGGGCTTCCCCCGCCGGCTCGCGCTCTGCTTGCCGCTGTGCAGCCTCGGTCGCGCGGAAGAGCTCCGCGAGCGGGCCCTCACGCATGCTCGCGCGCCTTCGCGCCATTGAGCACCTCCTTCGCCAGGTCGCGGTACAGCATGGCGGCCTCGCCGGTCGGATCGTAGGCAAGAACGGACTGACCCTTCACCGGCGCCTCTGCGAAGCGGACGGTCTTCCGGATCTTGGTGTTGAAGACGAGGTCGCCGAAGTTCTCGGTCAGGATGTCGACGGCCTCTCGGGAGTGCAGCAGGCGACGGTCGAACATAGTCGGAAGGATGCCGACGATCTCGACCTTCGGGTTGAGGTTCTCGCGCACCATGGCAAGCGTGTTCTCGAGCTGGACGAGCCCCCGCAGCGAGAGGTACTCGGTCTGGACGGGGACGATCACGCCGTCCGCCGAGACGAATGCGTTGATCGTCAGCAGTCCGAGCGAGGGCGGCGTGTCCATCAGGATGTAGTCGTAGCGCTCGCGGATCGAGACGATCGCCTTCTCGAGCGCGCGCTCGCGGCCGATCATCGACGCAAGGGCGAGCTCGGCGCCGGCGAGGTCGATCGAGGAGACGGCGAGGTCGATCTCGCGCTCCTGGATCACCTCCTCGATCGGAAGCTTGTGGACCAGGACGTCGTACATCGAGCGGTCGATCTCGTCAGGATTGAGGCCCTGGCTCATCGTCAGGTTCCCCTGCGGGTCCAGGTCGACGCAGAGCACCCGAAGCCCCTGCTCTTTGAACGCCACGGCCAGGTTGAGGGTGGACGTCGTCTTCGCCACCCCGCCCTTCTGGTTGGCGAATGCGATCACCCGTGCCAAGGTCGGTCCTTTCGCGGCTTTCGCCCGCGTATTGGGTCGTGGAAGCAGCCTTGCGAGGGCC
>DASTHC010000153.1:0-6510 GCA_035718485.1 Gaiellaceae bacterium
GCGACGGTCGGACGCCTCGTCGTCGAGCTCGGGGACGTCGCATCGGCGACGGAGGTGCGCGACGCGCTCGCCCGTTCCCTCGGCGACCCGACGCTCGAGCTCGCGTTCTGGCTCCGGGGTGATCTCGTCGGGCTCGACGGGCGCCCGTCGCAGCTCGAGCCGAGCGACGGACGAGCGGTCACCGTGGTCAGTACCCACGGTGAGCGCGTCGCCGCACTCCGCTACGACTCGTCGCTCCTCGAGGAGCCCGCTCTCGTCGAGGAGGCGGGTGCCGCCGCCGCCCTCGCGCTCGACAACGCACGCCTCCAGACCGAGCTCCGCGTCGAGATCGCCCGTCGGGGAGAGAGCGACGTCACGGCCGACGGGCCGCTCGCCGCGTTGACTGCGCGCGAGCTCGAAGTGCTCTCACTCCTCGCCGAGGGACGAACCGACCGCGGGATCGCGCAAGAGCTCTACGTCACCCCGAAGACCGTCGAGGCGCATGTGCGGAGCATTTTCCGGAAGCTGGACCTCCCGGCCGAATCGAGCGAGAACCGCCGCGTGCACGCCGTGCTCACCTTCCTGCGCGCACAGGCGTCGTGACCGCTGTGCTCGAGCCGGCGAGGCGGGTGATCGCCCGTCAGCCGCTCGCGGCCTTCCTGATCATCGGCAACGGCGTGTACGTCGCGGCAGCGCTCGTAACGCCGCTCCGGGAGGCCGAGATCTGGTTCGGACTGCCGCTCTACGCCGTGGTCGGGGGATTCATCGGGGTCGGCGCGGCCGCGTTCGTGGTGACTGCCGCCGCGGACGGGCGCGCCGGCGTCGACGACCTGCTCGCCCGAATGCTCCGCTGGCGCGTGCCGGTCTGGTGGTACCTGCTCGCCCTCTTCTTCGTGCCGGTGGCGACGACGCTGTTCGCCGTCGCGATCTACGGCACGGGAGCGTTCGAGTCACCCGCCCACGGATGGCCGCACGCGCTCGGCGTCGTCCTCGGCGTCTTCGTCCTCCAGCTGGTGCTCTTCCAGCTGTCCGAGGAGGTCGGCTGGACCGGGTTCTTCCAGGAGCGGCTGAGCGCCCGCTACACGCCCTTGAAGCTGTGCGCGGTCGTCGCGTTCTGGTGGGCGCTCTGGCATCTGACCGACTTCTTCGTCGAAGAGGGAATGGGGCTCGAGCAGGTCGTGTCGGCGCTCGTCTTCTTCGTGATCGAGTTCGTCCTGCTCTTCTTCGCCCGCGTGCTGATCGTCTGGATGTACACGGGCACCGGGCGAAGCATCCTCGTCGTCGTCGTCTTCCACGCGAGCTTCGACGCGACGATCAGCGAGCTCTCCGACGATCTCATCCCAGGGTCGAACGCCGTTCGGTTTCTCGTCGTGAACAGCGTCATCGTCCTCGCCGCGCTCACCGTGGTCGCCGCCACGAGAGGACGGTTCGCGCACGAGCGCGAGAGCCACGGGCGGCCCGCGACGGTCAGCTAGTTCGCGATCGCCTCGATCGCCTCGTGGATCTCGCCCGCACGGAAGGGCAGGCCGCGCACACGGTTGTAGCCGACGGCGTCGACCAGGAACTCGGCGCGCACGAGCTTCAGTAGCTGGCCGAGGTTCATCTCGGGCACGAGTACCTTCGGATAGCCCGCGAGCACGTCGGCGGTGTTCCGCGGGAACGGGTTCAGGTAGCGGACGTGCGCATGCGCGACGCTCGTGCCGGCGGCACGCGCGCGCCGCACGCCGGCGTGCACCGGCCCGAACGTCCCGCCCCAACTGAGGACGAGCAGCTCCGCGTCGCCGTCGGGATCGTCCACGTGGAGCGGCGGGATGTCGGCAGCGATCCCGGCGACCTTCTGCGCGCGCAGCCGCACCATCTTGTCGTGGTTGTCCGGGTCGTAGCTGACGTTGCCCGTCCCGTCCTGCTTCTCGAGGCCGCCGATGCGGTGCTCGAGCCCGGGCGTGCCCGGGATCGCCCACGGCCGGGCGAGCGTGTCGGGATCGCGTGTGTACGGCAGGAAGACGCCGTCCTCGGGCGGTTCGCTCTCGAACCCGACGTCGATCGCAGGCAGCGCGCCGATGTCCGGGATCAGCCAGGGCTCCGAGCCGTTCGCGAGGTACGCGTCCGAGAGCAGGTAGACCGGCGTGCGGTACTTGACGGCGATCCGCACCGCTTCGAGCGCGCAGTCGAAGCAGTCGCCCGGCGTCGCCGAGGCGATCACCGGCACCGGGCTTTCGGAGTTCCGCCCGTAGAGCACCATCAGCAGGTCGGCCTGCTCGGGCTTCGTCGGCATCCCGGTCGACGGCCCCGCGCGCTGCACGTCGATGATGACGAGCGGCAGCTCGAGCGTCACGCCGAGCCCGACCGTCTCGGCCTTCAGGACGACGCCGGGGCCGGCCGACGTGCACACGCCGAGCGCGCCGCCGAAGCTCGCGCCGAGCGCGGCGCCGACGGCGGCGATCTCGTCCTCCGCCTGGAACGTCCGGACGCCGAAATCCTTGTGGTGCGCGAGCTCCTCGAGGATCCCCGACGCCGGCGTGATCGGGTAGGCGCCGAGGAAGAGTGGCAACCCGGACGTCCTGGACGCGGCGATCAGCCCGTAGGCCAGCGCCTGGTTCCCCGTGATCTGCCGGTAGAGGCCCGGCGCGAGCGAGGCCGGCTGCACCTCGTACTGCACGAGGAAGTCCTCTGACGTCTCGCCGTAGTTGTAGCCCGCGTTGAAGGCGCGGCGGTTCGCCTCGGCGATCTCGGGACGCTTCGCGAACTTCGTCCGGATGAACTCGAGCGTGTTCTCGGTCGGCCTGCCGTAGAGCCACGACATCAGGCCGAGCGCGAAGAAGTTCTTCGACCGCTCGGCTTCGCGCGAGGTCACGCCGTCGATCCCCTTCAGCGCCTCGACCGTCATCGACGTGAGCGGGATCGCGTGCAGCCGGAAGTCGCCGAGCGACTCATCCTCGAGCGGGTTGGCCGTGTACCCGGCCTTCTGCAGGTTCTTGTCCGAGAACGCATCGCGGTTGAGGATCAGCGTGCCGCCGCTCGGCAGGTCCGTGATGTTCGTCCGGAGCGCCGCGGGGTTCATCGCAACGAGCACGTCCGGACGGTCGCCCGGTGTCAGGATGTCGTGATCCGAGAAGTGGATCTGGAAGCCCGAGACGCCGGGCAGCGAGCCGGCCGGGGCCCGAATCTCGGCGGGGAAGTCCGGGAACGTCGAGAGGTCGTTGCCGAGCGCGGCCGTCTCGCTCGTGAACCGGCCGCCGGTCAGCTGCATCCCGTCCCCGGAGTCTCCCGCGAAGCGAATGACGACGTCGTGGACCTGCTCGACCTGCTTGGCCATCCTCGCCGTCAGGCTACCCCCTCACGGCCCACAGGTAGAGGGTCGCTCCGCGCTCGATGCCCTCCCCGCTCTCCGCCTGGCGCCGGAGGTGGCCCCGGAAGCGCTCCGACTCCTCGGGCGTCAGGACCGAGTCGGCGGCCTCCCGAAGCGTCGGCACGAGCGGGTTGCCCGAGCTGTTCTCGTATGTCTCCCAGGTCTCGAAGGTCCGGGTCGCCGGCGACACGACGTAGCTCGCGTCGGCATGGACCTCCCCGAAGCCGGCCTGCTCCGCGAGCTCGACGAAGTCCGTGGCGACGAAGTCGTGCATCGTGTTTCCCTCACGGTCGTGGATCGCGCGGAAGACGCCCTTCACGCGCTCCGCGAGCTCTCTCACCTCACCCACGTCCCAGGCTCCCCACCGATCGTCGGGGCCGGGGTACTCGAACGAGTTGAGCGGCTCGAAGATCGAGAGCCGCCCGCCCGGCTTCAGCACGCGGCGGAACTCCGCGAACGCACGCTCGCGGTCGGCGACGTAGATCAGGACCGAGCGCACCGTCACCGCGTCGACCGACGCGTCGGGGACTGCCGACAGGTCCGTCGCGGCGGCCTGCACGAACGTGCAGCGCTCGTCGCCGCCTGCGATCTCGCGGCAGACGTCGAGCAGCTCCCGCGAGATGTCGCTGAACACGACATCCGCGCCGCGCTTCAGCGCACCGAACGCGATCAGGCCGTCGCCGCAGCCGACGTCGAGCAGCGTCTCGCCCGGCCCGGCACGCGCGTTGTCGAGCACACGGTCGCGGATCGGCGCGAGGAACTCGAGCGTCTCGGCGAGCGAGCGCTCGTCGCCGCCGTGCCGGCGCTCGAGCAGCCAGGCCGCCCAGGGATCCACCGTCGTCATTCGAGCGCCCGGCTACGCCTCTGCGAGCAGCGCGTCCACGTCGAGCGGCTCGCTGTACATGGCGACGCCCTTCCCGTCGGCCGGGCGCGGCCACTCCTCCCTGGGCCGGTCGTAGTAGAGCTCGACCCCGTTGTCGTCCGGGTCGCGAACGTAGATCGCCTCGGACACGCCGTGGTCCGACGCGCCCGTCAGCGCGACGCCGTGCTCGAGGACGCGCTTCAGCGCCTGCGCGAGCGCGGCGCGGCCGGGGTAGCGGAACGCGACGTGGAAGAGACCCGTGGAGCCGGGCGGAGGCGGCGAGCCACCGAGCGATTCCCAGGTATTCAGCGCGACGTGGTGGTGATAGCCGCCCGCCGACAGGAACGCCGCAGACCTCCCCGCCTGCTGCACCTCGAACCCGAGCACGTCGCGGTAGAACGCGACCGACCGGTCGAGGTCGGCCACCCTCAGGTGGACGTGACCGACGTCGGCGCCGGCGGCGATCGGCTCTGCCATGCGGAGAGTCTTGCACCCGCGAGGATCCAGACGACGTACGCGAGCCAGGGCGTCCCGAGCACGTCGGTCTGCACCGCGATCGCGAGCACCGCCGCGAAGGCCGCCGCTTCGGGCGCGGCACGCGCGCGCACGAGGGCGAAGAGAAGCGCGAGGCTCCACGCGATGAACGCGAGGCCGCCGAGCAGGCCGGTCTCGACGCCGAGCTCGGTGTAGGTCGACTCGCCGGCCTTCAGCGGGACGTCGCCCCGCAGCGCGCTGGCGCCGGCGTTCCCGAGGCCGTACCCCTGCGGGTGTCTCACCACCCGCTCGATCCCGTCGCGGAGCGCGTTCAGGTGGCTCCGGATCGACGGCTCGTCGAGCGACACCGTCTCGCCCGGCGGCACGCCGAGCCGGCGCGCCTGCTCCCGCTGGAACTCGAGGTCGGCCTGCGACCAGGTCGTCTCCGGCGCGATCGACGGGTAGACCTGCGTCCACACGACGCCGACGGCGAGTGTCGCCGCAGCCGCGAGCACGGGCCACCACGTGCGGCGCACGAAGGCGAGCACGAGCAGCCCGCCCGCGAGCGCCACGAGCGCGGCGCGCGTGAACGTGAAGAGCAGCCCGACGGCCGCGACGAGCCCGAGCGGCCACCACCGACGAGGGCGACCGGCCCAGAGGCAGAGCGCCACGACGAGCATGTATGCCGTTCCGAGCGGGCTCAGGAACGTCGACACCGCGCGGCGCAGGAGGTCGTTCTCGTTGCCGGTGTTGAAGACGAAGTTCTCCGGCAGGCCGCGCGGGCCATGGAAGTCGAAGCCGAGCTGGTCGTGGAAGTACGCAGGCACGTCGGCGTCCTCCCAGCTGTCGATCGGAACCGTGAAGATCTCGACGACGCCGAGCACGGCGACCGCGGCGGCGGTTGCCAGCACGAGGTGCCGAAGCGGCGGCAGGACGAGCGAGCGGCCGAGGAAGTAGGCGGCGACGCAGGCGCCGTCGTGCCGAAGCGCGTAGAGGATCGTCTTGCCGCCGGCCTCGCCGCCGAGCCAGTCCTGCGGGAGGACGGCGTAGACGACGACGAACGCCGCGAAGACGAGCGCCAGCGCATCGACGAGCCCCGGCCGGAACGGAAGGGCGCGCGCCTCGAGTGCGTCGCGGGCGACCCGCGCGAGCGCCACCGCGAGCAGCACCTCCTTCCACGCCGCGATCGCGGTGAGCGCCGATCCCTGGACGCCGAGCGCGAACAGCCCGGCCATCACCGCGTTGTGCAGCGCCAGCCCGACGACGAACGCGTAGACCGCGTAGACCGGGCGCCTCCAGACGGCAACGCCGCCCGCCGCCAGCGCCCCGGCGTAGACGACGAGCGCGAGAGCCGTCACGGGGGGTGAGGCTACAGCGGCGGACGGGGGCCTACGGCGCGCCCCCGCCCACCGCTCCACAGAAAAGACGGCCTACATCGGAGGCCAGGGGCCGTTGCCGTTCAGCGCGGCCAGGACGACCGCGACTGCCGCAGCAAGCAGCGCGAACGCGCGTGCGGACATTGCGTGCACCTCCTTCCCTCTTCGTGACTCCTGCCAGAGTCGGTTGCGAAGCGATACAGCATTCGCCCGCACTTTTGTAGGCACCACACGACCGGTTGTTGACGCCATCCGAAGACTCGACAAGAATCTGCGGCGCGAGTGCGTGAATCGGAACCCCTCCGGGAGCCCATCGGGGTCCGCCTGCGACGCCTCCGTCTCGAGCGGGGACTGTCGCAGCGCGAGCTGGCGTCCCAGGGCGTCTCGTACGCGTACATCTCGCGGATCGAGGCGGGCACGCGCCGCCCTTCCGTCAAGGCGCTCCGCATGCTCGCGCGAAAGCTCGGCGT
>DASTHC010000154.1:0-13091 GCA_035718485.1 Gaiellaceae bacterium
CATCGAGAAACCCACGAGCGGCGCGAAGAGGAGCAGCGGCAGGACCGGAGCGGCGGCGCCGGTTGCGGTCAGGTCGAGCAGGTTCAGGTTGAGCTGCGGGACCGCCAGGATCGTCGTGCCGAGGGCGGTGTCGAGCGCGAAGGCGACTGCGACGAACGCGAGCCAACCGTAGACCGCGATCTTCCAATGTCCGGCACTCCAACGAACCATCCGGGCGGCGGTGCTGGTGGGGCTCTCGATGCGGGACATGTGGCTCCTTTGGCGAGTGGGTGACTTGCACTCGCAGCCTCGCTTGTTGGGAGCCACGCGAGAAGGCGGCCGCCATGTGTCCGTGCATACGGGTTCCCCCACGCCGGAGGGTGTGTTCGTGCGCAAAGGGAGCGAAGGGTGCGGCTGCCCGAACCCCCGGGGTTTCCGCACAGAGCGGGGTTGTTTCCCGTGGATCCGGCGGGGTGTGCTGGCAGCACGGCCCGGTTCTCGGAGCGCTTCTGTGGGGGCGGCACGTTTGCCGGATGGCCACTCAAAATCGCCGCCTGCCGGTTCGACTCCGGCCGCCTCCACACAAGCGCTCCGCGGGACGTCCAGTTGGACGGTAGTTGCTTGCCACGGCGATCGCGACGCCCGGGTGCCGGAAGGCCGAGGCTCCAACGCACCACTCCGACGCTTACCGTGCATTCGGAGGGACGATTCGGAACCACGGTTTGGAACCGTGGTTTGCGGTCGGTGTGCGCGCGGAAAGCCCGTATCGCGTGGCAGTCGACGTCGTGGAGAACGTGCTCGACCAGGAGGAGCTCCGGCCTCTGCTCGAGACGGCGGAGTCGAGTGGCACGATCCGGCGCGTGGAGCTGCACGAGCTCCTGGAGCCGCACGATCTGGGGCCCCTCGAGGTCGAGGGCCTCGAGCGCGAGCTGGAGGCGCGGGGCTTCGAGCTCCTCGACGAGCGCGAGGAGAAGAAGGACCAGCCCGCGCCGCCTCCGCCGCAGCCGTACGTCTCGCCGCCGCTCGAGAGCACGACCGACGCGCTCCAGCTCTTCCTGCGCGAGGCCGGCCGCCATCCGCTCCTCACTGCCGCCCAGGAGGTCGAGCTCGCCAAGAGGATCGAGCGCGGCGACCCCGAGGCGAAGCAGCGGATGATCCAGTCCAACCTCCGCCTCGTGGTCTCGATCGCGAAGAACTACCGCAACCAGGGCCTGCCGTTCCTCGACCTGATCCAGGAGGGCACGCTCGGGCTGATCCGCGCCGTTGAGAAGTTCGACTGGCGCCGCGGCTACAAGTTCTCGACCTACGCGACGTGGTGGATCCGACAGGCGGTCGCGCGGGCGCTCGCCGACAAGGCTCGCACGATCCGGATGCCCGTCCACATCGTCGAGCGCCTCCAGAAGATGAACCGCGCGGAGCGCACGCTCTGGATGGAGCTCGGGCGCGAGCCGACGCTCGAGGAGATCGCCGAGGAAGCGAACCTCCCGGTCCAGCAGGCGAAGGAGGTGCGCGCCGCCGCGCGGGCCTCGACGAGCCTCGACCAGCCGGTGGGCGAAGACGACGACGCGGTCTTCGGCGACTTCGTGGCCGGCGACTCGCCGCTCCCGGAGGAAGAGGTCGAGATCACGCTGCGGAGCCAAGCCCTCGCGAACGCGCTCAACGCGCTTTCCGAGCGCGACCGCGCCGTCGTGGTCCTCCGCTACGGGCTCGACGACGCCGAGCCGAAGACGCTCGAGGAGATCGGCCGCCGGCTCGGCCTGACGCGTGAGCGCGTCCGCCAGATCGAGCTCGAGTCGCTCAGGCACCTCGCGCGGCTGCACGAGATGGAAGCGGTCGCGCTGTAGTTTCCCGCAGGTCGCGAATCCGCTCGCGCAGATCCGCGACCGCAAAGACCCCTAAAGGCGGGCGCTCCGCGCCCGCTCGCGCAGCGGACTGACGTCGTCGTGGGCGGCGGCCACGCCGATGGCCGATCCGTCGAAGAGCGACCGCGCCTGCGTCTCCCCCACGCGCGCGACGACTGCCGCGTACGCCTCGTCGAGCACGGCGGGACGCGTCCCGCGGTGCCCGTCCGAGCCGACGAGCGCGACGATCGAGTCGTCGACGAGATCCCACGCGAGCGCCTCGATCTCCGCGCCGTGGCGACAGAGCAGCGAGCTGCCGTTGACCTGGAGCAGCCAGCCGCGCTCCGCGAACTCGCGCGCGAGCGACGGCCGGTCGAGCACCGCCTCGGTCCGCTCGGGGTGCGCGATGACCGGCTGCAGCCCCTGCTCATCCATCCGCTCGCAGATCTCGACGAGGAGCCCCTCGCCGCCCCTGAACGGCACCTCGATCAGCACCGCGTCCGTCCCCTCGAGCACGTAGCGGCTCAGGTCCTGGTTCAAGAGCGGCGGAGCAGGCGTCAGCTCGAAGCCGAGCCGGAGCTCGAGCCCGAGCTCCTCCGACGTCAGCTCCGCGAAGTTCGCGCGCACCTCGCGCTCGCGCTCCTCGGTCAGCACGAGGTGCGGCCAGACATGCGGCGTCGCGTACAGCACCGCCGTGCCGCGGCGCGCCGCCTCGCGACAGAGACCGCGTCCTTCGATGATGCGCTGAGCTCCGTCGTCGCCTGACGGGACGACATGCGAGTGGATGTCGACGAAGAAGCTCATACCGCGAGGGTACCCGCGGTCGTGCGTCCTACTCGGAAAGGTAGAGCTCGAGGTCCGGTGCGACCGAGCGCAGCTCGCGTAGCGCGCGCGATTCGAGCTGGCGGACGCGCTCGCGCGTGATCCCGAGACCGGACCCGACCTCCTCGAGCGTCTGCGGCTTCTCGCCGTCGAGCCCGAAGCGGAGCGCGAGCACCTTGCGCATGCGCGGGTTGAGGCTGTCGAGCGCGCGGACGAGCTCGCGGTGCCGCATCGAGTCGGCCGTCGTCAGCTCGGGCCGGTCGGTCTTCGTGTCCTCGATCAGGTCGCCGTAGAGCGACTCGCCGTCGCCGACAGGCGTCTCGAGGCTCACCGGTTCCTCGACGAGCTCGAGCAGGTCCTTGACCTTCTTCACCGGCAGCTCGGAAGCGACGGCGAGCTCGTCGATCGTCGGCTCGCGGTTCAGCTTCTGCGCGAGCATCCGGCGCGTGCGCATCAGCCTGCGCACCTGATCGGCAACGTGCACCGGCAGGCGGATGATCCGGCCCTGGTCGGCGAGCGCGCGGGTGATCGCCTGGCGGATCCACCACGTCGCATACGTCGAGAGCTTGTAGCCCATGCGGTAGTCGAACTTCTCGACCGCGCGGATCAGGCCGAGGTTCCCTTCCTGGATCAGGTCGAGGAGCGGCACGCCGCTCTTCGTGTAGTTGCGGGTGATCGACATCACGAGACGGAGGTTGCACTCGATCAGACGGCGCTTCGCGGCCTCGTCGCCCAGGTCCTTGAGGCGGGCGAGCTCACGCTCCTCCCTCGCGGTCAGCAGCCGCCCGTCGCCGATCTGGCGGACATAGAGCTTGAGCGGATCCTGAACCGGCGCCGGTGTGTCGAGCACGTCGAGCTCCTCCGGCTCGGCCGCGTCCGGCGTGTCGAGCGCCGGTAGCAGCTCGAGGTGCGGCTCGGCCGAGTCGAGCGCCTCTGCAGGCTCGCTCGGGAGGGAGTTCGACTCCATGCCCGACGTATCGGCCTTTTGGGGGATGCGCTTGAACGCGGCCGTCGCCCCGAACGAGGGATGGAGGACCCTTACAGCACTTTTACCTAACCCTTAGGACTGCCGATACGTCTAGTGGGAACAGTGATAGCCGGGAACCACCCTACGATCGGAACCGTATGTGCGGCATTGCTGGCTATAGCCTGAGCGAGTCCTCGAGCGTCGATCGGACGCTCGCGGCGCAGTCGCTCCTGGCCGGAATCGCCGAGCGCGGCGCCGACGCCGTCGGGTACGCCCACCGGCTCCCGAACAGCCCCGTGGTCGTGCACAAGCAGCGCTCGGGTGCGAGCGAGCTGCTCGACCAGATCCGCGTCCCGGGCGACGCCGTCGAGGCGCTCGTGCACGTTCGGGACTACACGAAGGGGCACCCGTCGATCGCCGCGAACAACCATCCGGTTCGCCACGGCGCGGTCGTCGGGATCCACAACGGGATCATCACGAACGACGACGAGCTCTTCGAGCAGCGCGGCTGGCGCCGGCACGAGCCGGAGATGACGGTCGACTCCGAGGCGATCTTCGCGCTCGCCGAGGAGAGCGAGAACCGTGCCGCGGCACTCGAGCAGCTCTATGGCGCGATGGCCACCGCGTGGCTCGACGAACGCCGTCCCGGCCTGCTCTTCCTCGCCCGCGGCGTCGGCCGCCCGCTCTGGATCGGCCGAGGCCACCGCGAGACGTTCTTCGCGTCGACCAAGCTCGCGCTCGACACGGTCGAGCGATACGCCGGCGTCAAGCTCCACAAGCGCGAGGTCGGCGAGGGCACGATGCTCGCGCTCGGCGACGGGCGCGTCGCTTGGAGCGAGCGGTTCCGGCCCGACGTGTCGTTCGTCGAAGAGAACCCGCTGCCGACGGTCCGCGCCCCGCACGAGGGCGCGCACTGCCTCAAGCGGCTCGCGGCGCTCGTCGTCCCTTCCTAGCCGACCCGGCCCTCAGGGCTGACCGTAACGCCCTGCTCGCGCAAGCGTTCGGCGATCAGGAACTGGAAGGTCGCCCACACGCCGCGCCGCGAGTCGAACATGCGATAGACCTGCCACTCGGTCATCAGCTCGTCGTCCCGCTTGCGCGCGTCTGCCCAGTCGGCGAACTTCGGCAGGCGCTTCAGCTTCCGCGCCAGCTTTACCCCCTGCTCGACCGCGCGCTCGAGCCGCTCCTCCCCCACCGGCACGTCGAAGCCCGCCTCTCGGAGCGCCGTGGTCAACGAGCCGAACGTGTGCCAGTACAGCGACTTCGACGGAAGCCGGCCGCGCCGCTCCTCGAGGTCGCGCGCCGTCGGGGTCCGACCGAGCTCCTCACCGAGGTCGCGGAGCACCTGCAGGAGTTCCTCGCGGGTCGCGAAGCGCCGCGGGACGAGCCCCGCCTCGCGCTTCGCGGCGTTCCAGCTGCCGAAGTGCTCGATCACCGTCTGCGGGTGCACGCGCGTCTGCGGGTCGTCCGCGAACTCGCGCATCGTGGGCGACCGGCCGAGCCGTTCCGCACACGCGCGCAGCTCGTCGAGGAGCTCCTCGTCGCCGTAGCGCTTGCGGATTCCCGCCTGGAACGCCGCCAGCCGCTCGGGGTCGATCCCGTCGAGCGCACGAAACGCCCGCTTCCGGGCCATGTCAAGAATGGTAGAGCATATTGAGGGGCGCGCAAGAGCGCCCGAGCAGCGCTGGCCCTACGAGACCGCGGCGAGGAGCGAGCCCTGCTCGTCCTGGAGGCTCTCGAGCGGCAGGATCCGCTCGAGCGCGGCGACACAGCGCGGGCAGAACTGGCTGCCCGACGCCCGCCGGAGCTCGGTGAGCGCGTCCGCGGGCGGCCGGGCGGCGCGGTAGATCCGCGTCGTCAACATCGAGTCGAGGGCGTCCGCGACATGGATGATGCGCGCGCCGAGCGGGATCTCCTCCCCGCTGATGCGATCCGGGTAGCCCGTGCCGTCGAAGCGCTCGTGGTGGTGGCGGATCGCCGGGACGGCGTCGCCGAGGAAGCCGAGGCGGTCGATGATCCTGGCGCCCTCCTCCGCGTGGCGCTGCATGAGCGCCCACTCCTCGCTCGTGAGCGAGGCCGGCTTGAGCAGGATCGCGTCCGGGATCGCGAGCTTGCCGATGTCGTGAAAGAGCGCGGCGTGGCCGAGGAGGTCGAGCTCGGCCTGGGAGAGCCCGAGCTCGCGGCCGATCGCGAGCGCGAGCTGCTGCACGCGGCGCGAGTGACCGGCGGTGTACGAGTCGCGGGCGTCGACCGTCGCCGAGAGCGACTCCATCGCGGCGGTCGAGCGTTCCTTGATCAGCCGGTTCGCCTGCTCGAGCGAGATGTTCTGCGTCTGGATCGTCTCGGCCGCGGCGCGGAGCTTCTGGACGGACCGCTGCGTGTGCGCGAGATAGGACTCCTGGGTCTTGCGCATGAGGAGCAGTGGCACGGCGAAGACGCCGAGGCCCCAGAGCCCGGCCGCGCCGTACGCCACGGCCATCACGCCGGCGACGAAGCCGTAGACGAGGTAGTGGAGCCAGAGCCATGCGAAGCGCTCCTTGAAGACCGCGAGCCAGCGCTCGTGCCCCTCCATCGCGAGCGCAACGCTGACGAGGCTCATGTTCACGAGGAAGTACACGAACCCCGCGAGAACGCCTGCGGCGATCATCGCGATCTTGTCCGGCGTACCCGTGAGCTCGAGCATGCCGGCGGCGGCGAACGCGCCTGCCGCCGAGAGCGACGCGAGCGCGAGCGCCCCGATGTTGAACAGCACCTGGTGCGTCCAGATCCGCTGTGCGCTCCAGTCGACGATCGCGATGGTCACCGCGAGCGCGAGCGCGGCGCGGGGCCCGAAGAGCGCGGCGCCGGCGATCGCCCCGACGGCGCTGAGGGAGATCGAGCTGCCGCCGATCTCGTCGCTGACGGTGAGCGCGACGGCCTGGCCGATGCCGACGAGCGTGACGATCGCGAGCAGGCCGACGATGTCCGCCGTCGTGCCGTAGATCAGCCCGAGGACGCCCGCCGCGATGCCGGAGGCGCTCACGGCCGCGATGAGCAGCCCGAGGCGCTTCGAGAGCGCGAGGAACCGTGGGCCCTGCACCGCGTGGGGTCTCGGCTGGTCCTGCGGGCGCCGGTCATCGACGGGCAGCGCGTCGACCGCCCGCGGCAGGGTCACGACCGGGTCCGCATCGTCCGCGACCGTGAGGATCCGCTGCGGCCGGTCGTTGTTCAGGATCATCTGCTCCTCGCTCGCGCCGAGGACGCGGTTCCGTCCCTGGAGCTTGGCGCGGTAGACGGCGAGGTCTGCCTGGTGGATCAGCTCGTTCGCGTCGGTCGCGTCCTTCGGCACGCCGGCGACGCCGATCGAGACCGTCGCCCGGATCGGCTCGCTCGAGGTCTCGACCTCGAACGCGGCCTCGGCCACCGCACGGCGGATGCGCTCCGCGATCTCGAGCGCCTGCTCGGGCGGTGTCTCCGGCAGGAGGATCGAGAACTCCTCCCCACCGAAGCGCGCAGGCACGTCGTAGTGCCGGAGCTGCTGCCGGAAGATCTGCGCAATGCCCTTCAGCACGGCGTCGCCTGCGAGGTGGCCGTACGTGTTGTTGATGTCGCGGAGCAGATCGAGGTCGGCCATGATCAGCGAGAGCGGCCGTTCGAAGCGGGTAGCACGGCCGAGCTCCTCGCTCAAGGCGGACGCGAAATGGCGGGCGTTGAAGAGGCCGGTCTTCGGATCGACGCGCGCCTCCTCCTCGAGCGCCGGCACGGCAAGCGAGCGGTGGATCAGCAGCATCGGGGCGATCCCGATCGGGATCAGCCAGGGGTTCGTCTGCCAGAAGCTGACGAGCGCGAAGCCGAGCAGGCCGACCACCATCTCGTTCGAGAGGCTCTGGAAGGAGAGGAGCCCGGTCTCGCGCAGTCGCATCCCGCGCGCGAGCCTGAGCATCAGCGCGACGATCGAGTGGTTGAGGGCGACGTAGACGAGCGTCGCCGCGACACCGGCCATCGCCCACACCTGCTGCTCGGTCCCCGGCGCGTGGTCCAGGACGATGTTCGCGACGGCGTACGCGGCGAACAGGTCGATCGTGTGGTTCGCGATGTTGAACGACTGCATGAACCACGGGTAGCGGACGCGCAGCCACTCGGGCAGGTGCATGACGATCGGCATCAGCGCGATCAGTGGCGGCGGCAGCAGGAAGACCGCCGGGAGCATGAAGACGATCGCCGGCGTGAAGGCGTTGTTCTTGAGCGTGTGGACCGGGAACAGCTGGGCCGCAGCCGCGGCCCCGCCGAAGATGAAGAAGACGACCCAGCCCTCGGTGTCGAGCGAGAGTTGCGCCAGGCTCGGGACGAGCAGGATCGCGGACAGCGCGAACAGCACTCCCAGGAAGATCTTGGCGCTCTTCGAGAGCTGGTTTTCGGTCGCAGCCACAGTCGCTCCTGCCCTAGTTGTCGGCTTGGAGCCGTATGGGCTTTACCGCTACTCGGACCAGTTCGACTCGACCCAGTTCGACTCCACCCAATTGGATTCGACCCAGTTCGACTCGGTCCAGTTCGACTCGGCCCAGTTGGCGTCGACCCAGTTGGCCATCGTCCAGTTCGCCGTGGTCGAGACGTAGCGGGCCCAGGCGGTCGCGTCGAACGTGCCGTTCGCCACGAAGCCGAGGAGCCCTTCGTTCGGGTTCGGCGGGCTCAGGACGCCGACCGCGCCGGCGACGTTGACCTCGCCGATCCCCGTGCCCGCGCTGCGGAGCTTGTTCGCCGAGGCCATGAGCGCGCCCTTCACCTGGTCGGGCGTCAGGCCGGGCCGACGAGCGAGGAGCTGCGCCGCCGCGCCCGAGACGACCGGCGCCGCGAAGGACGTGCCCGACATCCACATGTAGCCGTTGCCGAGGACGCGCTCCGGCATCCGGGCCGGGATCGCGGCGCCCGCGGGTACCGGCATGACCATGAAGCGGCCCGGCGCCGAGAGCTCGGGCTTTGCGAAGCCGTCCGCCGTCCGCCCGTAGGCCGACCAGGGCGCGCGGTCGTCGTCGAGGCGCCACGCGGTGCCGTCGGTGTCGACCGCCCCGACCGTGATCACGAACGGGTCGTTCGCCGGTGCTCCGAGCTTGACCGGCCCGGACGGCGAGCCCTGGTTGCCGGCCGAAGCCACGACGACGACGCCGCTCAGCCAGAGCTTCTCGACGGCCTTGTCGAGCGGGTCGTACTGGAAGCTCGTCTCGCGGCCGCCGCCGAGCGAGAAGTTCGCGACGCGGATGTTCAGCTGCGCCTTGTTCGCGAGGATCCAGTCGATCCCGGCGAGCACGTCGCTCGTGCGGGCCTCCCCGGTGCTCGCGGCGACGCGGACGTCGACGAGCGGCGCGTTCGGAGCGACCCCCCGGTGTCCGGCAGCCGAGCCGGCGGCGACGCCCGCGACCATCGTGCCGTGGCCCGACGGGTCGCCCGCCGCGTTCGGCTCGAGCGAGCTGAAGTTGGCTCGCGCAACGATGCGCGAGCCGAAGTCATCCGCCTTCGTGGCGTCGATGCCGGAGTCGACGATCGCGATCGCCGGCGGCGTCGCGCCCGAGAGCGAATCGCCCCAGAGCGGCCGCGCCGCGACCGCGTCCCGCCAGATCTCGTTGTCCTCGTAGCCGGTCGTCCGAAGCGCCGAGTCGCGGGTGATGACGGCGACGTGGGAGTCGCGGGCGAGGTCGAGGAGCTCCTCGCCGGTCACCTCGGCAGCAGCACCGTTCACCGAGCGGAACGCGCGCTTGAGCTCTCCATTGCCGTTCTGGACGCGGTTGGCGACGTCGCCGCTCGAGCGGTCCTTGTCGCCCTGCACGATCACTGTGAACGTCGCGTTCGGGCTCGCGCTCGCCTCGGCGAGCAGATCGGCGGGAACGACGGCTCGGATGTCGCGGCCCGCGAACCCTGCTGCCGGCACGAGCAGGCACGCGAGGGCGATCGTCAGCAGGGTGGCGCTGCGGCCGCCGCGCCCCCAGAGCGCGCTCGACCGCTCGTCGCGCCCGCCGCGTCCCCAGAGGGCGCTGCCGCGCTGTTCCCTATGAGAGGTGGCCCCGTGCCCCATGCCGCAGGCGGAACCTAGGGTCGGACGCGGTGAGCTACATCCCCCGCGCGGGTGACGCGGTCGGGTTCCCTCGACCGAGGGAGAGGGACCGGGGCGGCGGCCGAAGCCGCCGCCCCGAGAGGGGTGTTACTCGAAGTCGGAGCCTGCGACCCAGTTGGATGCGACCCAGTTGGACGACACCCAGTTCGACGACACCCAGTTCGACGACACCCAGTTGGAGGCAACCCAGTTGGACGACACCCAGTTGGACGAGACCCAGTTGGACGACACCCAGTTCGACTGCGTCCAGTTGGCGTTCACCGAGACGAAGCTCGCCCACGCGCTGGCGTTGAAGTCGCCGTTCGACACGAACGCCATGAGGTTCTCGTTCGGGTTCGGCGGGCTCAGGACCGCTGCTGCCGCCGCCGCGTCGACCTCGCCGACGCCCGCGCCGGGATCCGCGTTCGGCACGTACCGAGCGGAGAGCATGAGCGCGCCCTTCACCTGGTTCGGCGTGAGGTACGGCTTGCGGGCGAGCAGCTGCGCTGCCGCGCCGGCCACCATCGGGGCCGAGAACGACGTGCCGCTCATCCACATGTAGCCGGCGGACACGACCCGCCACGGCTTCTCGTCGGGAAGGTACGAGCCGCTCGGGACCGGTGCCGTGATGTACCGGCCGGGGGCCGAGAGGTCCGGCTTCATGAAGCCGTCCGCGGTCGGCCCGTAGGCGGACCACGGTGCACGCGTGTCGTCGCTTCTGCCGATCGTGCCCTCGGTGTCGAGCGCGCCGACCGTGATGATGAACGGATCGTTGCCGGGGGCAGCGATCTTCACCGGGCCGCTCGCGGAGCCGTTGTTGCCGGCCGCTGCGACGACGACGACGCCGCTGAACCAGAGCTCCTCCACTGCCTTGTCGAGGGGGTCGAACCGGAAGCTCGCCTCGCTCGAGCCGGCCAGGGAGAAGTTCGCGACGCGGATGTTGTACCGCGACTTGTTCGCGATGATCCAGTCGATCGCCGCGACGATGTCGCTCGTGCGCGCCTCGCCGAGCCGCGACGCGACACGGACATCGACGAGCGGAGCGTTCTTCGCAACGCCGGGGTAGCTGCTCGAGCCGCCGGCCGCGATCCCGGCCACCATCGTGCCGTGCCCGGACGGATCGCCGGTCGAGTTGGGCTCGATCGAGCTGAAGTTGGCCCGCGCGACGACGCGCCCGCCGAAGTCGGCGGCCCTCGAGGCGTCGATGCCCGAGTCGACGATCGCGATCGCCGGGGCCTGAGGTGCCGGGAGGAGCCCGTCGCCCCAGAGCTGGTTGACGTTCGTGACGTCGCGCCAGTCGACGGCCGACAGCTTCACGCTGTCGTCGCGGGTGATCACCGTGACGTGCGAGTCGTCCGCGAGCTTGAGCAGCTGCTTGCCCGTGACCGTGGCCGCCGCACCGTTGAGCGAGCGGAACGCTTTCTTCAGCTGGCCGCCGCTGTCCTTGATCTCTTCGGTCGTCCGGTCGCTGGTCTCCTCGCGGCGACCCTGGACGATGACGTCGAACGTCGCGCTGGGGTTCGCCTGAGCCTGCGCCAGCAGGTCCGCCGGAACCGCCGCGTGGTCGCCGCCACTCGCGACTCCGGAAGCCGGAATGATGATGCTGACGGTGAACGCGAGGAGTACCACCATCTTGCCGCGCCCACCGCGACCCCAGAGAGCGCTACCGCGGGACTGGCCACCAGAGCCCTTGCCCCACAGCGCGCTCGAACGGGCCTCGCCTGCATTCGAAGGTCGTTCGTGCCGCATGTGAAGTACTCGTTCCTTTCCTCGGACGGCCGTGGCCGTTGGATTGCCGCAGTAGGAAGGGTCGGAAAGCCGCCTTTCCGCGCCGCAACCTAGGTTGGGCCCGGTGGCGGTTCCTCCCCCGGCCGGGTGAGGCGGGGAAGTTCCCCCGGTCGAGTGAACCTCGGCAGCGTCGCTCGATCGAGGGATCGGGTGAGGGCGCTACGCTCGCGCCGTGCGCGTCTCGCTTCCCCTACCGGCGCTCGCCGCGACCGCGCGGGCGGCGGGCGCGCTCTCGCGCCTCGCCGGCCAGGGCGGCGGCACGACGCTGCCGGGCAAGCTGCTCTGGAAGCTCGATCCCGGCGCGGTGTCCCGGCTCGCTGCGCGCCTGCCGCAGGGCTCGGCCGTCCTCTCCGCGACGAACGGGAAGACGACGACTGCGGCGATGACTGCCGAGATCCTGCGGGACAAGGTGCGGCTCGCGCACAACGCCGCAGGCGCGAACCTCGTCTCCGGCGTCGCATCGACGCTCCTCGCAGCCGACCACGCGGAGCTCGGGCTCTTCGAGGTCGACGAGGCGGCTCTCCCGCAGGTCGCCGAGCTCGTGCAGCCCCGCGTGCTCGCGCTCGGGAACCTCTTTCGCGACCAGCTCGACCGCTACGGCGAGCTCGAGCTGATCGCGGAGCGCTGGCGGGAGCTCGTCCACCGGCTCCCGGCGGAGGCGCAGCTCGTCGTCAACGGCGACGACCCGCAGCTCGGCGACCTCGTCCGGGAGCGGCCGGACGCCGTTGTCTTCGGCGTCGACGACCGGCGCCACGCACGCCCCGGCGGGCTGCAGCACGCCGCAGACTCGAAGCACTGCGTCCGCTGCGGCGCGCCGTACGTCTTCCACGCGGCGTACGTCGGGCACCTCGGCGACTACGAGTGCCCGCGGTGCGGCCACCGGAGGCCCCCGCTCGCCGTTGCCGCGCGCACGATCGAGCTGCGCGGCCTCGACTCGACGTCGTTCGAGCTCGTGACGCCCGAGGGTTCACGCCGGGTGACACTTCCCCTGCCCGGGCTCTACAACGTCTACAACGCGCTCGCGGCCGCAGCGCTCGCCCGCGCGCTCGGGGCCGGGCTCGAGGACGTCGTTCGCGGGCTCGAGCGGTTCGGCGCGGCGTTCGGCCGCTTCGAGCGGATCCCGCTCGGCGACCGCAGCCTGCTGATGCTCCTGATCAAGAACCCGGCCGGCGCGAACGAGGTGATCCGGACGCTCGTCGCCGGCGGGGCGCCGTCGCTCGCGGTCGTTGCCCTGAACGACGCGATCGCCGACGGCAAGGATGTCTCGTGGATCTGGGACGTCGATTTCGAGCCGCTGCTCGAGTCGCTCGACCGCGTCGTCGTGTCGGGCGATCGCGCGGCCGAGCTGGCGCTCCGCTTCAAGTACGCGGGGCTCGATCCGGACGCGATCGAGATCGTTCCCTCGCTCGAGCGCGGGCTCGACCGTGGGCTCGAGCTCACCCCGGCGGGCGGCGAGCTCGTCGTCCTGCCCACCTACACGGCAATGCTGGAGCTGCAGCGCATTGTCGCTTCGCGCGGACACGTAGCGAACTACTGGGAGCGCGCGGCATGAGGATCGTCGTCGGGCACCTCTACCCGGAGTACCTGAACATCTACGCCGACCGCGGCAACATCGCCGTGCTCGCCCAGC
>DASTHC010000155.1:0-3012 GCA_035718485.1 Gaiellaceae bacterium
CTCGATCTGGTGGATTGCGAGGAAGAGGAGCACGACCCAGACGGCCGACAGCGGCTCCACGACGAGCGCGTAGAGCACCGCCGGAATCGCGCCGAGCCACGGCCCGAGGTACGGGATGAGCTCCGCGACCGCGACCCATGCCCCGAAGAGGATCGCGTACGTCTCGAACCCGGCGGGCAGCCAGCCGATCGTCCCGAGCAGCCAGAGCGCAACGCCGGCGCTCGCACCCATGATCGCCGACACGAGGAGCTGGCCCTTCACGTAGCCGCCGACCGACGCCTCGATGCTCGGCAGCAGCGACGGGTGCCCGGGCGGCGGCGGGAAGCGCCGGTCGATCGCCCGGTGCAGCCGGTTGAAGTCGAGGAGCATGTAGACCGACACGACGAGCACGAGCACGAGGCCGAAGAGGAACGCGAAGATGCCGAGCGCCGCGCCTTCGGCCCAGTCGATCACCGTGCGCGTCACCTTCTCGACGTCGCCGCTCCCGAGCTGGTCGACGAAGTCGCGGCCCTGCTGCTCGATCTGGATCCGCCCGAGCCGATGCGTGTCGAGCCAGAGCTGGAGGCGGTCCACGTCGCGCTCGGCGCCGGTCGTGCCGGTCTGTCCGTTCTCGACCGTAAGGTAGTCGTCGATTCGATTGGACGCAGTCTCCGTCTGGTCGACGACGACGGTCGCAAGCCCCACCACCGCGATGACGAGAGCCGCGGCAAATGTGAGGTACACGATCGCGACCCCGAAGCCGCGAGGGATCCGCATCCGCCCGAGGGCGCGAACGAGCGGATTCAGCAGGAGCGCGACGAGCGCCGCGACGAGGAAGAGAAAGACGGCGTGACGCACCGCCCCCGCCACGGCCCAGGCCAGGAGCAGGACGACCGGAAGGCCGACGAGCTGGATCCAGCGCGGAACCTCGATCGGGGCCGGCTGGCCCCGACCACCCACGACCGGGGGCGGCGTTTCGGCCATGTGAGCGATGGTACCGCGCCCCTCAGCGGGGTCTCCGCACCCGATTGGGACTGGTCGTTCACCGAGGATGGCAACCTCGCGCTCGAC
The DNA here is from genome assembly GCA_035718485.1 of Gaiellaceae bacterium. Taxonomy (GTDB): domain Bacteria; phylum Actinomycetota; class Thermoleophilia; order Gaiellales; family Gaiellaceae; genus JACCTU01. The sequence goes on from DASTHC010000155.1 coordinate 1,051, forward strand.
CGTCACGATCTCTGGGACGAAATCCCGGCGGCACCGACGCTCCGTCTGTTACAAAGTCCGGCCGTGTCGGCCTCCTTGCAGCCACCATCCGCGTTCGTTACCGTCCGCGCGATGTCGCCCCGGGCCCCTGGGCACTCTCGCCGTGCGCGGCGAGCGCAGCGCCGTGCCGCACACCGCCTCCGCCGCTTCGCCGGACTGACCGTCGTCGTCGCCGTCGGCGTCGTCACGCTGCTCGTGACCGCGTTCGGGCCGAACTCCGCGACCACGGTCGCGAGCCGCGGCCCCGCGCCCGCCGATCGACTGCTCCCGACGGGCCCGCCGGACCCACTCGTCGTCGCGACGCAGGGTGCGCTCAGGCTGCAGCTGCCGATCGAGCAGAACCGCGTGACCGCGATCGGCTACCACGCCGCGGGCGACGGCGCGCTCGCGCTGCGTCCGCTCGGGCGACGCGGCAACCAGGGACTGCTCGGCCGGATGATCGACCGTGTCTTCGGCGCGGGCGACTCGAGCCTCACCTGGTACCAGCTGCGCGGCGGCTCCGGTCCCGCGACGTCGGCGCTCGCCGTCGGGGCCGCACCGACGACGGACGTCTACGCGCCGGTCGACGGCACGATCGCCGGCATCACGCCGTACGTCCTGAACGGAGCCGAGCGCGGCATGCGCATCGACATCCGCCCGCTGACTGCGCCCGCGCTCGTGGTCTCGGTCACGCGGCTGCAACCCGATCCGTCGCTCACGGTCGGCTCAGCCGTCGCAGCGGGACGCAATCGGATCGGCGAGGTGCTCGACCTCTCACGCGTCGAGCGGCAGGCACTCGCGCGCTACACGCGCGACGCCGGGAACCACGTGACGGTCCAGGTCTTCCCGGCCGCAGCACTCTCGCTGCCCTGATCATCCTCTTCATCGCCGACGTCGTCGGCCTGCCCGGGCGGCGCGCGCTCGAAGAGCGCCTCTCCTCCCTGCGCAAGGAGCTCGACGTCGACATCTGCATCGTGAACGGAGAGAACGTCGCCGACGGCGTCGGGATCACGCCGAAGCTCGCGAAGAAGCTGTTCGAGTTCGGCGCCGACGCAATCACGCTCGGCAACCACACGTGGCGCCGGCCCGAGGTCGTCGGCTGGATCGACACGGACGAGCGCGTGGTCCGTCCGGCGAACTTCTCGAAGCACGCCCCCGGTCGTGCGCTCACGTTCGTCCCGGCGCGGGACGGCACGACGGTCGCGGTGATCAACGTCATGGGCTACCTCTTCCTCGAGGTGGCGTACAACCCGTTCGAGGTGATCGACGACCTCGTCGAGGAGGCGCGCGCGCAGACGCCGGTCGTGTTCGTCGACATGCACGGCGAGGCGACGAGCGAGAAGGTCGCGCTCTCGCGCTGGCTCGACGGGCGCGTGACCGCGGTCATCGGCACGCACACGCACGTCCAGACGAACGACGCCCGCGTGCAGGCCGGCGGCACCGCCGCGCTCACCGACGCGGGCATGACCGGCCCGCACGACTCGGTGATCGGCGTCACCGCCGAGCAGGCGATCTCGCGCATGCGCACCGGCTTGCCGGTCCGCTTCGAGACCGCGCAGGGAGGCATCCGGATCGAGGGCGCGCTCGTCGAGTGCACGCCGGACGGCCGCGCTACGCGCTGCGAGACGGTCCGCGTCGAAGTGACCTAGCGAGGACCACGAGCAGCGCGACGAGCACGAGGTCGCGCACGAGGACGAGCCACGAGGCGAGAGGGTCGAACTCGCGCACGAGGTCCCAGTAGCGGAAGGGGAACCAGAGCTGCGTCAGGACGAGCGCGGCGAGGAGGAGCGTTGTCGCGGAGAGCCGACGCGCGAGCGGGACGACGGGCACGAGCCAGATCAGGAACTGCGGCGAGAGCACCTTCCCGAGCGCCACGAACGCCGTCAGCACCGTGGCGGCGTACGCCGCCAGCTCGTATCGCGAGGGTGCGCGCTCGCGGGCGAA
>DASTHC010000156.1:0-6955 GCA_035718485.1 Gaiellaceae bacterium
CGTCGAGAACATCCTGCTCAAGCTGATCCAGGCCGCCGACTTCGACATCAAGAAGGCGGAGACCGGGATCATCTACATCGACGAGGTCGACAAGATCGCGCGCAAGGCGGACAACCCGTCGATCACGCGCGACGTGTCGGGCGAGGGCGTCCAGCAGGCACTGCTGAAGATCCTCGAGGGGACGGTCGCCTCGGTTCCGCCGCAGGGCGGGCGGAAGCACCCGCACCAGGAGTTCCTCTCGATCGACACGACGAACATCCTTTTCATCTGCGGCGGTGCGTTCGCCGGTCTCGACAAGATCATCGGCAAGCGGATCGGGAAGAACGCCGTCGGGTTCGGTGCGGACATCCGCTCGAAGCACGACGTCGTGCGGAGCGAGCTGCTCTCACAGGTGATGCCGGAGGATCTGCTCTCGTTCGGGCTGATCCCGGAGTTCATCGGCCGCCTGCCGGTCGTGTCTGCCGTGCACCAGCTGCAGCGCGACGATCTCGTGAAGATCCTGATGGAGCCGAAGAACGCGCTCACGAAGCAGTACCAGCGGTTCTTCGCCTACGACAACATCGAGCTGGTCTTCACCGAGGACGCGCTCTGGGAGATCGCGGACAAGGCGCTCGTGCGCGAGACGGGCGCGCGTGGCCTTCGTTCGATCATCGAGGCGGCGCTGCTCGACGTGATGTTCGAGCTCCCGTCGCGCAAGGACGTCTCCAAGTGCGTGATCACGAAGGAGACGATCTCGAACGGGATTCGTCCGACGCTCGTCACGAGCGCCGGCGCCGAGGAGCTCTCCGACGAGCCGCTCCTCGCCGAAGAGTCCGCCTAGTCCGTCAGCCGCTTCGTCGATCAGGAGCGGAAGCGCGTTCGCGTCCGTCGTCCGACCACGGCCGCGTCGGGTCGCCGCCACGCTCCCCACGCTGAGCTCGAAGCCTGCGACCGTCGGGCGTCGCTGTCGCGCATCGGTCGGTCTACGTGCGGGAGCGTGCATTCTTTCCGCGTGCCCCCCGGCTTCACAACCCGCCCGGAGCTCCGCGGAACCTTCGGGATGGTCGCTTCGACCCATTGGCTCGCCTCGGCGACGGGGATGCGCGCGCTCGAGGCCTGCGGCAACGCGTTCGACGCGGCCGTCGCGGCGGGGCTCGTGCTCCAGGTCGTCGAGCCGCACCTGAACGGGCCGGGCGGCGACCTGCCCGTGATCCTGTATTCGGCCGAGCGCGACGAGGTGATCGTCGTCTGCGGGCAGGGCCCGTCGCCCGCGGCGGCGACGATCGACCACTACCGAGAGCTCGGGCTCGACCTCGTTCCCGGCACGGGCCTGCTCGCGGCCTGCGTCCCGGGCGCGTTCGACGCGTGGATGCGGATGCTGCTCGAGCTCGGGACGGCGTCGCTTCGCGACGTGCTGGAGCCGGCGATCGGCTACGCCCGTGACGGCCATCCCGTCCTGCCTCGAGTCGCCGACGCGATCGCGTCGCTCGAGTCGTTCTTCCGGAGCGAGTGGCCGACCTCGGCCGAGACCTGGCTCCCCGCGCCTGCGCCGTGGTCGCTCTTCCGGAATCCGGTGCTGGCGGAGACCTACACGCGGATCCTCGAGGAGGCCGAGGCGGCGTCGTCCGACCGCGACGGACAGATCCAGGCGGCGCGCGACGCGTTCTACCGCGGGTTCGTCGCCGAGGCGATCGGCGCGTTCTGCGGCGGGAGCGAGGTGATGGACAGCTCGGGTCGGCGGCACCGCGGTCTCCTCACGGCGGACGACCTCGCCGCGTTCGAGGCGCCGTTCGAGGCGCCGGTGAGCCTCGACTACGAAGGTTGGACCGTGCGCAAGACCGGCCCGTGGGGGCAGGGCCCCGTCCTCCTCCAGCAGCTCGCACTCCTCGAGGGGTTCGACCTCGCCGCGATGGGCGTCGGCAGCGCGGACTTCGTCCACACCGTGCTCGAGTGCTCGAAGCTCGCGTTCGCGGACCGGGAGGCGTGGTATGGCGACCCGGACTTCGCGGACGTGCCGCTCGCTGAGCTGCTCTCGCCCGAGTACGCGGGAGAGCGCCGGGCGCTGGTGTCGGACAGCGCGTCGGCGGCCCTCCGCCCGGGACTCGACGGCCCCCGGTTGCCGAAGAGCGCAAGTAACAGTCTGTTACTTGCTCCCGGCGCCGGCGAGCCAACCCGCGGAGACACGTGCCACCTCGACGTCGTCGACCGCTTCGGCAACGCCGTCTCGGCGACCCCGAGCGGCGGTTGGCTCCAGAGCTCCCCGGTCGTGCGCGAGCTCGGCTTCCCGCTCGGCACCCGTGCGCAGATGTTCTGGCTCGAAGAGGGCTTGCCCAACTCGCTCGAGCCGCGCAAGCGCCCGCGCACGACGCTCTCGCCGTCCCTCGCGCAGCGCGAGGGCCAGGTGCTCTCCTTCGGGACACCCGGCGGCGACCAGCAAGATCAGTGGTCGCTCGTGTTCTTCCTCGACCACGTGCACTTCGAGCCGAACCTCCAGGCCGCGATCGACCTGCCGATGTTCCACTCGAACCACTTCCCGAGCTCGTTCTATCCGCGGGCGGCGAAGCCTCGGCACGTCGAGCTCGAGGCCCGGCTCGAGCCGGCGGTCGTCGACGAGCTCCGCGAGCGCGGGCACGACGTCGAGGTCACCGCCGACTGGTCGCTCGGCCGGCTGAGCGCCGCCTCGTGGGACGGGGGCGGCGTGCTGCGCGCAGCCGCGAATGCCCGCGGCATGCAGGGCTATGCCGTCGGCCGCTGACTGGGTCGGGTCGCTCAGCCCGTGGCCGGAGGAGTTCGGGCTCGGGCGGATGCGGATGCTGCTCGACGCGCTGGGCGACCCGCACCGGCGCTTCCCGTCCGTGCACGTCGTCGGGACGAACGGGAAGTCGACGGCGACGCGGACCGTCGAGGAGCACCTCGCGTCGGTCGGCCTGGCGGTCGGCGCGTACCTCTCCCCGCACGTCCGCGGGTGGAGCGAGCGGATCCGCGTCGGCGGCCGAGAGGCCGACTTCGAGCAGGCGGTCGAGCGCGTGCGCGCGGCCGCGGTAGCGGTCGGCGCCACCCAGTTCGAGGTGCTGACCGCGGCCGCGTTCGCCGAGTTCGCGGCGGCAGACGTCGACGCCGCGGTGATCGAGGCCGGGCTCGGCGGCCGCCACGACGCGACGAACGTGATCGACGCTCCGGTCGTGCTCCTGACGAACGTCGCGCTCGACCACACGGACGTGCTCGGCCAGACGCGCGACGAGATCGCCCGCGAGAAGCTCGCGGTCGTCACGCACGACGCGATCGCGGTGCTCCCGGACGGCGAGTTCGGCGAGCTCGTCCCGCCGACGGCGCAGGTCATCTTCGGCGGCGCCCGCGAAGCGGCCGGAGCGTTCCTGGGCGCTGGCGTCGAGGGCGACGTCTCCGTCGAGCTCCCGGGACGCCTCGAACGCCGCTCGGAGAGCGAGATCTGGGACGGCGGCCACAACCCGGACGGGCTCGACTGGGCGCTGCCGCAGCTCCCGCCGGGCCGCTACACGGTCGTCGCGTCGATCCTGCGCGAGAAGGACGTCGACGGCATGCTCGAGCGGCTCGCGCGGGTGGGCGACCGGCTGGTCGCGACGGCGTCGTCGAACCCGAGGGCGCTCGCGGCGGACGAGCTCGCGGAGCGGGCGCGGCCGTGGTTCGCAGAGGTCGAGACGGTCGAGGACCCGGAGGCGGCGGTCGAGCGTGCCCGCCGGGACCCGCCGGTGCTCGTCACCGGATCGCTGTATCTGCTCACAGACCTGGCCGCCCGAGAGGAGCAGGGCGTAGAGTGACGAAGCTGGTCGAACACGTGAAGGTGGTGACCTTCGCCGCGTTCATGCTGTTTGTGGTCGTCGGTGCTGCGTTCGGTGTCGGCTATCTCGTGGGAAAGCTGTTGCTGTGACTTTCGACCAAGACTTCCTCATCGTCGCCCGGAACCTCGGGTTCTTCTTCCTTGCGGTTTTCTGGATCGCGACCGCGTACTGGGTCTTCAAGGACGCCCGGCGGCGGATCGAGGATCCGTGGATGATCGCGATGGCGACGGTGCTCGGCGCGATCCCGCCCTTCATCGGGCCGATCATCTACATGTTCTTCCGCCCGCCCGAGTACCTCGAGGACATCCGCGAGCGTGAGCTCGAGATCAAGGCGATGGAGAAGCGGCTCGCGCTCCGAGACCTGCACTGCCCTGTCTGCCGGGCGGAAGTCGACCCGTCGTTCCTCGTCTGCCCGGTCTGCACGACGAAGCTGAAGCAGGCATGCGTCAACTGCAAGCAGCCGCTCGAGGCGCTCTGGCAGATCTGCCCGTACTGCGAGACCCGCGTCGAGACGCCCGCGACGATCGATTTCGGGGACACGTGGGAGACGCCGCGAAGAAGACGGGCCGAGTAGAACTCGCGGGAAGTCAATAGCATCTTGCGTCCGTGGCCGTCGAGCGGACGCTCATCCTGATCAAGCCCGACGCCGTCGAGCGCTCGCTCGCGGGAGAGATTCTCGGGCGCATCGAGCAGCGTGGCTTCGCCGTCGCCGGCGGCAAGGTGCTACGCGTCTCGCGCGAGCTCGGCGAGCAGCACTACGCCGAGCATCGTGAGAAGCCCTTCTTCGGCGAGCTCGTCGAGTTCATCACATCGGCGCCGACGTGGGCGCTCGTCGTCGAGGGTGAAGGCGCGATCGCGACGATGCGGAAGACGATCGGCGCGACGAACCCGGCGGACGCCGAGCCCGGCTCGATCCGCGGCGACCTGGCGACGTCGATGCCGAACAACCTCGTCCACGGGTCCGACTCGCCGGAGTCCGCGGAGCGCGAGATCGCGCTGTGGTTCTCGGACGATGAGCTCGTCTGAGTACCCCGAGTACGTCTCGCACAACGTCGAGATCTGGACGAAGGCGAACGCCGAGCACACCGGGCCGCGCGCGCGAGAGGCGTGGGCGAGAGACGAAGTTGACTGGGGTGTGTTCGGGATCCCCGAGTCGCAGGTCGGCATCCTCGGAGACGTGGAAGGGCTCGACGTCGTCGAGCTCGGGTGCGGAACCGCGTACCTCTCGGCGTGGCTGGCCAAGCGCGGCGCGCGACCTGTCGGCGTCGACCCGACGCCGGCCCAGCTCGCGACCGCGCGCGAGATGCAGGAGGAGTTCGGCCTCGAGTTCCCGCTCGTCGAGGCGGTCGGCGAGGACGTGCCGTTGCCCGACGCGTCGTTCGATCTCGCGATCTCGGAGTACGGGGCATCGCTCTGGGCAGATCCGTACCGCTGGATTCCCGAGGCCGCACGGTTGCTGCGCCCGAGCGGGCGCCTCGTCTTTCTGCGCAACTCCACGCTCGCGATGCTCTGCCAACCCGGCGACCGCGTCGGTGAGCAGCTGGTCAGGCCGCAGCGCGAGCTGTACAGGCTCGCGTGGGAGGACACCGGCGAGGTCGAGTTCCACCTCCCGGCCGGAAGGTTGATCGACGTCCTGCGCGAGAACGGGTTCGAAGTCGAGCGGTTCGTCGAGCTCTACGCGCCCGACGACGCGAGCACGCACGAGTACTACAACTACGTCTCGGCGGAGTGGGCGCGCAAATGGCCGGCCGAGGAGCTTTGGTCGGCGCGCAAGCGCGCGTGAGCGTCCCGCCCGCGCCGCCGCTGCTGCTCGCGTCGACGTCGCCCCAGCGAACCGCGATCCTCCATCAGCTGGGGATCCCGCACGACGTCGTCGCGCCGGACTACGAGGAGCGCGATCCACCGGGCGCGGACCCGGTCGAGCTGGTGTGCACGCACGCGCGCGAGAAGGCACGTTCGGTCGCGGATGGTGCGGATGACCGGCCGGTGCTCGCGGTCGACACGGCGGTCGTGCTGGGGAGCCGCGTCCTCGGCAAGCCGCGGAATGCCGAGGACGCGTTCGAGATGCTCGATGCACTGAGCGGCGAGACGCACGTGGTCGTCTCCGGTCTCTGTCTCCGCACGGTCGCGTGGGAGGTGGTCGAGCACGCCGCGACGAGGGTCACGTTCCGTCCGCTCACGCCGCGCGAGATCGGGCTCTACCTGGCGAGCAGAGAGTGGGAGGGTCGCGCCGGCGGCTACGCGATCCAGGGCCTCGGCGCGAGCCTCGTCGACGAGATCGAGGGCGACTACCTGAACGTCGTCGGCCTGCCGGGCGCGCTGCTCGTCCGCCTGCTCGCGGACCGCTTCGCGGGCGTGTACGGCTTCGGATAGGACGATTTCCAGGGGCGGACGCACGTTCCTAGTACTCTGGGGGCCGTCCTATGGGCGTCTTCAACTCCCTGACAGGCTTCGGGGGCCGCGACATGGCCGTGGACCTGGGCACCGCCAACACGCTCGTCTACGTGCGCGGGCGCGGGATCGTGCTCTCCGAGCCGAGCGTCGTCGCGATCGACCAGCGCTCCGGCGAGGTGCACGCCGTCGGGGTCGAGGCGAAGCGCATGCTCGGCCGGACGCCCGGGACGATCAGCGCGATCCGCCCGTTGAAGGACGGCGTAATCGCCGACTTCGACGTGACCGAGCAGATGCTCCGCCACTTCATTCAGAAGGTGCACCAGCATCGCTTCGCGCACCCGCGCGTCGTCGTCTGCGTGCCGTCCGGCGTCACCGGCGTCGAGAAGCGCGCCGTCGAAGAGGCGACGCTCTCCGCCGGCGCGCGTCAGGCGTACCTGATCGAGGAGCCGATGGCCGCCGCGATCGGCGCCGGGCTCCCCGTCGCGGAGCCGACCGGGAACATGATCGTCGACATCGGCGGCGGAACGACCGAGGTCGCGGTGATCTCGCTCGGTGGGATCGTCGTGTCGCAGTCGCTGCGCGTCGGCGGCGACGAGATGGACGAGGCGATCATCAATCACATCAAGCGCGAGTACAAGCTCCTGATCGGCCAGCAGACCGCCGAGGAGATCAAGCTCGAGATCGGCTCGGCGTACCGGCTGAAGGACGAGGTGCAGGCCGAGGTCAGAGGCCGCGATCTGATGACGGGGCTCCCGAAGACCGTG
>DASTHC010000157.1:0-21359 GCA_035718485.1 Gaiellaceae bacterium
GTACATCGTCGACCAGTTCGGGATCGACGTCTCGCGGCCGCTGCTCACCCAGGTGTCCCGCTTCGATCCCTGGAAGGACCCACTCGGCGTGATCGACGCCTACAGGCTCGTCAAGGAGGAGCATCCCGACGTGCAGCTCGCGCTCGTCGGCTCGATGGCGCACGACGACCCGGAAGGGTGGGAGTTCTACAACCAGACCGTGGCGTACGCTGGCGGCGATCCCGACATCTACATCCTCTCGAACCTCAACAACGTCGGCTCGGTCGAGGTGAACGCGTTCCAGGTGCACTCGGCGGCCGTCATTCAGAAGTCCATCCGTGAGGGCTTCGGGCTCACCGTGAGCGAGGCGCTCTGGAAGGCGCGGCCGACGGTCGGGGGCAAGGTCGGCGGGATCGTCGACCAGATCGTGCACGGCGAGACGGGTTGGCTCGTGTCGAGCTCGAGCGAGTGCGCGGAGGCGTGCATGGTCGCGCTCGGCAACCCCGAGCTCGCACGCCGGATGGCCCTCGCAGGGAAGGAGCACGTGCGCCGGCACTTCCTGACGCCGCGGCTTCTCCGCGACTGGCTGGCGCTCTTCAATCGGATGCTCGGGCTCGAGACCCAGGGCGTCGAGCTCGCGACCGCGGCGGCGGGCTAGGCTCGTCGTATGGCGGCTTCGCGCCGCAAGCTGATCGTCGTCTCGAACCGGGGGCCGGCGAGCTACGACCGTGACCTCGACGGCTCGCGCATCGCGCGCCGCGGCGGGGGTGGGCTCGTCACCGCGCTCCGCGGCCTGCTCGCACGGCACGACGTCACGTGGATTGCGAGCGCGATGAGCGCAGAGGACTTCGTCGTCGCGGACGAGAACCGGGGCCGCTCGTTCCCCGAGACCTCACGAGACGGCTCGACGTTCCGCCTGCGACTCGTCGCGCACCCGATCCAGGCATACGACTGGTTCTACAACGTCATCTCGAACCCGACGCTCTGGTTCATCCAGCACTACCTCTGGGACCTGAAGGCCGAGCCGAACCTCGACCAGGCGTTCCACTACGCCTGGCGGAACGGCTACAGCGCCGTCAACCGGAACTTCGCCGACGCGGTGCTCGACGAGCTCGAGCGCACGCCCGAGGCGACCGTCTTCTTCCACGACTACCACCTCTACCTTGCGCCGCGCATGGTGCGGGAGTCGCGGCCGGACGCGACGCTCCAGCAGTTCGTGCACATCCCGTGGCCGCAGGCGGACTACTGGCACGTCCTCCCGCTCAATGCCCGGCAGGAGATCCACGAGGGGCTGCTCGCGAACGACGTCGTCGGCTTCCACACCGCGCGCTGGCGGCGGAGCTTCCTGCACAGCTGCGAGGACTTCGTCGGTTCGAGCGCGGACTACGAGCGCGGGACGCTCGAGCACGACGGACGGACCGTCCGCATCAGCGCGAACCCGATCTCCGTCGACACGCGCGAGTTCGACGAGCTCGCGGAGAGCGGCCCGGTGGTCGCGGCGGAGCGGCGGCTCGAGGCCGACCGCCCGGAGAAGCTGATCGTCCGTGTCGATCGGACGGACCCGTCCAAGAACGTCGTGCGTGGGTTCGGCGCGTTCGAGCTCTACCTCGACCGGCATCCGGAGATGCACCGGCGCGTCCGGATGCTCGCGCTGCTCGACCCGTCGCGGCAGGACATCCCGGAGTACGCGGAGTACCTCGGGGCGATCCAGCGCGAGGCCAGGCGCGTCAACGACCGCTTCGCGACGTCCGGCTGGCTGCCGATCGACCTGCGCATCGGGGACGACTTCGCGGGCTCCGTCGCCGCCTACAAGCAGTTCGACGTACTGTTCGTGAACGCCGTCTTCGACGGGCTCAACCTCGTCGCGAAGGAGGCGCCGCTCGTGAACACACGGGACGGCGCGCTCGTGCTCTCCGAGAACGCCGGGGCGCACGACGAGCTCGGCGAGTTCGCCTTGAGCGTCAACCCCTTCGACCTCGCCGGGCAGGCCGAGGCGATTCACCAGGCGATCGACATGGACGAGGTCGAGCGGCGGCGCCGGATCGAGGGGATCCGCGCCCGCGTGCGCGAGCACGACCTCGACGCGTGGCTCGACGAGGAGCTGCGCGCACTCGTCCGGAGCTAGGGTCCCGAACATGAGCGGCCTCTCCCACGTCGATCCCTCCGGCGCCGTTCGGATGGTCGACGTCGGCGACAAGCCCGCGTCGCGCCGGCGGGCGGTCGCGTCCGCGGAGGTCCGGATGACGCCCGAGACCGCGCGGAGGCTGCGCGAGCTGCCCAAGGGCGACGCGCTCGCGACGGCGCAGCTCGCCGGGATCATGGCCGCGAAGCGGACGAGCGAGTTGATCCCGCTCTGCCATCCGCTCCCGCTGACGCACGTCGACGTCTCGCTCGAGGTCGGCGACGATGCCGTCACGATCACCGCCTCGGCGGAGACGACCGCGCAGACCGGCGTCGAGATGGAGGCGCTCACCGCGGCGACGGTCGCGGCGCTCACCGTCTACGACATGGCGAAGGCGATCGACAAGGAGATGTCGATCGGCGAGGTGCGGCTGCTGGAGAAGACGAAGGAGTGAGGGCCGCGGTACTCACCGTCTCTGACTCGGTGCTCGCCGGGACGCGCGAGGACGCGAGCGGCGACGTCCTCGAGGAGCTGCTCGCGGGGGAGGGGTACGACGTCGTGCGCCGCGTCGTCGCGGACGAGCGCGACGAGATCGCCGCCGCGATCGAGGCTCTCGCCGACGACGCGCAGCTCGTGCTCACGACCGGCGGCACGGGCGTCGCGCCGCGTGACGTCACACCCGAGGCGACGCGTTCCGTCCTGCACCGCGAGGCGCCCGGGATCGCCGAGGCGATCCGCGCCGACTCGCTTGCGAAGACTCCGCACGCGCTGCTCTCGCGTGGCGTCGCCGGGATGCGCGGCGCGACGCTCGTCGTCAACCTTCCGGGGTCGCCGGGCGGATGTCGCGACGGGTTCGCGGTGCTGAGGCCCGCTCTCGATCATGCCCTGCGGCTGTTGTCCGACCAGGCGACGGAGCACGCGCAGACGTGATCGCATATCCGGCCCACTTCGCCCGCCTCGTGAAGATCGAGCACACGGTGTTCGCGCTGCCGTTCGCCTACGTCGGCGCGTTCCTCGCGATCGACGCCGTCCCGAGCGCGGCCGACCTCTTCTGGATCACGGTCGCGATGGTCGGTGCGCGTTCGCTCGCGATGGCGCTGAACCGGCTCATCGACGCCGAGGTCGACGCCCGCAACCCACGGACCGCGACCCGCGAGCTTCCCGCGGGCCGACTCTCGCGCGCGCAGGTGATCGGCTTCTGCGCGCTCTCGCTCGTCGTGTTCCTCGTCGCGGTGTGGCAGCTCGACCCGATCGTGCGCTGGCTGTGGCCGATCCCGGTCGCCGCGTTCGTCGTCTACCCGTACCTCAAGCGCGTCACGTGGCTCGCGCACCTCTGGCTCGGCGCGGTCGACGGGCTCGCTCCCGTCGGCGCGTGGGTGGCGCTCACGGGGACGTTCGCCTGGGAGGCGTGGGCGCTCGGAGCGGCGGTCGCGTGCTGGGTCGCGGGGTTCGATCTCTTCTACGCGCTGCTCGACCTCGATGTCGACCGGCGCGAGGGGCTGCACTCGTGGGCGACGCGCTTCGGGGTCCGCGGTTGCTTCGCCGGCGCGCGCGTGCTCCACGTCCTCACCGTCGCGTTCCTGGCCGCCGCGGGCCTCGGGCTGTCGGTCGGCGTCCTCTACTGGCTCGGCGTGCTCGTCGTCGCCGGGCTCCTCGTCTACGAGCACTCGCTGATCCGTCCGGACGACCTGCGCCGGCTCGACGCGGCGTTCTTCACCGTGAACGGCGTGATCAGCGTCCTGTTCGCGGTCTTCGTGCTGCTCGACGTGCTGTGATCCGCGCGCGGCAGCTCGAGCGCCGCTACGGCGCGAAACGCGTCCTGCGCGGGCTCGACCTCGACGTCGCGCGCGGCGACTTCATGGTCGTGACCGGTGCGAACGGCTCGGGCAAGACGACGTTGCTTCGACTCGTCGCCGGGCTTGCGGCGCCGACGGGGGGCGAGCTCACGGTCGACGCAGAACGCGCGGAGCTCGGGTTCCTCGGGCACGAGCCGCTCGTCTACCGCGAGCTGACGGCGATCGAGAACCTCGTGCTCTACGCGCGTCTGTACCGGGTGCCCGAGGCGCGCGAGCGGACCGGGATGCTGCTCGAGCGGTTCGGTCTCTGGGACGTGCGCAACGAGCGCGCCTCGACGTACTCGCGCGGGATGCTCCAGCGGCTCGCGCTGTGCAGGGCGCTGCTCCACGAGCCGACGCTGCTCCTGCTCGACGAGCCGTACTCGGGTCTCGACGCGGACGGCGCCGAGCTGCTCGACCGCGAGCTCGCCGAACGCCGCGAGCACGCGACCTTCCTCGTCGCGACGCACGATCCCGGCCGGCTCGCGCCGCTCGCGTCCGGAGCGCTTGCGCTGTGACGTACGCGCGCGACGTCGCTGCGCTCGCGCGCAAGGACCTGCTGCTCGAGCTGCGCGCGCGCGAGACGCTCCCGGCGATGCTCCTGTTCGTGGTCGCGACGCTCGTCGCGTTTCGGTTCGCGCTTCCCGGCGGCGGCACCGAGCGCGAGTCGATCGGGCTGCTCTGGGTCGCGATCCTGTTCACGTCCCTGCTCGGACTGACGCGCGCGTTCGTGCCGGAGCGCGAGCAGCGCGTGCTCGACGGGCTCGTGCTCTCGCCGGTCGACCGCAGCGCGATCTGGCTCGGCAAGGTGACGGCGACGCTCGCGTTTCTCGCGGCGGCCGAGGTCGTCGCGCTCCCGGCGTACGCGCTCTTCTTCGAGGGGCTGACGTGGGAGACCGTCGCGGCGGTTGCGCTCGCTGATGTCGGGATCTGCGCGGTCGGCGCGATCCTCGCGGCAATGGCGGCGGCCGGCCGCGCGCGCGAGCTGCTCTTCCCGCTCCTCTTCCTGCCGCTGTCGCTGCCGATCCTCGTCGGCGGCGTCGGCGCCGGCGTGAGCGACGATCCGGCGCGGTTCCTGGCGTTCCTGGCGTTGTACGACGCCGTTTTCGCGATACTTGCCTGGGCGAGCTTTGAGTACGTTGTTACGGAATAGAGGCGGGTCCGCCGTCGCGGTCGGGGCCGCCGTCGTGCTCGTCAGCGGCCTTGCGCTCGCGCTCCTCTGGGCTCCCGAGGACGCCGACCAGGGGCCGAGCCAGCGGATCTTCTACATCCATGTCCCGATCGCCCTCACCGCGTACGCCTGCTTTGGCTGGGCGGCGTGGAAGGCGCTCCGTCTCCTCTGGACCGGCGACCAGCGCTACGACCTCGAGAGCTACACCGCGGTGCACATGGGCACGATCTTCGGGACGCTCACGCTCGTCACCGGGTCGATCTGGGCGAGGACGTCGTGGGGCGTGTGGTGGAGCTGGGGCGAGCGTCAGCTCGTGCTCTTCCTCGTCCTCTTTCTCTTCTACGCGGCGTACTTCATGCTCCGGTTCTCGCTTGCGGAAGGACCGGCTCGTGCGCGCATCTCCGCCGTCTATGCGCTCTTCGGTGTCGTGCTGATCCCGATCAGCTTCCTCGCGATCCGCCTGGCGCAGAACTTCATTCATCCCGTCGTGTTCACGCGCGACGGTCCGCAGATGTCGGGGGACATGTTCTTCACGTTCTGCGTCTGCCTCGCGGGGATGCTGTTGCTGGCCGGTGCTCTCTACCTCAACGAGCTCACGGGGAAGCGGCTCGACCTCCGGCTCCGCGATCTGAGGGAGGCGCTTGAGCTCCGGTGAGAAGTACCTCTGGGCGGCATACCTCGTCGTCTTCGCGGCGGTGCTCGTGTACGTCGTGATCATCTCCGCAAAGCTCTCGCGGCTCGAGCGCGAGGTCGGCGAGCTCGCGGAGCTCGCGCGGGAGCGTCGTGGCTGAGCTGCTCTTCTGGCCGGCGCTGATCGCCTACGGCGAGGCCGCGGTCGCGTACGTCGGCGTCCTCAAGCGCCCGCAGCTCGCGACGCGTCTCGCGATCTGGGGCGTCCGCATCGGCTGGTTGCTGCAGACGGCGCTGCTCGCGGCGGAGGCGTGGCGTGCCGACGGGTTCCCGTGGGGGAGCTGGGCGGGCGCGCTCAACCTCTTCGTCTGGCTCGCGGTCGGCGCGTACCTGATCTGGGGCTGCAGCCCGCGGTACCGGCTGCTCGGGCTCGCGGTGATGCCGGCGTCCGCTGCGCTCTTCGCGATCGCCGGGCTCGGCGGCGCCGCCGAGTCGAGCGGCTCCGGGCTCTTCGTCGCGATCCACGTCGGGCTCGTCTCCGCCGGCTTCGCAGGGTTCGCATTGGCGGCCGCGCTCGCCGGGCTCTACCTCTGGCAGGAGCGCCGGCTGAAGCAGCGGTCGGTCGGCCTGCTCCGGCTCGGGCCGCCGTCGCTCGTCACGCTCGACGAGCTCGCCGCGCGCGTGTCGGCGGTCTCGCTCGTCCTCTTCACGGCCGGCATCGCGCTCGGCTTCGTGCGCGGACACCCGCTCGACCTCGCCGTGGCCGGTGCGGTGGCGGCGTGGGTCGTGTTCGGCGCGGCGCTGCTCGTCCGGCGCGAGCTCGGCTGGCGCGGGCGCCGCGTCGCGTACCTGACGCTCGCGGGCTTCGCACTCGTCGCGTTCCTCGGGCTTCCCGCGGGGCACCTCGGATGAGGGTCACGCTCGTCGGGGTCTCGCATCACGGCGCGGCGGTCGAGCTGCGCGAACGGGTCGCGCTGCGGCACGAGGAGGCGAAGGCCGTTGCCTCGCAGCTCGCGGCGGCAGCGGGCGAGGCCGTGTGTCTCTCGACGTGCAACCGCACCGAGCTCTACGTCGCCCACGACGAGTCGATCGCGGCGGAGGTCGCGGCGACGTCCGTGCTCCTCGAGCGCGAGCCCGATCTCGCGAACGCGCTCTACCGCCTGAGCGACGAGGCGGCGGCGCTGCATCTGTTCCGCGTCGCCGCGGGGCTCGACTCGCTCGTGCCGGGCGAGGGGGAGATCCTCGGGCAGGTCCGTGCGGCGTTCGAGGCCGGCTCGACCGGCGCGATTCTCGACCGGTTGTTCCGTCAGGCGCTCTACGCCGGCCGAAAGGCGCGTTCGCAGACCGCGATCGGCGAGTCGCCTGCGTCGGTGTCGGCCGCCGCGGCCGCGCTGGCGCAACAGGTGTTCGGCGACCTCGACGGGCGGCGGATCCTGCTCGTGGGCGCGGGGAAGGTGAGCGAGCAGGCCGCGCGCAACCTGCTCTCGCGCGGAGCCGAGATCGCGGTGGTCGCGAACCGCACGCTCGACCGGGCCACCGAGCTCGCGGAGCGGTTCGGGAGCGCGGCGCTGCCGCTCGAGCGGATCGAAGACGAGCTCGCGCGCGCCGACGTCGTCGTCTCGTCCACGAGCTCGCCTGAGATCGTCCTTCGCCGCGAGCAGGTCGAGCGCGCGCATCGGGCGCGCCGCGGACGGCCGCTCTTCCTGATCGACCTCGCAGTTCCGCGCGACCTCGACCCTGCGATCAACGAGGTCGACGGGTGCTACCTGTACGACATCGACGACCTCGAGGCCGTGGTCGCCGAATCGCTTGGAGCACGGCGCCGTGAGGCAGCTGCGGCCGAGCGAATCGTCGCCGAGGAAGCGGAGCAGTTCCGCACCTGGCAGGCGTCGCTCGACGTCGTTCCCGCGATAGCGTCGCTTCGCGCGCGCGCCGAGGAGATCCGTCAAGGCGAGCTCGCGAAGGCGGAGGCACGCCTCGGCGACCTCTCCGAAGCAGAGCGTCGCGCGGTCGAGTCGGTCACCGCGCAGATCGTCAACAAGCTCCTCCACCTCCCGACGATCCGCATGAAAGAGGCCGCCGCGGCAGCCGATGGCGTGGTCTATGCTGACGCGGTGCGCCACCTCTTCGGGCTGGAGGACGAACGGTGAGCACCGCCGCGCGCGCATTGACGGGGCGGCCGCTCCCGATCCAGGCACCGACGGCGTTCGTCCGCATCCGAGCGCGCGGCCGGTTGTGCGGCGAGGCGCGCTCGGGGCGA
This sequence comes from Gaiellaceae bacterium, assembly GCA_035718485.1. Taxonomy (GTDB): domain Bacteria; phylum Actinomycetota; class Thermoleophilia; order Gaiellales; family Gaiellaceae; genus JACCTU01. The sequence continues at coordinate 7,998 of DASTHC010000157.1, forward strand.
CGGCGGTGTGGCCTTGATCCGCGTCGGGTCTCGCGGCAGTAGGCTCGCCCTCACGCAGGCCGAACTCGCTGCGGACGGGCTCCGCGCTCGTGCGGTCGGCGTTCGGCTCGAGCTCGCGTTGGTCCCGATCACGACGGCCGGCGACCGCGATCGGACCCGGCCATTCGGCGAGATCGGCTCGCGCGGCGTGTTCGTGAAGGAGCTCGAGGAGGCGCTGCTCGACGGGCGCATCGACGTCGCGGTGCACTCCGCAAAGGACATGACCTCGACCGACACTGCTGGGCTCGTGGTCGGCGCGTACCTGCCGCGCGACGATCCGCGCGACGCGTTGTGCGGCGCTCCCGAGCTCGCGCCGGGGATGCGCGTCGGCACGGCGTCGATCAGGCGCCGCGCGCAGCTGCTGGCGCTCGAGCCCGAGCTCGAGATCGAGCCGCTTCGCGGCAACATCGACACGCGGCTGCGCAAACGCGAGGAGCGAGGGCTCGACGCGATCGTCCTCGCCGCGGCAGGCCTCGACCGGCTCGGGCTCGGCTCGGAGATCGGCCACCGGTTCGACCCCGAGGAGCTGCTGCCCGAGGCCGGGCAGGGCGCGCTCGCGGCGCAGGTGCGGGCCGGCGAGGAGGAGCTCGTCGCCGCGCTCGACGATCCCGACACCCGGCGGCGCGTCGAGGCCGAGCGTGCCTGCGTCGCGGAGATCGGCGGCGGCTGCCTCGCGCCGGTCGCCGCGTACCACGACGGCACGATCCTGAGCGGGCTGATCGCGGCGGAGGACGGCTCGTGGGTCGAGCGGCTCGCCGGCGACGACCCGGTCGAGCTCGGCCGCGCGCTCGCCGACCTCGAATCGGCACGAAGTCGACACGAAGCCGTGACGGACACGTGACGCGATGCTCGCTAGCGTTTCGGTAGGGGACGTCGCGTCCCCCCAAGGGGGGCGGGGGCAGGGGGTCGGCTTGCGCTGCCCGCGGAGCGGGAGGCTCGGGTGAAGGTCGTCGTCACGCGGCCGCGCTCCCAGGCCGGGCCGCTCGTCGACCGGCTTGAGGCGCTCGGGCTCGAGGTCGTCGAGTGTCCGCTGATCGAGATCGACGCGCTCGACGAGCCGACGCAGGTGGACACGAGCGGCTACGACTGGGTGATCGTCACGAGCCCGAACGGCGCAGCCCTGTTCGCGGAGCGGCGAACCGGCGACAACGCGCGGATCGCGGCCGTCGGGCCGGGAACCGCCGAGACGCTCACGCAGCTCGGGATCGAGCCCGATCTCGTCGCCCGCGTCTCGACCCAGGAGGGGCTGCTCGACGAGTTCCCACGCCCTTCCGGCCGCGTGCTCTTCGTCGGTGCGGAAGGATCCCGGCGCGTGCTCATCGATGCGCTCGACGCCGACTTCGTGCCGCTCTACCGGACGCGGCTGCTCCGGCCGTCACCGCCCGACGGTGACCTCGTCGTGCTCGCCTCCGGCTCGGCTGCGCGGTCCTTCGCAGCGTTGGGCGCGACGCTCGACGCGGTGTCAATCGGACCGCAGACGACCCGCGCAGCGCGTGCCGCAGGGCTCGATGTCGTCGCGGAAGCGCGAACCCACGACCTCGACGGGCTGGTCGACGCCGTCGCTGAGGCATGTTCGTCACGTTCCTGACCGACTTCGGCCTGCAGGACGACTTCGTCGGTACCTGCCACGGTGTGATCAAGCGGATCGCGCCCGACGTGCAGGTGATCGACATCACGCACGGCATCCCGCCGCGCGCGATCGTTCAGGGCGCGCTCGTGCTCGCGAACACGGTCCCGTACATGCCGGTCGGCGTGCACCTCGCAGTCGTCGATCCCGGTGTCGGCGGACCGCGCAGAGCGCTCGCGCTGCGCGATGCCGACGGACGATCGTATGTCGGTCCCGACAACGGCCTGCTGCTTCCGGCGGCCGAACGCTTGGGGATTGGGGAGGCGCACGAGATCGTCAACCCGCAGTACGCGCTCTCGCCGGTCTCCCGGACGTTCCACGGTCGCGACATCTTCGCGCCGGCTGCCGCGCATCTCGCGAACGGGCTCGCGCTGTCGGAGCTCGGGCCACCGATCGACCCGAGCGCCCTCGTCCGTCTCGAGCTCCCGCAGCCGGAGGTTCGGACGAACCGGATCGGCGCGACCGTGCTCTACGTCGACGCATTCGGGAACATGCAGCTCAACCTCGCGCGCGAGCATCTCGACAAGGCAGACGTGCAGCCCGGCGCGCGGATCGAGCTCGAGCTCGCCGGGCAGCGGTACTACGCCGTCGCCGCGCGGACGTTCTCCGACGCGCGCACCGGCGACCTCATCCTCTACGAGGACTCGTACGGCAACGTCGCCGTCGCGATGAACCGCGGGAACGCCGCGGAGATGCTCGCCGCGAGAGCCGGTCAAGAGCTCCGGATCCACCTGGACGTGCCGTGAGCTTCGGGACGCGTTTCGCGCGGCTCGCGACCGACGTCGTCGTTCGGCGGCCGAGCCTCTGGCCTGTCTTCCGCCGGCTCATGGAGCGCGAGTTCGACAAGATCGCCCCGCACTGGGACTCGATGCGGAGCGCGGACTCGTTCGCGGCCTTCGAGGAAGCACTCGCCGGGGTCGAAGGGCCGGTGAGCGACGCGCTCGACCTCGGCACCGGCACGGGCATCGGCGCGGCGACGGTCCTGCGCCGTTTTCCCGACGCGCGCGTTGTCGGAGCAGACCTCTCCGACGAGATGCTCGCGGTCGCCCGCACGAAGGTGCCGGGCGCGGAGTTCCTCCGCGCCGACGCGTCGGCGCTCCCGTTCGCCGACGACTCCTTCGACCTCGTCACCCACGCGAACATGATCCCGTTCTTCGACGAGCTCGAGCGCGTGCTGAGATCCGGCGGCTCCGCGCTCTTCGCGTTCTCGATCGGCGCGGACACGCCGATCTACGTGCCGCCCGAGCGACTTCGCACCGAGCTCGCGGAACGCGGTTTCACGGACTTTGCGGAATTCGCCGCCGCGCGCGGCATCGCACTTACGGCGCGCAAGCGTTAGGGTCCGCCGTATAGAGGCGTTCGCGACACGGCGACACCGGTCCGGACGTCTCTTTTTATGCCGCGGGAAAGCTGGCTTTCCGGCGGGTTCTTGCGCTCTCGACCCTTGTTCGCCGTTCGCCTCCCGGCGGGCTGAGCCCGCCTCCGGCGGCAACTCGGAGAGGAAAAGCGAACGGGGGAACGACGCGTGGGCGCGGCGCGAACTTCGCACAGTTTGCGAGCGGGTAGATTCCGGCACGTGATCGATGCACAGCGCGTCGACTTCATCGCAGTCCCGACGAAGGACCACGAGAAGGCCGCGGCGTTCTACGAGCAGGTGCTCGGGCTCGAGAGGAACCCGAACTCGCTGCACGACTGGATCGAGTTCGAGACCGGCAACGTCACGCTCGCGCTCGTCAACACGGAGACGCACGGCCGGGAGTTCGAGCCTTTGCCGCGCGGCTCGATCGCGCTCCGCGTGCCCGACGTCGAGGCGGCGAGGGCGAAGCTCGAGGCGGCGGGCGTGCAGTGCGGCGACGTCTGGGACTCGGGCGCCTGCAAGGGCGCGTCGTTCATCGATCCGGACGGCAACGGCATCCTGATCCACCATCGCTACGCGCCGTACCCTGACGGCACGGCGCCGTGATCGCGGGCGGAAGCGTTGCAGGCCCTCGGGCTGAGCCGTGCGGAAGCCGTCGAGCATGCGAGCCCTAGGTCCGAGTGGGGAGGCGAGTGCCACCGAAAGCGCTCCCTCCCCCTTCGGGAATCGTCAGCCGAGGCTCCTCCGGACTACTTCAGCGCTGCGCTGACCTTCTCGATCGTCTCGCTCTCGGCGGTCTCTCCGCCGCCGGCTGCTTCGGCTACCGACCGTGTGACGTCGACCACGAACTGTCGGTACGAGTCGAGCTCGTCGGGAGCCTTCGACGCGAGCGTCGTCTTCGCGTTCTGCAACGCGTCCAGCGTTTCTCGTTCCACCTTGTCGGGTGAGGTTGTGAACCCGAATCCCGTCCCACGGGTATCGGCGAGCTCGCGGATGAACTCGCTTGAGTTGCTCTGCTTCGCCTGTGCGATGTGCTTCCCGAGCGCACCCGCCTCTTTGAACGAGTCGAAGAAGCTGCGGTCGCTGAGCGAGACGAGCAGGCCGGCGCCCGTCACACCTTTCTGCATTGATTCCCATTCCTGCTCGGTGAAGTCGGACTTCTTGGCCATGATCCCCCCTGGTCGAAGACAGCGTTGTCAAGGTTCCCGAACCGGGACGCTTGAACCCTTCGTCTCCTGCGCTGCGGCCTGGGACTCTCTGGCCGGCACGACCAGGGTTCATTGAGCAGGCCGCCTAGAACAGCCTGATCAGCACGTTTACGAGAATCGTCAAGACAACGGATAGAGCGAGCGAGAGGAGTAGGCAGCCGGGAGAGCAGCCGTAGACGCGGACGCGACCGCCACTGAGCGTCTTCGGTGCAGGCTGGCGAGGCGCCACCGGCCGAACTTCACCCGCGCGCGCCATAGGCAAACGTGAAAGGCATAGGCGCGCGGCCGCCTCCACCGCGGAGGCGGGCCTGCGCGCCTGCTCGCCACTACGTGGTTTCGCCGTCCTGCACCTCGCCGCGCCAGGCACCGGTTTCCTGGTCGTGGTTCTCGACGAGCTGCTTGAACCGCTCGAGGTCACCACGGACCTGACCCTTGACGATGCCGAGGAGATCGCCTGCGACGTTTTCCGCGGTCGACTCGCCCTCGACGTCCATCTGGAGATTGACGCGCGTCTGAGCGTCGCCGACCTGCTCGAAGGTCACGACGCCATCGTTCTTGACCTCGCCATCGACCGTCTTCCAGGCGATCTTCTCGTCCGGCTGTTGCTCGGTGATCTCCGTCGTCCACTCCCGGCTCTCGCCGCGGACCTCTGCGACCCACTGGACGTGCGTGTCGTCGAGCTGCTGGACGGACTGGATCCCCTCCATGAACTTCGGGAACTGCTCGAACTGCGTCCACTGGTTGTAGGCCTGCTGTACGGGAACCTGAACCTCGATCGAGTCTTCGATTTTCGGCATGAGACGTCCCTTCTTCGTGGTGTGCGGATGATCAAAGGCGTGTGCCCGGGCCGGGCGCCCCGGGCACAGGTTCAGCGGTCGCCCTTCCTAGCGGTTGTCTCGGCTGAGCGGGTCTTCGTCGCCGGCGTACTGGGTGCCGGACTTGGCGAGCCCGCGGCTGATCATGTAGCCGATCGCAACTGCGGCGACCAGCGTCCAGGCGCGAACGTCGCCGAGCGAGTCGGACACGGCCGAGGCGACCAAGATCGCCCCGATGACGGCGCCCATTGCCCAAAACTCGGTCGTCTTGAGCGAAAGCTTCGTCTCGTCGGAAGTCCGACGACTCGCGGTGGACGGTGCGCTCGCGCGCAGCCGCTCACTCCTCTCGGTAACTGCCATGTGGTTCCTTCCCTCTCAGTGGGGGCGGAGGACTCAGACCAATCCTCTCGCTACGTACCGTGGCCCAATCAAGGCAGCGACCCGAAGGTGCCGTTCCAAACGTGACCGGGTAGTAAGACCGTTCTGTCCCGTTCCGCGAAGGGCGAAACATCCGGGCGGAGAAGCCGTTCGTGAGCCGCCGGCGCTCGGCCGGGCGGCAGCCTGGTTAGCGGTGTTGGTCGAGCAGGAGCTGAGCCATCGCCTTCGCCCGTCGCGCGGCCTCACGGTCGCCTTCGGCAGCCTGGACGATCGCTCCCTTCATCAGGATGTGGAAGGAGAGCGCGAACGCTTCGGGGTCGCGGAGCTCGGCCTCTTCGGCGAGCCCGCGGACGATCGTTCGGATGTTCTCGAGATAGCGGGCGCTGGCTGCGCCGACCGGATGGTCGCGGTCGGCGGTCTCAAGCAGGACCTTGATGAACGAGCAGCCCTCGTAGTCGTCGCGCTGGAACCAGTCGTGGAAGACATCGAAGATCGCAAGCAGACGCTCCTCGGCCGTAGCGCCCCGCTCCCTGGCGCCGGCTTCGACGAGTTGCCGCGTCCAGAGCTGCTCACGATGCTCGAGGAATGCGAGCACCAAGTCGTCCTTGGACGGGAAGTGCCGGTAGAGCGTTGCCTTGGCAACGGCGGAACGGCTGATCACTTCCTCGATGCCAACAGCACGGATCCCTCGACGTGAGAACAGTTCGTACGCGTTGTCGAGGATGCGCTGGCGCGCAGTGGCCGGGGCAGGCTCGCTCGAGAGCGTTTCGGTCATGCGCCGAGCATAGCCATCAACAGACCGGTCTGTCTTGTTACGGGATACCGGAGGTGCGCCCGACGGGTCGCGTCCCATTCGGCTGGATGTCTCGTTTCCCGCGCCCGCCTGTCCACCCCACGCCGGTGCGACTTTCCGGCGCGCCGACACCCTCTCTGCGATCAGCCCGAGGTTGAGGTCTCGTCGTAGGGTGCGCCGACTGGCTTCGACTCGGGCGAGCCGCGCTGGCGGAGATAGATCGTGAAGACGACCATCGTGCCGATGGCCAGGAACTCCGACTGCCAATTCTGAAGGGTGCTCTCCCAGAAGCTCGGCTTTACGACGTAGGTCGTCCAAGCGACCGAACGTTCGCCGTGCTCGTGCTGGTCCTCGTTGAAGGTTCGCCAGCCGGTGAGCGACTGCGCGAACCACGAGAGCAGGAAGATCGTGAGCATCAGCGCGAGCAGCGAGTTCTCGTAGATCCGCTGCCTGAAGCCTCCGAGCTTCGCCCAGCGGGGAGCGTTCTGCGGGGCGCGGGCGCCGACCTTCTGCTGTTGATCTGACTCGAGACCAACTTCGTCGAGCTGCTTGCTCTCGTTGGAGCCTTTCTGTACGAGCCAGATGGTGGCGCCGATGAAGAGGAAGAACTGGAGGAACTCGGACTGCCAGTTCTCCATCACGGCGCGTCCGAAGTCCGAAGAGGTGACGTAGTCCAGCCAGCCGATCGGGCGACTCTTGTGAGCGACCTGCTGTTCGTTGAACGCATGCTGGCCGGCCAAGGACTGCGCCCCGAGCGTGACCAGGAACAGGCTCAAGAAGAAGAGCGACAGCGAGTTCTCGAACAGCCAGCGCCGCACGCTCATCCGTGCAACCCAACCCCAATGTAGAAGGCAAGCCCGACCGCGATCACGCCCGCATAGAGCCAAAACACCGTGCGCACAGCCGCACCGTTCCCACGAGGCTGACGAGAAAAACAGTTAGGCCGCCGCAGATCCGGGCGTACTCATTTCGGCTGACTCCCCGTCCTCTCGCCGTGAGCGAACCTTGACGGACCGCACACCAAAAACTGACGCCTGCACGGCTACCCTGCCCGGCCTCCGGGGAGAGAGGGGTCAGTCGGGGGGCGGAGGCGGCCCTCCGCCCTGCTGGCCCGCCACCTCAATCGGCCGGCGGAGATTCCATCGCGTAGGTGCTGCCGTCGATGGTCAGGCGGACGAGCCGGATGTCATTTTCGGCGAGGCATGCGTGGAGGGCGTTGAGGATCTCCGCGAGTTGGCGGGACGACGGGACCACGCTGACTGTCCATCCGGTCTTGGATGGAATCACTGAGGCGTCCCATCCGGTCTTGGATGGAATCACTGAGGCGTCGCCTTGGCCGAGTGCGTCGGCGACACACTTCGCGTCTTTCAGGTGATGCAGGTGGACCGCGAGTTCTTCCTGCCGCATGCCTCGACCTCTCAGACGGTCATTTCGTTCTGTCAACGGTCGTGAAGGCGTATCCGTTCCGGGCGGATGCGCGTTCAGCGTGGTGAGAACCGAAACACCGCGAGGGCTTTGACGGAGGGGTCCTAGCGGTCCGAGTGCAACTGAAGGAGGGGTCTCTGTGGCTAGCACTGACATGTGGACGTACCGCGACACGGCCTGGTCCGGCACGAGTCTGGATGGATTCGAGGTCGAGGCAAGCGACGGCGGGATCGGCAAGGTCGACGAAGCGACCAACGAGGTCGACGGCAGCTACATCGTTGTCGACACAGGCCCGTGGATCTTCGGGAAGAAGGTGCTGCTTCCGGCCGGCGTGATCGAGACAGTCGACTTGGACGAGCAGAAGGTCTACGTCAATCGCACGAAGGACGAGATCAAGGACAGTCCGGAGTTCGACGAGAACAGCTATCGCGACCCGACCTACCGTGAGAGCGTGGGCAGCTACTACGGTGGCGGGCCGCGGGCCGACGATCTGAGATGAGCGGCTCGAGAGTGGGGACGGCCGATCGAGCCGTCCCCACGACGACCACCGTCGACGAGTCAAGCGTCGGGCCCTCGCTCGGCCGAGCGCTTGAAATGTGCGACCGCGCGCTCGACCTCATGGACGAGCTTCAACGGGCCGAGACTGTCGATCCGAACTTCCAAGCTGCCGTCGCCGCCGTCCAAGCGGTCCGGACCGAGCTCGCAAAGGCGAAGTCCGTCGGCCTCGCCTGACAAGCGAGGGGCACGTGCGTCACTCGCTGGCGCAGGTGGCGCACCCGGAAACGTCGATCGAGCAGGCCGAGAGCCGTCTGCTCGGCGCCTCAAGGTAGACCTGACGGTAGATCAAGCCGCTTCTCGCGCGGCCGCAACTGGAGAAGCCTCTCGCCTGTGCGTGGCCTTTCTATGGCGAGGGCCGGAATCGAACCGGCGACACCACGGTTTTCAGCCGTGTGCTCTACCAACTGAGCTACCTCGCCCCGGGGCCGCGAAAGTGTAGCCCGGCGCCTAGGGCGGGCTTGAACGCACCGCGCGGAGGCGATCCATCAGCGTCTCGACGAAGTCCTCCTTGACGAGCACCGCATCGGCGCCGGCTTCGCGAACGGCGTCGTGCACGCGCTCTGTCGCGTCGGCGGTGAGCGCGATCAGGCACAGGCTCGGGTGGTCCCGCCGCAGGCGCGCGACCGCCGTCACCCCGTCGACGAGCGGCATGTGGAGGTCGATGACGACGGCGTCCGGGTCGAGCTCGTCGGCGAGCTCGATCGCGGCGAGCCCGTCGCCCGCCGTTCCCGCGACCGTCAGGTGCGGCTGGCCGTCGATCAGCAGCCGGAGCGCCTCGAGGAATCCCGCGTCGTCGTCCGCGAGGAGCACCTGAACGGGCACCGCGCTCAAGGGGGTTAGCCTACTCCTCGCCGATGTCCGCGAACGACAGCCGTCCCGTGGCCGTCATCGGCGCGCCCCTCGACCTCGGCCAGGGTCGCCGTGGGGTCGACATGGGCCCGTCGGCGATCCGGTACGCGGGCCTCGACATGCGGCTCACGGAGCTGGGGAGGCCTGTCATCGACTGGGGAAACGTCGAGTCGGCGGTCGCCGAGGCGGCCGAGGAGGGCGAGGCGAATGCCCGCTTCCTGACGCCGGTGCTGCGGACCTGCGAGCGGATCGCGGCGCTCGTCCGCCGCGCCGCCGAGTCCGGCGCGACTCCCGTGGTGCTCGGCGGCGACCACTCCGTCGCGCTCGGCTCGATCGGCGGGCTCGCCTCGCTCTACGGCCCGGGCGGGGTGCTCTGGCTCGACGCGCATGGTGATCTGAACACTCCCGAAACCACGCCCAGCGGAAACGTCCACGGCATGGTGCTCGCGGCCGTCCTCGGCCTCGGGGGGCCGACCTTCGACAGCGCGGCGTGGCCGCTCCCGGCGGTCGACCCGGAAAGAGTCGCGCTCGCGGGCGTTCGCTCGCTCGACGCGGGCGAACGCGAGCGGGTCAAGGAGCTCGGCGTGAAGGTCTTCACGATGAGCGACGTCGACCGGCTCGGCATCGAGCGGGCGATCCGGGAGTCGCTCACGCACATCGCAGGCCCCGGCTTCGTCCACGTGAGCCTCGACATGGACGCCGTCGACCCGGAGGTCGCACCCGGCGTCGGCACGCCTGTGCGCGGCGGTCTCTCCTACCGCGAGGCGCACCTTGCGCTCGAGCTCGTCGCCGAGTCGGGACTGCTCACGTCGCTCGACGTCGTCGAGGTGAACCCGGTCTTCGATCGCCAGAACGAGACCGCGCAGCTTGCGGTCGAGCTCGTGGCGAGCGCGCTAGGCGCGCGCATCCTGTAGCCAGCGGCGCAGCTCGCGCCGGGAAGCGACGACCCCCACCTAGGCCGTCACTATGGCTTTCTGTCCCAGAACCAGAGGATCGGCAACCCGGTCCGGACTGCATCGCGGTATTTGCCGCAATCCCGACACTCGTAGTAGAGCTCTCCCGTCTGGACCTTCTGCACCCAACGATGTGACCGCAGGTAGCAGCGCAGCCTTTTCGCCATGAGCGGCTCCTTACAGAGCCAGTCTAAATCGGAGCCGGCTCTTCCCGCCGCCGCCGTTGCCGATGATCGCGATCCGTCTCAGCGGAGGAACGCGTCGATCGCGTCGGCCGTCTCGTCGAATGCGTCCCAAAGGACGACGTGGCGTCCAGGGACGGTCACGTCCGTCAATCGCTCGCCGAGCTCGAACCGCATCGCCTCCACGAGGGCCGGCACCGCGACGTCGGTCTCTGCGCCGACCACGAGGAGCGTGGGCACCTGCACCCGCGCCCAGTCGGGCGGCGGCTCGGACAGCTCGCCGTACGCCGCGATCACGGCGGCCGTCGCGTAGCGAAACCGGAGGCGGCCGTCGTCGTGCCGGACGAGGTGCTCGCGGAACTCCTCGTCCAGCAGTTCGCGCGGTGCAAGGGGGGAAAGCGGTCGGCGTTCAGCGAGCGCCTCGTCCTCACTCGTGAACGAACGGTCGCGCACCAGCGCCTGCGCACGCGCGAGCGCGATCGGCGGCGGCACCCAGACGACGGGATCGAGCAGGACCGACCGCTCGACGGCTCCGCGGGCGGTCAGCTCGAGCGTCAGGCGCCCGCCGAAGCTGTGGCCGACGACCGTCGCGCGTTCGACTCCCGCCGCTCCGAGCGTCTCGAGCAGATCGTCGACGTGCCGCTCGATCGTCCACGGCGGCTCCCAGCCCGACCGGCCGTGGCCGCGGAGATCGGGCGCGAGCACGCGGAAGCCCGAGGCGAGACGCTCCTCCGCGAGCTTGCGGAACCGCAGGCCGTGCGCCTGGACGCCGTGCACGCAGAGCAGCGGCGGCGCGTCCGCGTCGCCCCACTCGTGGAGGTGGAGGAGCACGCGCCCTAGAAAACCAGACGCGGCAGCGATAGCGTCAGCGCATGGCGCGTCCGGTGCTCGTCGTGGAGGACGATCCCGGTCTGCGCGAGCTCCTCGTCTCGATCGTCGCGGACCAGGGCTACCGCGTGCTCGAGGCCGGCAGCGGCGAGGCCGCGCTCGACCTGATGGAAGGCGAGTCGGCGCAGCTTGCGGTCCTCGACGTCGGCCTGCCCGGCATCGACGGCTTCGCGGTCGCGGACCGGCTCGACCCCGGCGTCCCGGTGATCTACGTCACGGGCGACCCGATCCGTGCCTACGCGCACGTCAAGGGGAAGACGTCGAACGTCCAGGTGCTCCCGAAGCCGCTCGCGCCGGAGCTGCTGGAGCACGCAGTCTCCACAGCGCTCTAGTGCTCGGGGTCCTCTACGACATCCACGGCAACCTGCCGGCGCTCGAGCAGGTGCTCGCCGACGCCGACGGGGTCGGCATCGACCGCTGGCTGCTCGGCGGCGACTACGGCATCCCGAGCCCGTGGCCGCTGGAGACGCTCGAGCGCCTCGACGCGCTGCCGAACGCTACGTGGATCCGCGGCAACGGCGAGCGTTGGACGCGCGAGCCCCCGAACGACCGTCCGGAAGTGGAAGAGGCGTATCGCGACCTTGCCTCGCACATTCCGGAGGACGTGATCGACCGGCTCTACCGGCTCCCGGCCCAGGCCGAGCTCGACGGGATCCTCTACGTCCACGGCTCGCCGATCTCGGACGTCGAGAGCTTCCCGCCGCCGCCGAGCGAGGACGACGAGCGCCTGCTCGGCGGCGTCCGCGACCGGACGGTCGTCTTCGGCCACAGCCACCAGCAGTTCCGTCGGCCGGGCCCGAACGGGACTGAGCTCCTCAACCCGGGAAGCGTCGGGATGCCGCTCGACGGCGACCCGCGCGCCGCGTGGGCGACGTGGGACGGCGACTTCGCGTTCCGGCGCGTCGAGTACGACACGCAGAAGGCCGCCGATGCGTTCCGCGCGATGGGCGGCGAGTTCGGCGCGTTCGCCGCGGGGCGGATCCTCAGAGGCTCTGACTAGCTCTCGAGCGCCGCGTCGAGCGTCATCTCGACGTTCCCCTTCAGCGCCTTCGACACGGGGCAGTTCTCCTTCGCCTGCTCGGCGGCCTCGCGGAACGCCTCCTCGTCCACGCCGGGGACGTCGCCGCGCACCGTCACCTCGAACTTCGTGATCCCGACGCCGCCTTCGAACGTGGAGACGACGTCGGTCTCGAGCCGCGTCGGCGGCGTCCCGGCGCGAGCCAGGCCGCCGGAGAGCGCCATCGAGAAACAGCTCGAGAGCGCGGCGGCGATCAGCTCCTCGGGGCTCGTGCCTGCCGAGGCGTCTTCGGCGCGTGCGCGCCATGTCACCCGCTGTGGACCGGTCACGCCGCTCCCCAAGGTGAAGATGCCGGACCCGCTCTGGAGATCGCCTTCCCACGTCGTGTGTGCGCGGTGCTCAACCGCCATCGTGTCCCCTTTCGTCGCGTTCCGGAGTTCGGAGACTAGAGAACGGGAGCCAGGCCGAGCTGCTCGAGCAGCGTCACGCGGTCGTAGTAGTCGCGGTAGCGGGTGATCCGACCGTCGGCGACCTCGGCGACGGCGCAGCCGTCGCGACGGAACCGATAGCCCGTCGCCGGCCGGCCGCGAAAGAGCCCGTCCTGGGTGCCGCTCGTCCGCCACTCGGCCGCGACGATCGTCGGCGAGGAGATCACCGCACCGAGCTCGACGCGCCAGTCAGGAAACGCCTCGGAGAACTCGCGCAGTCCGTGAACGACCGAAGCCGGGCCGCTGAAGCGCGCGCCGCTTGCGACGCTCACGTACTCGCACTCGTCGGCGAACGCGCCCGCGACGGCGTCGTAGTCGCGCTTGTTCAACGCGTCGAAGTAGCGTCGGAGGACGGTCTCCGCATCACTCATCCGCGCCCTCTTCGCCGTTTCCACTCGGCCGGTAGTACGTCGTGCCCTTGAGCTCGTCGGGCAGGTAGTCGACGTCGAAGCCGCGCGGGTCGTCGTGCGGGTAGACGTAGCCCTTGCCGTGTCCGAGCTTTCGCGCCCCCGAGTAGCTCGTGTCGCGGAGCGCCTTCGGCGGGCGGAGGTTGCCGCGCTCCTGCACGTCGCGCGTCGCCTCCTTCAGCGCGACGTAGCTCGCGTTCGACTTCGGCGCGCGCGCGAGGTAGATCGCGGCCTGCGAGAGGTTGAGCCGCGCCTCGGGGAGTCCGACGTGCTCGAGCGCATGCGCCGCCGCGACCGCGACCTGGAGCGCGCGCGGGTCGGCGTTCCCGATGTCCTCCGAGGCGAGCACGATCATGCGCCGCGCGATGAAGCGCGGG
>DASTHC010000158.1:0-2755 GCA_035718485.1 Gaiellaceae bacterium
ATCACGCAGGACGACGCGCACGTCTTCGTGAGCGAGGAGCAGATCCAGCCGGAGATCGACGCGATGATCGAGTTCGCGAACTTCCTCTACGACCGGTTCGGCGTCGTCCCGCGCGCGGAGCTGTCGACGCGCCCCGAGAAGCGCATCGGCACCGACGACGAGTGGGACCTCGCGGAGGGCGCACTCGAGGAGGCGCTGAAGCGACACGGGATGGAGTACGTGATCAGTCCCGGCGAGGGAACGTTCTACGCGCCGAAGATCGACCTGCACATGACCGACACGCTCGGTCGTTCGTGGCAGATGGGGACGATTCAGGTCGATTACCACATGCCGCGGCAGTTCGGCCTCACGTACATGGGCGCGGACAACCGCGAGCACTCGCCGATCGTCATCCACCGTGCGCTGCTCGGTTCGCTCGAGCGGTTCATCGGGATCCTGATCGAGCACTACGGCGGCGCGTTCCCGCTCTGGCTCGCGCCGATCCAGGTGCGGATCATCCCGGTCGGCGAGGACCACCGCGAGGACGCGCGCACGGTCGCGGAGGTGCTGCGCGAGCGCGGCTTCCGCGTCGACGTGGACGATCGCGACGAGACGGTCGGCAAGCGAATCCGGGACGCCGAGGTCGAGAAGATCCCGAAGACGATCGTGTACGGCGACCGTGAGTCGCCCGACTCACTCTCGATCCGCGACCGAGGCGGCGAGCAGGACCAGAAGTCCCTCATGGACTTCGTGGCGGAGCTTGCTACTCTGGAGTCCTGACCAAAGCAGGAGCGGACCCGTTCCTCACCCGGCGAGCCGACGAGCTCCGCGCGGGTTCAACCGAGTGACATTCGGGAGAAATCGGGGCCGCTGCATGCAGCGGCTTTTGTTGTTGAGCGAGGAGGATCAAACGAGCTTGGTGAACAGTCTGTGAGGCCCCGCCGCAGGTTCGCGCCGGAGCCGCCGAGGCCGGCGAGGAACGACCTCGTGAACGAGAACATCCGGTCGGCGCAGGTGCGGCTGATCGACGAGGACGGGACGCAGCTGGGGGTCAAGCCCACGAAGGAGGCCCTCGACATCGCTTGGGGGAAGAATCTTGACCTCGTGGTGGTGGCGGCCCAGGCGGACCCGCCCGTGGCGCGGGTCATGGATCACAGCAAGTACCGCTACGAGCAGGAACAGAAGGCAAAGCTCGCGCGGAAGCACCAGCTCCAGGTCAACGTCAAGGAGATCAAGTTCAGGCCGAAGATCGGCGTTCACGACTACGAGACGAAGAAGGGACACGTCGTCCGCTTCCTCAACCAGCGTGCGAAGGTCAAGGTCACGATCATGTTCCGGGGCCGCGAGCAGCAGCATCCGGAACGCGGGCGTGACCTGCTGATGCGGCTGGCGGAGGACATCAAGGACGTCGGCCTGATCGAGCAGTCGCCGCTCCTCGAAGGTCGGAACATGACGATGCTGCTGGCCCCGACGAAGACTGCAGGAGACGCGAAATCCAATGCCAAAGCAGAAGACACACAGCGGAGCGAAGAAGCGGTTCAAGATCACGGGGACGGGCAAGCTGCTGCGCCGGAAGGCGATGCAGAGCCACAACCTCGGGAAGAAGTCCGCCAAGCGTAAGCGCGCCTTCACGCGCGACCAGCCCGTCTCTCCGGCGGATACGCGCGAAGTGAAGAAGCTGTTCGGGGGGAAGGTCTGATGCCGCGCGTCAAACGTTCCGTTCACGCACGGAAGAAGCGCCGCAAGGTCCTCGACCAGGCGAGCGGCTACTGGGGGCTCAAGCACTCGAGCTACCGCCGCGCGAAGGAGCAGGTCGAGAAGTCGCTCACCTACGCGTACCGCGACCGCAAGACGAAGAAGCGGATGCTCCGGCGGCTCTGGATCATCCGGATCAATGCCGCGGCGCGCCAGCACGACCTGTCGTACAACCAGTTCGTCGCCGGGCTGAAGAAGGCCGAGATCGAGCTCGACCGCAAGATCCTCGCCGATCTCGCCGTCTCGGACCCCGCGGCGTTCGGCCGCATCGCCGAGCAGGCGAAAGCGGCCCTCTCGAAGTCCTGATCACCTCGGCCGCGAATCCGCGGCTGAGGCTGGTCCGGCGCCTCGCGTCGCGCTCGCAGCGCGAGCGTAAGGGGCTGTTCGTCGTCGAGGGCGAGGACCTGGTCGACGCCGCGCGGTCGGCCGGCATCGAGCCGGTCGACCTGCTCGTCGCGGGGGAGAACGTCGAGCCCGAGCTGCTCGCGGAGGTCTCGTCGCTGCCGCACCCGGCGCGCGCGATCGGGATCTACCGTCGCGCGGACCTGCCGCGCGGGACGCGCGACGTCGCGCTGGCGCTCTGGCACGTGCACGACCCCGGCAACGTCGGGACGCTGCTTCGCACCGCGGACGGCTTCGGCGCGTCGGTCGCGCTGACACCCGGCTCCGGCGACATCACGAATCCCAAGGCGCTGCGGGCGTCGATGGGCTCGGTGTTCCGCGTTCCCACCGCGCCGTTCGAGGACGCCGGCCGGCCGCGCGTCGCGCTCGTCTCGCGCGGCGGCACTCCGCTGCCGGAGCTCGAGCTCGGCGAGCGGGTGACCTTCGTCCTCGGAGCCGAGCGCGACGGCCTGCCGCCGGAGGTGGCCGCCTCCTGCGACGAGCTCGCGTCGATCCGTCTCGCCGAGGGCGCCGAGTCGCTGAACGTCGCCGTCGCCGGCGCGATCGCCCTCTACGAGTTCAGCCGCTTGGGCGCCTGATCGAGGCGCCCGCGACGCGGGGTGACGTCGAGCACGCGCTT
>DASTHC010000159.1:0-15907 GCA_035718485.1 Gaiellaceae bacterium
GCGGCGTCGAGCAGGACGCGGCGCTTGTCGACGGTGATTGAACGCTCGGTCAAAGGGAGCGGAGCGTAGTGTAGGTTCGCCGGCGGTGCAACCGCTCGCCGGGCTCCTCGTCGTGGATCTCACGCGGCATCTGCCCGGCCCGTTCGCGAGCCGCGAGCTGCTCCGCCTCGGCGCGCGCGTCGTGCGTCTCGAGGCCCCGGACGGCGACCCGTTGCGCGACATCGCACCGCAGTGGGATGCGGCGCTCAACGCCGGCAAGGAGTCGGTCGTCTGCGACCTGAAGCGCGACCCGGAGCTCGGGCGGGCGCTCTGCGCACGCGCGGACGTGGTGATCGAGGGATTCAGGCCGGGCGTCGCCGCTCGTCTCGGCGTCGGGCCGGACGACGTGCCCGAGCGCACGGTGTACTGCTCGATCACCGGCTTCGGCGCGGACGGGCCGCACGTCGCGCGCGCGGGGCACGACCTCAACTACCTCGGCTGGGCCGGCGCGCTCGCGGACACGGCTCCCGGACTGCCGCCGGTGCAGGTCGCCGATCTCGGTGCGGGCTCGCTCGCAGCGGTCACGGAGATCCTCGCCGCGCTGCTCGACCGCGAGCGGACGGGCCGCGGTGGGCGGCTCGTCGTGTCGATGACGCATGGCGCACACCGCTTCGTTGCGCACCGGCTCGACGGCGAGCCCGTCCCGAAGCTCCTGACCGGCGGGCTCGCCTGCTACCGCATCTACCCCACCGCAGACGGACGCTGGCTCACGGTCGGCGCGCTCGAGGCGAAGTTCTTCCAGCGGCTCTGCGAGCTCCTCGGCGTGCCGCACCTCGCCTCGCGCCAGTTCGCGGACGACCAGGAGCCCGTCGCGGCCGAGCTCGGCGCGGCGATCGCACGCCGGCCGCTCGCGGAATGGCTCGAGCTGTTCGACGGCGAAGACGTCTCCGCAGGTCCTGTCGCGACGCTCGAGGAGGGGGCAGCCGAGTTCGGCTCGGCGCCGTCGACCGCGCACGCGCCGTCGCTCGGCGAGCACACCGACGCCTGGCGCGAGCAGCTGCAACTCTCCTAGGTCAGACCGAGAGCCGCGGGAAGCTCGCGCAGGTCCGTGAGCCGGCTCGCCGCGTCGGGATAGCGACCTTCGCGATCGAGCAGGAACGGCCGGATCCCCAGCGCCTCGGCGCCCGCGACGTCGTCCTCGACCGAGTCGCCGACCATCGCAGCGTCGGCGGCGTCGACCTCGAGCTCGGACAGCACTGCGCGGAAGATCGACTCGTGCGGCTTCACCTTGCCGTGTGCGCGCGACGACAGTGCCGCATCGACCTCGAGCGCGTGGTGCCGCACGAAGGCGCCGAGGTCGCGCGCCGTGTTGGAGACGAGGCCGAGCTTCAGCCCGCGCCCGCGGAGGTCGTCGAGGGTCGGCAGGACGTCCTCGTACAGGTCGAAGTTGTGCGCGTGCTCCCACGCGCGCGTCATCTCGGCCGCGCACTCGTACGCGAACTCGGAGTCGCCGCCCATCCCGCGGATGATCCGCTCGGTGAAGAGGACCCAGATCTCCTCGTCGTGCTCGAGCTCCGGATGCCGCTCGAGCGTCTCGAGCGCAGCAATGCGCGCCTCGTCGTAGCGCTCGGGGTCGAGGTCGAACCCGTACCGCGCGGCCATACGCCGGTAGCCGTCCGGTCCGAGGTCGGGACCCGGCTTCGCGATCGTAAAGTCGACGTCGAAGAGCACTGCGCGCAGGTCGGCCACGGCGGCGAGGATAGCCTTGGGTGGTGCGGACGCCCGAGGAGATCCTTCGCGAGGCGAGGACGATCGCGATGGTCGGCGCTTCTCCCGACCCCGGCCGCCCGAGCCACGGCGTGATGCGCTACCTCGTCGCGCAGGGCTACAAGGTGATCCCGGTGCACCCGACGGCCGCCGAGGTGCTCGGCGAGCCCTGCGTCGTCTCGCTCGCCGAGATCCACGAGCCGATCGACCTCGTGGACGTCTTCCGCCGCGAAGACGCCGCGGCGGGCCATGCGGACGAGGCCGTCGCCGCGGGGGCGAAGGCGTTCTGGCTCCAGCTCCACCTCCACTCGCCCGACGCACGGGAGATCTGCGAGCGCAACGGCCTCGACTACGTCGAGGACGAGTGCACCGCGATCGTCCATCGCCGCCTCTAGGCGGTACCCTGTTACCGCTTCGGGGTGTGGCGCAGCCTGGTAGCGCGCTCCGTTCGGGTCGGAGAGGTCCCGAGTTCAAATCTCGGCACCCCGATAGATGGGAAGGGCCGCCGCGTGCGGCCCTTCACCTTTTCAGGGCCGCCCGGTCCGCCGCGTCAAGGAACGTCTCGATCGCGTCGAGGCACGCGTCCGGGCGCTCGACGATCAACAGGTGTCCGCACTTCGCGATCACGCGCACGGGCGCGTGCAGCCGGCGGGCGAAGTCGAACGCGTCCTCGAGCGGAAGCTGGTTGTCGCTCGCACCCCAGAGGACGAGCGCCGGGCAGCGGACGCGGTGCAGGTCGGCGCGCGGATCGTCCTGCGTGAGCGCACGCCACGCGCTGTCCGTGTCCGTGTGCAGGTTGATGTCGCGCAGCACCGCCTCGACCGCAGCGGGCGACAGTGCGGTGGGGTCGTCGGCGAACCAGTGGCCGAAGACCAACCGCTTGAGCGCGTCGCTCGCAGCGACCGCCTTCCAGTACGGCGAGATGCGCCGGCCCGGCTGTAGCCACCCGAGGAGTGCGAGCACGCGCTCCGCCCAGCGCGTGTGCGACGAGATGCCCGCGGTGGCGGCGAGCACGACACCGCGCACGAGCTCGGGCCGGCGCACGGCGAGCCGGATCGAGACGAGCCCGCCGAACGAGTGGCCCACGAGACCGACCGCGCCGAGCCGCTCCTGCTCGACGACGGCAGCGACGGCGTCCGCGTAGGAACCGAGCCCCGGCGCCGCGGGAAGCGGCGCAGACCAGCCGTGCCCGGGCAGGTCGAGCGCGATAACCCGCCGCCGCCGGGCGAGCTCGGGCGCGAGGAGGGCCCAGTTCGAGGCCGCTCCTCCCAGGCCGTGCAGGAGCACGACGGCGTCGGCCCCGGAGGGCCCGGCCACGAGCCCGCGGAGCCTCGTACCACGAAAATCCCAGCTCCGCTCCTGGAAGTCTGCGAGCACCTTGGCAACCGTCATCAGGGCCGTCTATCCTTCCGACGATGAGCAGTTCACGGAAGCAGGCCCGCTGATGCCTGTCCCGTCCGAGAGGAACCTCTAGCCCCGTTGCGCGCGTGCGCAGGCGGGGCTTTTTTGTACCCGGAGTCAACCGGCGAAAGGAGCGGAATGGCCAATCACCTCACGCCCGAGGAACTGTCGAAGGAACTCGGGATCGACCGTCAGGAGGTGATCCGCGTCTGCGTGCAGGAGGGCGTGCCGATCTACCAGGGAAAGATCGACAAGACGCTCTTCCAAGCGCAGCTCCAAGCGCTCGGGGCGATGCCCCAGCAGCACTAGGCCAGGACTAGGCCGATTTTCTGGCGGCGGCCTTCGCCTTCGGGCGGGCCGCCGTCTTCTTTGCCGGGGCCCTCTTCGCGGGCGTCTTCTTCGAGACGTCGGCGACGCTCTGGCGGAGCGCCTCCATCAGGTCGACGACCGGCGCCTCGACCTCGGTCGGCTCCGGCCGCGCGATCTCCTCGCCGGCGAGCTTCGCCTCGAGCATCGCGCGGAGATCGCGCCGGTACTCGCTCTCGAGGTCGCCGGGGTCGAAGTCGCTCTCGAGGCTGCCGATCACCTGACGCGCGAGCTCGAGCTCCGCGTCCTTCACCTGGGTGTCCTCGACCGCCTCCTCGATCTCGGCCTGCGAGCGGACGTCCTCGGCGAGGAAGAGCGTCTCGAGCGCGAGGGCCTCGCCCCGGGGGCGGATGAGGCAGAAGTGCTCCTGGCCGCGGAGCACGAACCGGCCGATCGCCCCCATCTCGGTCTCCTTCATCGCCTCGAGCAGGAGCACGTACGGGCGGCGCTGCGCGGCGGTGCTGGACGGCGCGAGGTAGTAGGTGCGGTCGAAGTAGATCGGGTCGACCGACCCGAGCGGCACGAAGCGGTTGATCTCGATCGAGCGCGAGTCGTCCTGCTGCTCGATTGCCTCGAGGTCGGCGTCCTCGACGATCACGAACTCGCCCTTCGCGACCTCCCAGCCCTTGACGAGCTCGTCGGGGCCGACCTCGCGGTCGTGCGTCGGGCACCAGCGCTTCTGCTTGATCGGCGTCCGGCACTCGCGGTGGAGCATCCGGAAGCTGACGTCGCTCTGGCGAGCGGCGGGCTTGGTGGCGAGCGCCAGTCCCACGGGGATGCTGACGAGGCCGAACGAGATGGAGCCATTCCAGATCGTGCGCATCGGGGCCTTCCAAGTCTAGTCGGGACCTGGGGAATTCTGGCCTTGCAGGGTCATTCCTGCCACGTACAGTTACTGCGGATGGCCACGCAGGTCGCTCCCGACACGCTGCCCGAGGCGCGGGGAGCGCAGCCGCGCACGATCCCGCGGCTCTGGCAGGACGCGGTCGCGGCGAAGCGGACGAGCCCCGCGTACCTCGTGGAGCGCAACGGCGGCTGGGAGCCGGTGCCGTGGCCCGAGGCGGCGACCGCGGTCGAGGAGCTGGCGAACGGCCTGCTCGCCCTCGGGATTCGCAAGGGCGACGCGTTCGGGATCCTCGGCCAGACGAGCCTCGAGTGGGCGCTGTTCGACTTCGCGCTCGCCCACGTCGGCGCGATCGGCGCGGCGATCTACGCGAACAGCGCCGCGAAGGACTGCGAGTACATCCTCGACCACTCCGAGTCGGTCGGAGTGCTCGTCGAGGACGCGGAGCAGCTCGCGAAGCTCGCCAACTACCGCAGCCGCAACCCGCGTCTGGCGCACGTCCTCACCTACGCCGACCTCGACGAGCTCCGCGCGCGCGGGCGCGACTACGCGGCGGCGCATCCCGGCGAGCTGGCGGACATCACGGCGTCCGTGAGCCCCGACGACGTCTTCACCTACATCTACACCTCGGGCACGACGGGGCCGCCGAAGGCCTGCATGATCCGCCACCGCAACTACTACGCGATGGCGTGCGTCGTCGACGAGATCGACGACTTCACGATGGCCGACGACACGATGCTGCTGTACCTCCCGCTCGCGCACAACTTCGGCCGGCTGATGCACCTGCAGGGGCCGTACGTCGGATTCACGCTGGCCTTCCTCCCGGACCCGCTCCGCGCGGCCGAGGCGCTGAAGGCCGTCAAGCCGACGCTCTTTCCGAGCGTTCCACGCGTCTTCGAGAAGGTCCACACCGCGGTGCTCGCGAAGTTCGACGACGAGACCGGCGCGAAGCGGAAGATCGTCGACTGGGCGCTCGGCGTCGGGCGCAAGGCCTCGAAGTGCCGCGCGGCGGGCAAGCCGCTCGGCCCGGTCCTCGGCGCGCAGCACCGCGTCGCCGACCGCCTCGTCTACTCGAAGGTCAAGGCGAACCTCGGCGGGAACTTCCGCATCGGGATCTCGGGCGGCGCGCCGCTCTCGAAGGAGATCGCGGAGTTCTTCCACGCGCTCGACGTGCTGATCCTCGAGGGCTACGGCCTCACCGAGTGCACGACAGCCGCGACCGTCAACCGGCCGAGCCGGTTCCGCTTCGGGACCGTCGGCCCGGCGCTCCCAGGCACCGAGCTCCGCATCGCCGACGACGGCGAGGTGCTGATCAAGTCGCCAACGGTCTTCGCCGGCTACTACAAGGACGAGGAGGCGACGCGCGAGATCCTCGACGAGGACGGCTGGCTCCGCTCGGGCGACATCGGCGAGCTCGACGCAGACGGCTTCCTCTCGATCACCGACCGCAAGAAGGACATCATCGTCACGGCCGGCGGCAAGAACGTCGCGCCGCAGAACCTCGAGAACGAGCTCAAGGCGTCGAAGTTCGTCTCGCAGGCGCTCGTCATCGGCGACCAGCGGCCGTACTGCGTCGCGCTCATCACGCTCGACGAGCCGGAGCTCGTCAAGTGGGCGCACGCACACGGGCTCAAGGGCGAGCTCTCGCTCGCGGAGCTGTCGCAGCGCGACGAGGTGCGCGAGCTCGTCGAGCCGATCGTCGAGCGGGTGAACGCCGAGCACTCGCGCTACGAGCAGATCAAGAAGTTCACGATCCTGAAGCGCGACTTCACGATGGGCGACGACGAGCTCACGCCGACGCTCAAGCTCAAGCGGCGGGCATGCCAGGAGCACTTCGCGTCCGAGATCGACGCGCTCTACACCGACTGACGTGCACGCGCACGGCGCGTCCATCAACCGCGTCGCGTTCAGTGCGACCCTCCACTGCCTGACCGGCTGCGCGATCGGCGAGGTGCTCGGCCTCGCGATCGGAACGGCGCTCGGATGGGGCAACCTCGAGACGATCGTCCTCGCGGTCGTGCTCGCGTTCTTCTTCGGCTACTCGTTCACGGCCGTGCCGCTGCTCCGGTCCGGCCTCGCGTTCGGGACGGCTGCGGGCATCGCGTTCGCCGCGGACACCGTCTCGATCGTGGTGATGGAGGTCGTCGACAACGCGATCGTGCTGCTCATCCCGGGCGCCATGGAGGCCGGGCTCGACGAGCTGCTCTTCTGGGCGAGCCTCGCGTTCGCGCTCGCCGTCGCGTTCGTCGCGGCGTTCCCGGTCAACCGCTGGCTGATCGCACGCGGCCGCGGTCACGCGGTCGCGCACGCCCACCATTAACTAGAGCCGCCGCGCTCCCATGTAGGTCGACGCGTACCAGCCCGTCATGCTCGAGATCTTCACGACGTCGCCGGTGTGCGGTGCGTGGATGAAGCTGCCGCCGCCGACGTAGATCCCGACGTGGCCGAGGCCGTTGAAGAAGACGAGGTCGCCGGGCTCGAGCTGGTCGCGCGAGACCGGTGCGCCCATTCCCCACTGCGAGCCCGTGTAGTGCGGCAGCGAGACGCCGATCTGCGCGTAGACGTACATCGTGAAGCCGGAGCAGTCGAAGCCGCCCGGCGACGCCCCGCCCCAGCGGTACGGCGTCCCGAGGTAGCGCATCGCGATCCCGACCACCCCGCCGTAGCGGGACGGCGGCGCGACGACCGCGCCGTCGGGCGTGCTGCCGGCGGCACCGAGGCCGCCACCGCCGCCCGTGTCGGCCGTCTGCGTGCTCACCTGACGCGCGAGCGCGAGTGACCGGGCGCGCTCGGCAGCCTGGATCCGCCGGATCTCGCTGCGGATGCCCGCGAGCATCCTCTGCCGCTCCGCGAGCTGGCTCTCGATCGACTGGCGCTGCGCAGCCTTCGACGCGACGATCTGGTCCTGGGCGGTGCGCGCCTTCGCCAGCCGCGCGCGCTCGCGCTTCACCTCCGCGCGGTACACGATCACCTGGCGGAGCGTCGTCGCGTCCTGCTCGGAGACGCGGTTCGCGGTCTCGATCCGGTCGAGGAGCTCGCTCAGGCTCGAGGCGCCGAGCAGGACGCCGAGCGCCGAGTTGTCCTCTCCCGATGTGTAGAGCGAGACCACACGGTCTGCGAGCCGGTTCTGGGCGGTGCCGAGATTCTGCTTGGCAAGACCGAGATGGCGCTTGTTCCTGGCCTGGTCGCGCTTGATCCGGTCCAGCTTGACGTTCGCGAGGTTGTACGCCTCGATTGCGTGGCTGAGGCGCGAGTCGATGTCCTGGATCTGCGCCATCACGCCCTCGGCTCGGGCCTGCTGCTGTTCGACCCCAGAGGGTTCCGCCGTCGCCCCGCCGGCCGCCGCGAGGGTCGCGGAGAGCCCGAGCAGGAACGCTGGGAGGATTCGGCGGATCAGTCGAATGGTCTCCGGGCTCCTCGAATCGGCGACAGGACCCGGGGCGGCCCCGTCACAAGGGTCGGAGGCTAGCAACCCTGGCGGACGCGTGCACAGACATGAATGGGTGATTTCGAGCTAATGACCGGTGTTACAAAGTCCGGTCGTTTGGTACGGTCCCGCCCCGTGTGCGGCTGCTCGAGCATGCTGGCAGCGCGCCGACTTGCGGTATTGCTGGGGCTTGCGGCGGTTTTCAGCCTTCCGGCGGCGAGCGGCGCGGCCTCCCCGGCGAACAGGATCGCCGAGCTCCGCGCGGGTGACACCTCGCTCGCCGCGCGTGAGCAGGCCGCGACCCAGCAGCTCTACGCGATCGAGACCCAGCTCGTCCGCTCCCGCGCCGCCCTGGCGGAGATCGCCGCGAAGCGCGAGGCGACCCAGGAGCAGCTGACCCGGCTCAGGATCGAGCTCGACGTCGCCTGGCAGTCGGTCTACGTGGCCGAGGAGCGCCTCGGCAGCAGGATCCGGCAGCTGTACCAGGGCGGGCGCGTCGACCCGGTCGCCGTGCTCCTCGGCGCCGAGTCGCTCGACGACGCCGTCAGCGGGCTCGACGGGCTCCGGAACCTCGCCTCGAGCGACCGGGCGATGCTCGTGGAGCTCAGGCAGGCCCGCGGGCAGCTCACGACCGCGAAGCGCCAGGTCGCCGCCCGGGTCGCGGCGCTCCAGCGGGCCGAAGCGGCCGCCGCGGCCACGACGGCCGGGCTCGAGACGGCGGGAGCCGAGCGAAGGGCCTACCTCGCCTCGCTCGCGCGCGAGCGGGGCTTCAACGCTCGCCGGATCGTGCGCGTGCAGCGGACCGCCCGCGCCGCCGGCCGCCGCTCCGAGACGGTCACCGTCGAGCTCGCGACTCCGGCGACCGAAAGCTCGACCCCCGCGCCGGCGCCCTACGCCGGCGGGGAGCAGACGATGACGGTCAGCACGACCGGCTATTCGATCCAGGGGCGCACCGCGACCGGGCTCCAGACGGGCTGGGGCATCGCCGCGGTCGACCCGTCGGTGATCCCGCTCGGCACGCGGATGACGATCCCGGGCTACGGCGTGGCCGTCGCGGCGGACACCGGTGGTGCCGTGCGCGGTGCCGAGATCGACCTCTGGTTCCCGTCGGTGGCGGAGGCGCTCGCTTGGGGACGCCGCACGGTCACGGTCACGCTGCACGGCCAGTAGACTCGCCTCGAACGTGCGGCCAGGGGAGATGACGCAGACGTTGGACACGAGCGAGGCTCGGCAAGACGCACTCCGCGTCCTGATCGTCGACGACCACGACCTGTTCCGAACAGGGCTTCGCAACCTCCTCGAGGAGCAGGGGATCCAGATCGTCGGCGAGGCCGCGGCGGGCGCCGAGGCGATCCGCTCGGTGCGCGAGCTTGCGCCCGACGTCGTCGTGATGGACCTGAACATGCCGGGGATGACCGGCGTCGAGGCGACTCGGCAGATCACGAGTATCGCGCCGCTGACGCGCGTGCTCGTGCTGACGATCTCCGACCAGGACAGCGACGTCCTCGACGCGATCCTCGCCGGCGCCTGCGGCTATCTGCTGAAGGACTCGTCGATCACGGAGCTGATGGCCGGGATCCGCGCGGCGTCGGTCGGCGAGTCGCTCATCTCGCCGACGATCGCGTCGAAGGTGCTTCAGCGCGTCCGCTCGACGAGCAGCGTCCCGGCGATCGCCGAGGCGATCCGAGCGGAGCTGTCGGACCGCGAGATCCAGGTCCTGAAGCTGATCGCGAACGGCAAGGACAACGCACACATCGCGGCCGAGCTCCACATCTCGCCGAAGACGGTCAAGAACCACATCTCGAACATCCTGATGAAGCTGCAGATCGACAACCGCATCCAGGCGGCGGTCTACGCGGTGAAGTCGGGGATCGTCTAGCCGACGTCTACGCGGCAGTTCGAACGGCGTCCGCGCGGTCGCGGAGCGTCGTGAGCATCCCGCGCAGCCGCGCGAGGTCGGCGTCGGCGACGTTCAGCCGCTCGGCCAGCTTGACGATCTCCTTCGTCCCGCCGCGCTGCCCGTCGCCGAGGAGCGCGGCGACCTCCGAGATCCGACGCTCGATCCGCCAGCGCTCCGCCTCGAGCGCCAGCGCCGCCGCGTACCCGGACGTCAACGTATCCTCGAGCTGGTCGAGGCCGGGCTTCGCCCGCTCGGAGAGCAGAGCGTCGATCTCGGCGAAAATCGGGTTCTCGTCGGCCATGGCAGTACAGACGCGGAGGGTCGTCACCAGTATGGAACGCGCCCAGATCGGCAACATGGGCCGCGCGGCCCATCTTGGGCGCCGGGCAGGCCTACGGTTCCTCGCGACGACGTTCGGCGCGCTCGTCCTCGTGGCCCCCGCGCCGGCCGGAGCGGCCGTGTCCCTGCAGGAGCGGCTCGCGAAGGCGCTCGCCGTCCCGCACGTCCAGGCGAGCCAGACCGGCGTCGTGGCCGTCGACCTCCGGACCGGGCAGAAGGTGTTCTCGCTGAACGAGCAGCGTGCGCTCCAGCCCGCGTCGGTCGAGAAGCTCGCGGTCGCGTTCGCCGCGCTTCACGAGCTCGGGCCGGACTTCCGGATCGAGACCGACGTGCTCGGCGACGGAGAGCTCCAGGGGACGACGTGGCGGGGGAGCCTCGTGCTCAAGGGCTTCGGCGACCCGACGCTGACCCGCGCGGATCTGAAGACGCTGGCCCAGGGCGTGCGCGCGTTCGGCATCCGGAGCGTCACGGGTGGCGTGGTCGGCGACGAGTCGTACTTCGACGCGCAGCGCGTCGTCACCGGCTGGAAGCCGTCGTACCTGATCCAGGAGTCGCCCCCGCTCTCGGCGCTGGTCGTCGACCGCGCCCGCTACGCCCGCGGCGTCGGGCTCAAGCCGGCGCTCATCGCCGCGCAGCTGTTCCGGACCGAGCTGCGTGCGGCCGGCGTCGCCGTCGGCGGCCCCGCCCGAGTCGGAACGACCGCGGCCGCCGACTTCCCGCTCGCGTTCGTCCACTCCGCCGCGCTCGGCGAGATCGTCCGTTTCATGGGCGTCGAGAGCGACAACTTCACCGCCGAGATGCTCCTCAAGCAGCTCGGCGCGCAGGAGGGCGGCCGCGGCACGAGCGCGCGGGGCGCCGCGACCGTGACGGCGGTCCTGCGCGTGCTCGGCGTCCCGCTCGGAGGCGTGCGTCTCGTCGACGGGTCCGGTCTCTCGCTGCTGAACCGCGTCACGGCGACGTCGCTCGCGACGTTGCTCCAGGTCGCGTGGGCGGACCCGCCGACGCGGCCCGCGTTCCTCGCGGTGCTGCCCGTCGCCGGCGTGAGCGGCACGTTGAAGGCACGTTTGCTCTCGCTCCGCGGGCGCGTGCAGGCGAAGACCGGGACGACGAACGCTGCGTCCTCACTCGCCGGCTACGTGTCGGGGCGCTACGCGTTCGCGATCCTGCACAACGGGCGACCAGTCTCGACGTGGTGGGCGCGCCGCGCCCAGGATCGGTTCGTGCTCGTGCTAGCGCGCGGCTAGGAGCTTCTTCAGCGACGCCTCGTCGATGAGCGGCACGCCCTCGCGCTGGGCTTTCGTCAGCTTCGAGTTGCCCGGCTCCTCGCCCACGACGAGCCCCGTCGTCTTCTTCGAAACGGAGTTCGTCACCTTCGCCCCGAGTTGCTCGAGCGCGGCGGCGGCCTGCTCGCGCGAGTAGTCCTCGAGCGTGCCCGTGATCACGTACGTGCTGCCGGTCAGCGGTCCGTCCGTCGGCTTGTCCTCGTCGCCGATCTCGAATCGCAGCCCGAGCCCGCGCAGCTCCTCGACGAGCGCGCGGTTCTGGTCGTCCCGGAACCACTCCGCGATCGACTCGGCCCGGTCCGGTCCGATCCCGTCGACCTCAGTGACCTCCTCCTGGGTCGCGTCGAGCAGCCGGTCGACGTTTTCGAAGTGGCGCGCGAGGTTCTGCGCGGTCACCCAGCCGACGTCCGGGATGTTCAGCCCGAACAGCACGCGGCTGAACGGGATCGCCTTCGACGCCTGGATCGACTCGACCGCCTTCGTCGCCGAGATCTCGCCGTAGCCGTCGAGCTCCATCAGCTGCTCCTTCGTCAGCCGGTAGAGCTCGGGGAGCGAGCGGACGAGCCCGAGCTCCCACAGCCGCCTGACCGACTGCTCGCCCACACCCTCGATGTCGGCGGCGGCCATCACCCAGTTGATCAGCGACTCGAGCCCCCGCGACGGGCAGGCGCGGTTCGGGCAGCGGTGCATCACCTCGCCCTCGGGCTTCACGATCTCCGCGCCGCAGAGCGGGCACGTCTTCGGCATCCGGAACCGCCTCGTCCCCTTCTTGTGCGGCAGCATGGGCCCGACGACCTGCGGGATCACATCGCCGGCCCGCTGGACGATCACCTCGTCGCCCTCGCGGATGTCCTTGCGGTTGATGTCGTCCTCGTTGTGGAGCGTCGCGCGGGAGACCGTCACGCCGCCGACCTCGACGGGCTCGAGCATCGCCCACGGGTTGAGCGCGCCCGTCCGGCCGACGCGGATCGCGATCTTGTTCAGCCGCGTCGTCGCGGTCATCGGCGCCCACTTGAACGCGCGCGCCCAGCGCGGACGGTCGTGCAGCGCGCCGAGCCGCCCCTGCTGCGCGAACGAGTCGACCTTGATCACGAGCCCGTCGATCTCGTAGTCGAGCTCGATGCGCTTCTGCTCCCACTCGGTCGCGGCCCGCGCGACCGACTCGATCGACTCGTGCCGCTCGGCGAGCGGGTTCGTGCGGAAACCGCGCTCGCGCAGCCACTCGAGCGAGTCCCAGTGGCCTTCCGTTGGCAGCTCTCCGCGCTGCCCGAGGCCGTGCACCCAGATGTTGAGCGGGCGCTCGGCGGTGATCTGCGAGTTCTTCTGTCGGAGCGAGCCGGCTGCCGCGTTGCGCGGGTTCGGCGTCGTCTTCTTTCCCTCGGCGGCGAGGCGCTCGTTCAGTTCGCGGAAGCCGGACAGCGGCATGTAGACCTCGCCGCGCACCTCGAGGAGCGGCAGCGCCTTCTCGCCTTCGGGTAGGCGCATGCGCGTCGAGATCGCTTTGATGGTCTTGAGGTTGGTGGTGACGTCCTCGCCGCGCCGGCCGTCGCCGCGCGTCGCCCCGCGCACGAGCTTCCCGTCCTCGTAGACCAGGTTGATCGAGAGGCCGTCGATCTTCGGCTCGGTGACGTACACGACGTCGGACGCGCCGAGCCGCTTCACGACGTCCTGGTGCCACTTCTCGAGCGCCTCGTCCGTCGTCACCTTCTCGAGCGAGCCCATCGGCGACGGGTGGTCGACCTTCTCGAACGCGTCGGAGGGCGGTGCGCCGACCCGCTGGGTCGGCGAGTCGGGGGTCTCGAGCTCGGGGTGCTTGCGCTCGAGCTCGAGCAGCTCGTCGAAGAGCTTGTCGAAGTCGGCGTCGGAGATCTCCGGGTCGTCGAGAACGTGGTAGCGGTAGAGGTGGTGGTCGACGACCGTCCGCAGCTCCTCGGCGCGGCGCTTCGCGTCAGAGGGCGGCAAGCAGCTCCTCCACCGTGTCGACGATCGCGTCCGGCTGCTCGCGCTCGAGGCGCTCGCGGTAGTGGATGCGCCCCCAGGTGACGGCGACCGCCGCCGCGCCCGCAGCCTTCGCGGCCTGGACGTCGAAGGGCGAGTCGCCGACGTAGACCGCATCGTCGGGGCTCGCGTGCAGGCGCTCGATCGCCAACAGGAGCGGCTCGGGGTTCGGCTTGTGCCGCGTCGTGTCCTCAGCCCCGACGGTGACGTCGAAGAAGCGGCGAAGCTCGGGCAGCACCTCGAACGCGAGCGCGAGCGTCGTCCGCCGCTTGGCCGTGACGACGGCGAGCCGGCGGCCCTGGGCGGCCAGCTCCTCGAGCGCGTCGAGGATCCCGGCGCACGGCTGGAGCTCGTCGTGCAGGCCCGCGTTGTGGGCACTGTAGACCTCGATCAGCTCCTCGACGCGACCCGGGTCGATCGCCTCCATCTGCTCGCGGAGCCCCGGCCCGCCGACGGCCGAGAGGAGCTCGTGCTCCGGAATTTCCCTGCTCAGGACGGTTCTCGTCGCGTGCTGGAAGGAGGCGAGGATCATCGCCCCGGAGTCCACCAGGGTGCCGTCGAGGTCGAACAAGACGGTGCCGTACCGCACGAACCGATCGTAGCCGCGCGCTTGTGGGCACAATGCACGCCGTGCGGCGCGCGTCGATCTTGATCGTCCTGCTCGCCCTGGCGGGGTGCGGCGGGGGTGGCGGCGGCGACGCCGGCAATGACGGCAGCGCGACCGTGGCCCAGCCGGGCACGACCGCTCAGACGCCGACGAGCGTGGTCACCGTGAAGGTGCCGGAGACGGCCGATCCGAACGCCGAGGCGTCCGGCACGCCGGCGTTCAAGGCGAGCCTGACCGCGACGGGGCATTCGGTTGCGGCAGGGACGCCGTTCGCGTTCACGGTCACGGCGACGAAGGGCGGCAAGCCCGCGCCCGGCACGGCGAAGATGCGGGTCTTCGTCGACGACGAGCTGGTGAACACGATCGGCTGGTTCCCCTTCGAGGGGAGGCTCGTGAAGAGCTACGTCTGGCCCAGGTCGCTCAAAGGCAAGACGGCGATCCTCCAGGCCGAGGTCGAGGGCGAGGGCGGCACGCAGCGGGTCAACTGGCCCGTCGACGTTTCCTAGTACTCCACGCGCTCGAGATAAAGGCCCCACGGCGGCGCGGTTGTTCCGGCGTCCGCACGTGAGGCCCCTTCGAGGAGCGCCGCGAGCTCTGCCGGGGTTCGCTCGATCATCGTCCCGACGAGCGTCCGAACCATGTGCCGCAGGAAGCTGTCGGCGGTGATCTCGAGCTCGAGGGAATCGCCGTGCCGGTGCCACGCCGCCGACTGCACGTTGCGGAGAGAGACGCGGTGGTGCGTCTCCGTCGGCGTGAACGCCCGGAAGTCGTGCTCGCCGAGGACGACGTCCGCGGCGTCGGCGAGCTTCTCCTCGTCGAACGGACGCGACAGCCACCAGCTCCGGCCGAGCTCGAACGGCGACGGGGTGCGGCGGCGCCAGATCCGGTAGCGGTAGCTCCGCAACCGCGCTGAGTGGCGCGCGTGGAAGTCAGGCGCGACCTCCTCGGCGACGACGATCGCGACGTCGTCGGGGAGCTCGGCGTTCAGCGCACCCGTCACGCGCTCCGCAGGCGGCCCGCCGTCGACGCTCACCGAGACAACCTGCCCGCGGGCGTGCACGCCGGTGTCCGTTCGCCCCGCGACCGCGAGCTCGGCCCAGCGGGGGAAGACGGCTGCGAGCGCAGCGCGGATCTCGCCCTCGACCGTGCGCAATCCAGGCTGACCCGCCCAGCCGTGGAAGCCGAGCCCGTCGTACTCGAGCGTGAGTTTCAGCTTCCGGTCGGCCACGCGCTGGATCATGATGACGTCGTGGCGACGACGCAGAAGTACGACCTCTATAGCGAGGAGTTCCGCGCCAACCGCTTCGAGACCTACGCCCGGATGCGCGAGCAGGATCCCGTGCTACTCCAGCCCGGGATCGACGGTGAGACGCCGATCTGGTTCCTCACGCGCTACGACGACGTCGTCGCGATGCTCGTCGACGACGAGCGGTTCGTGCGTGATCCGGCGCTTGCGCTGAGCGAGGAGGACATCGCGCGGATGCGCGCCGCGATGCCTGACGACTTCTCGTTCGTCGAGAACCACATGCTGAACAAGGACGGCGCCGACCACCGTCGGCTCCGGCGTCTCGTCACGAAGGCGTTCACGCCGCGGATGGTCGAGCAGCTGCGGCCGCGGATCCAGGCGATCGCGGACGAGCTGCTCGATGCAGTGCAGGAGCGCCGCGAGCTGGAGCTCGTCGACGAGTTCGCGTTCCCGCTCCCGATCACGGTGATCGCCGAGCTCCTCGGCATCCCGACCGCAGACCAGCGCCGCTTCCGTGAGTGGTCCGACGCCGTCGTGAGGCCGGCGCTCGGCCCAGCGGAGCTCGACCGGTTCGCCGCCCAGATGCGGGACTTCGTCGCCTACCTGCGGGAGCTCTTCGAGCGGCGGCGGCGCGAGCCCGCGGAGGACCTGATCAGCGCGCTCCTCCAGGCCGAAGAGGCCGGCGACTCGCTGAGCGAGGAGGAGCTCTTCAGCACGGTCATCCTCCTGATCGTGGCCGGGCACGAGACG
>DASTHC010000160.1:0-23768 GCA_035718485.1 Gaiellaceae bacterium
GCGTGCTCTGGTTCGCCGCGTACAACGTGCTGCTGAACGCCGCCGAGCAGCACATCGACGCCGGAACGGCCTCGATGCTCGTCAACGTCGGGCCGATCCTGATCGCGCTCCTCGCAGGAGTCGTCCTCGGCGAGGCGTTCCCGCGGACGCTCTTCGCCGGCGGGCTCGTCGCGCAGAAGGTCGTGCTCGCGCGCGTGTCTGCGCTGCAGACGACCTGGCTGTGCTGCGTCGTCGGCGCCGTCGTCTGCCTGCCGTTCGCTCCGTCGCTCGCGTCGGACCTCGGTGACGCCGACGCCTCGTCGCTCGCCTGGCTCGTCTACCTCGGCGTGTTTCCGACGGCTGTTGCGTTCACGACGTGGGCGTTCGCGCTCGCCCGGACAGGCGCCGCTCGGCTCGCGCCGCTCACCTACCTCGTCCCGCCGATCTCGGTGCTCCTCGGGTGGGGGTGCTCGCCGAGGCGCCGCCCGCGCTCGCATTCCTTGGTGGCGCGCTCTGCCTCCTCGGCGTCGCAGTGACGCGCCGGGGTTAGAAAGCGGTGTCGATCGTCCGGAAGAACCAGAGCGCGCTCGTCCACCAGACGACGAGCAGCACGGTGAACACGAGGCCGCCGGCGATCGGGAGCACCGGCAGTGGGAAGCGCTTCAGCTTCACGATCGTGACTTTCGCGACGTAGGCGCCGAAGAATGCGCTCCCGAGGATCGAGTGCACGTGCGAGCGCGTCGTCCCGGTCTGGTACCCGAGCTGGAAGATGCAGTGGTACGCGACCGGCAGCACGAGCACGAAGACGAGCCGGCCCGACCAGCGGTGGACGGTGTTCACCCACGCGGGCTTCGTCCACGGCAGCACGCGGTAGATCCAGGCCGCCGTGAAGAGCTGCACGACCGCGAGCGCGAGCGCCCCGCTCGCGAGCCACACCTTCATGTGGATCGTGTCGCTGAAGAAGAGGTCGAAGTACTCGCCCTTCGGGCCGCCGTACTCCTTGGCGACGAGCCCGACGGTGAGCGCGACGAGCGCGAAGAGGACGAGCGGCACCGCGAGCCAGCGCGGCGAGCGGCGCTCGACGGGGGGCGCCGGCGCGGCGACGGTCACGCCGCAATCCTCGCCCACCGTCGCGGCGAACTCAAGGCTACGCTCGGGTCGTGACGCTCGGGATGCTCGCGGCGCCGCTCGCCGCTGCGGCGGCGCTGACGCCCCAGCAGAAGGCCGCGCTCGTCGTCGTGTCGGGACTGCCCGCGCCGCGAGGTGTCGGCGGCGTGCTCGTCCGCCGCTGGGACCGCACCGCGCCCCGGCCGCCCGGAGCGATCGTGTTCGTCGACCAGGAAGGCGGCGACGTGCGCGCATTCCCGGACGCCCTGCCCGCACGGCCGGCGAGCTCGTACCGGACGACGGCCGAGGCCTTCGCCGCCGGCCGGGCCACGCGCGTGGCGCTGCGGCGCCGCGGCGTCGACGTCGACCTTGCACCGATCCTCGACCTGCGCGGACCGCTCGGGTCTCGGCACTTTCGCCGCGCCGAGCTCGCGGTCGCGTTCGCGCGCGGGCTCGGTGACGCGGGTTGCGTGAAGCACTTCCCAGGGCTCGGCTCAACGCCGATCTCGACCGACGAGCGTCCGCACGTCGACGGGCGGATCCGTCCGCAGGACATCGCGCCGTTTCGCGCGGCCGTCCGCGGCGGGGCGGTGTGTGTGATGACGAGCAACGCGTTCTACGGCGGCGCGCGCTATCGCGCCTCGATCTCGCCGGAAACGTATCGGCGGCTCCGCGCGCTCGGCTTCGACGGCGTCGCGATCACCGACTCGCTCTCGATCGTGCGCACGGCTCCCGTCGAGCGTTGGGCGCGACAGGCGGCGCGCGCCGGCGCCGACCTTCTGCTCTTCACGAGCCCGGCGCATGCCCGACGTGCGATCGCGGCGCTCGTGCCGCTGGCGAGGAACGGCGAGCTCGACGCTAGCGTGGCGCGGGTGCTTCGGTACCGATCCCGGCTGCGGTGAGCTCGGCGTCGGTCAGCGCGTAGCCGCGGTCGATCAGCGCACGCTTCGCGTCGATCGTCCACTCCGCGCCGCGCCGGATGCGCGCCTCGAGCGCGACGCCCTCCGCTCCCGCGCGCACCATGATCCGCGGGATCGCCCGCTCGCGCTTGAACGGGAAGTCCGCGTCGGCGAGCCGGCGCTCGATCTCGTGCGCGAGCGCCTCGGAGCCCCCGTAGCTCCGGACGAGCGCCGGCAGGTCGCGCGACAGGCGCTCGAACTCGTGGATCGACTGGTCGGTCTGGTCCGCGTGCCGCTCCTCGAGCGACGTGCCGCGAAGAACGGAGAGCCGCATCAGCCGCGTGATCATGTCCACGTAGTGCGCGGGCTCGCCGCGGCGGTCGCGCGACTCCGCCTCCTCGAGCTCCGCGATCAGCGCACGCACCGGCGGCACGCGCGAGAACGGGCGCAGGCGCCGCTTCAGCCTGGCGAGCGCGGCGACGTCGAACCGCGGGTAGGTCGGGAGGTACCTGAACGCCACGATCGTCCCGACGTCGGGCCGGGCGTACGCGTACCCGAGCGGGAAGTTCCGGGTCCACGCGCCGTCGGTGGCGATGCGGTCGCCGACGCGGAGCGGGAGGACGAGCGTCGAGATCGCGGCCGACGCGAGGATCGCCTGCGCCATCAGCTCGGGCGGGGTGTCCCGCGACGAGTAAGAAAGCTCGAAGTCGTGCGGGGCGGGGCGCTCGGTCTCCGTCACGTCGGACGCGAACACGACGAGCTCCATGTCGGCGTGCGAGAGCTCCTCGGCGACCGCCGTCAGGTCGCCGATCCTCCGGTCGATCGTCTCGGGCAGCGAATACTCGTACAGGCCGATCAGCGGCAGCCGCCAGAGCCGGTTGGGCCGGAAGACGTCGTCGGGGCGGAGCTCGAGCAGGAACTCCTCGAGGTCGTCGATGCGGTCGAGCGCGGCCATCACGCCGGCGAGCGCGCCGGCAGACGTCCCGAAGATCCAGCCTACGCGCGGCCAGAGCGGGCTCTCGCGCACGCGCTTCAAGAAGCCCGCTTCCATCAGCACTCCGTTGATCGCGCCGCCTGAGAGGACGAGCGCGACGTCCCGCTCGTTGCCCACCTCAGAAGGATGCCTTACGATTGACTGACTAGTCAATCGAAATCGGACGGAGCAGCATGGCGACCATCGAACACGGGGTCGGCGTGGGCGTGTCCTTCGCCCTCACCGACGAGCAGAAGGCCCTCCGCGAGCTGGCGCGGGAGTTCGCGGCCAACGAGATCCGGCCCAAGGCGGCCGAGTACGACGAGCACTCGACCCACCCCGCGGACGTGGTCGCGAAGGCGCACGAGGTCGGGCTGATGAACCTCCACGTCCCCGACGAGCTCGGCGGGCTCGGGCTCTCGGCGTTCGACGGGATGCTCGTCGGCGAGGAGCTCAACTGGGGCTGCTCCGGCATGGGCACGTCGATCTGCGCGAACGGGCTCGGCGCGGGCCCGGTGATCCTCGCCGGGAGCGACGAGCAGAAGGCGCAGTGGCTGCCGCCGCTGCTCGAGGAGCCGATCCTCTGCTCGTTCGGCCTCAGCGAGCCCGACGCCGGCTCGGATGTCGCGCGGATGAAGACGACCGCCGAGCGGCGCGGCGACGAGTACGTCCTGAACGGGTCGAAGACGTTCATCACGAACGCCGGCTACGCGTCGTGGACGGTGGTCTTCGCCAAGACGGACCCGACGAAGGGCCATCGGGGCATCTCCGCGTTCGTCGTCCCGATGGACGCGCCCGGCGTGACGATCGAGAAGCACCTCGACAAGATGGGGCAGCGCTCGACCGACACGTCCGCGTTCGCGCTTGTCGACGTCGTCGTCCCGGCGGCCAACCGGCTCGGCGAGGAGGGCGAGGGCTTCAAGATCGCGATGCGCACGCTCGACTTCACACGACCCGGCACCGCGGCCGGCGCCGTCGGCGTCGCGCAAGCTGCGTACGAGCACGCGGTCGACTACGCCAAGGAACGCGTGACGTTCGACGTCCCGATCGCGATGCACCAGGGCGTCAACTTCATGATCGCCGACATGGCGACGCAGATCGAGGCGGCCCGCCTGCTCGTGTGGCAGTCGGCCTGGCTGCACGACATGGGCAAGCGCGCCACGCTCCAGTCGTCGTTCGCGAAGCTCTTCGCCGCCGACACGGTGATGAAGGTGACGACCGACGCGGTTCAGGTCTTCGGCGGCTACGGCTACATCAAGGAGTACCCGGTCGAGAAGCTCATGCGCGACGCGAAGCTCTTCCAGATCTACGAGGGCACGTCGCAGATCCAGCGCCTCGTGATCGCCAAGGAGATCTTCCTGCCGAAGGACTGACCCTCCGCGTTCTCCTGATCTCGTAGCGTTCACCGCGAATGGCTCTCGCTCTCGACCTCAGCGGCCGCGTCGCGCTCGTCACCGGCGGCTCGCGCGGGCTGGGTCGCGCCGACGCGCTGACGCTCGCGCGCGCGGGCGCGGACGTCGCGATCGCGGACATCCAGGTCGAGTCGGACGAGGGCGACGTCTCGGAGTGGGGGCCGCTTGCGCAGGTCGCGAAGGCGCAGGGCATCGTCTACACGGAGGCGACCGCCCGGGAGATCCAGGAGCTCGGACGGCGGTCCGCTGCGATCAAGTGCGACGTCACCGACCGCCCGCAGGTCGACGCGGCCGTCGCGCGGGTCGTCGACGAGTTCGGCTCGCTCGACATCCTCGTGAACAACGCCGGCACGCTCGACCACGCGGCGCAGTTCCACAACCAGTCGCCGGAGCTCTGGGAGCGCGACCTCCGCGTCAACCTGACCGGCGCGTTCAACTGCTCGCAGGCGGTCTGGCCGCACATGAAGGAGCGCGGCTGGGGGCGGATCGTGAACATGGCGTCCGTCGCGGGAACCCTCGGAGGCTTCGGGCAGGCCAGCTACTCGGCGACGAAGGCCGGACTGCTCGGCCTGACGAAGACGCTCGCGATGGAGGGCGGGCGCCACGGGATCACCTGCAACGCGATCGTCGCGGGGATCATCGGCACGGAGGCGTTCCACTTCGCGAACGCCGAGATGAACGAACGGATCGCGAACCGAACGGTCTTCAAGCGACCCGGGGACCCTCAGGACATCGCGAACGCCATCGCTTTCCTGTGCTCCGACCTCGCCGGCTACGTGACGGGGATCGAGCTGAACGTCAGCGGCGGGATCGAGCTGTTCGCGTTCTGAGGACAGTTTGTAACGGTCGCTACTCTTGGCCCGGTGTCTGCGGGGGCACAGAGCAGCGCGCTCGGCACGCGTAGACGACGCGCGCGCTCCCGCCTGCTCTGGCAGGGCGTCGCCGCCGGGGTGGCCGTCGCACTGGCCCTGGCAGCGCTCTTCGGCGCCGTCTTCGCCGGCTCGCCGTCCAGGATCCCGGCCGGCGTCTCGATCGCGGGCGTGAGCGTCGGTGGAATGACGGCGGCAGAGGCCCAGAGGCTGCTCGAGGGCCGCGCCAAGGCGCTCGAGGACGTCCCCGTCGTGTTCTTCAGCGGCCAGCGGCGCTGGCGCATCACGCCGCACCGCCTCGGCGTCGAGGCGGACTGGGGCTCGGCGGTCGACGCGGCGCTCCACCAGGGGGACGGCCTCGGCCCGTTCCGCGGGCTCCAGCGTGTCCGGGTGCGCGTCTTCGGCACCGACATCGCACCGCCGGCGAAGGTCTACGAGCCCGCGCTCGACTACCAGCTCGACCAGCTCTCGAAGGAGCTCGACCAGCCGGTCCGCGAGGCCGCGATCGTCCTCAGGGCGCGGAAGCCGCTGGTCGTGCCCGGGCACATGGGTCGCGTCCTCGACCGCGAGGTCGCGGCCGTCACGATCGTGGGCGCGCTCGCGTCGCTCTCGCGCGCGCCGACGTCGCTGCCGGTGAAGGTGGAGCAGCCGAAGGTGTCTGCCGAGGATCTCTCGACCGCGCGGGACCAGACGCGGCAGGCGCTCTCCGCGCCGATCCGGCTGGAGCTCGGCAAGACCTGGTGGCGGCTGCGCCCGGCCAAGATCGCGCCGCTCCTCGCACTTCCCCGCGACGGGGCGACCGAGCTCGCGATCGGCGGCCCCGGCGCGGAGCAGTGGTTCCAGCGGTTCGCGCGGACGATCGGCAAGCCGCCCGCGGACGCACGGTTCGTCCAGACAGGTGACGGCGCGATCGTGATCGTTCCCGACCGCAAGGGCGTCCAGATCGACGTCGACGCGACCCGGCGCGCGATTCTCGCCGCGGTGGTCGCGCCGGCGGGCCGTCGCGTCGGCTCGGTCGTCGTCTCGACGAAGAGCCCAGCGTTCACGACCGAGAAGGCGCGGTCGTACGGGATCACGCGGACGCTGGCCTCCTACTCGACCTTCTACTCCGGCACCGCGGACCGCATCAACAACCTCCAGCTCGCCGTCAAGCTGATCGACGGGACGCTCGTCGCGCCGGGCGGCACGTTCTCGCTCAACCAGGAGGTCGGCCCCCGCACGCTCGAGCGCGGCTTCCGCGTCGCGCCCGTAATCATTGGCGGCGAGTACGAGGAGGACGTCGGTGGCGGCGTCTCCCAGGTCGCGACGACGGTGTTCAACGCCGCCTGGGAGGCGGGCGTCAAGGTGCTCGAGCGCAACCCGCACTCGCTCTACATCAGCCGCTACCCGACCGGCCGCGACGCGACCGTGAACTATCCCGACCTCGACCTGAAGTTCCTGAACGACACCGGCAAGTGGATCGTCGTCCTCGGCGGCATCGGTCGCGACGGCATCTCGATCACGCTCGCCGGCTCGCCGACGGGCAGGCGCGTGGTCAGCGTCCCAGGCCCACTCGAGACGACCGGCGAGCCTCCGATCGAGCGCATCTCCGATCCGACGCTGTTCGTGGGGACGAAGGTCGTCGAGGAGTCGGGCTCGGCACCCAGCACCGTCTTGGTGAAGCGAACCGTCTACGAGAACGACGGCAGCGTCCTCTACGACGAGTCGTGGCGGACGAACTACCGCGGCGAGAAGCGCGTGATCCGCGTCGGCACGAAGAAGAAGGAAGAGCCGAAGCCGCCGACGACCTCCACGCCGACCACGACGACGCCGACGACGACCACACCCACGACGCCGGCGCCGCCGCCTCCCAAGGCGCCTAAGCCGTAGCGCCCTCCGCCCGGGCGATCGCCTCCGCGAGCCAGTCGGGGACGCGCGTCGGGCGGAACGTCGCGGCGTCGACGCACGCGTGCGCGGTCTCGCCGTCGGCGATCGTCGTCCCGCCGCGGACGACCTCGTAGACGAAGCGAAAGCGTGCGCCCCGCACGTCGCGGCAGCTCGTGCGCACGGTCAGGCGCTCGTCGAAGTGCGCCGGCTCGCGGTACCGCACGTGCGTCTCCGTCACGAGCGCCTCCACGCCGCGCTCGCGGAGCTCCGGGTAGCCGCCCGCGTGCCGCTCGAGGTACTCGACGCGGGCGAGCTCGAACCAGACGAGG
The DNA here is from genome assembly GCA_035718485.1 of Gaiellaceae bacterium. Lineage (GTDB taxonomy): Bacteria > Actinomycetota > Thermoleophilia > Gaiellales > Gaiellaceae > JACCTU01. Next base: position 7,435 of record DASTHC010000160.1, read on the forward strand.
TAGACGCTGTTGTGCACGATTCCCTGCGCGTCGGTCTCCGCGAAGCGGACGCGGATGTCGGTCGAGGAAGCGGCCTCCACAGCGGGAATCTTCTCCCAGGCGAGGGAAGGGTTGCTTTCCATCGCAAACGTGCTATATAGCAAACATGCGATACGACGACGACAGAATCGAACGCCTCGAACGCACCGTCGACGAGCTCCGCGAGCGGGTCGCGCGTCTCGAGCGCCCGGCAACCGCTCCGGCGGCGCCCCCAGTCCAGGCCGTTCCGCCCGCTCCGCCGGCGCCACCGCCGCGTCCTGCAGCTCCGCCTCCGCCTCCACGCGAGCCGTTCCGCGCGCCGTCGATCGACCTCGAGGAGCTCCTCGGCGGCCGGGTGCTCGCCTGGGCGGGCGCGCTCGCCGTCTTCATCGGCGCCATCTTCTTCCTCGCGACCGCGCTCCGGCGCGGCTGGATCGACGAGCCGACGCGCGTCGTGCTCGCGTACCTCGGCTCATCTGTCCTGCTCGGCCTCGGTCTCTACCTCTACGAGCGGAAGGGGCGGACACAGGCCTCGCTCGCGCTCGTGGCGGCTGCGATCGGCGCGCTCTACGCGTCGACGACGGCGGCGACCACGCTCTACGACCTGGTCGATCCCGTCGTCGGGCTGTTCGTTGCGGGACTCGTCGGCCTGGTCTCGACGCTGATCGCCGTCCGCTGGGACTCGCGCGAGATCGCGGGGATCGGGATCATCGGCGCGCTCCTTTCGCCGGTCCTCGTCGACTCGGGAACCTCGGACGTCGCGCTCGCGTTCATGGCGATCGCTCTCGTCTCCGCGACCGGCGTGCTGCTCTGGAAGAAGTGGGACTGGCTGGCGGCCGCCGCGTTCGTCACGAGCGCGCCCCAGTTGATCGCGTGGTTGGCCGACGCGTACGACGACACACTCCCGCTCGCTCTCGCCGTGCTCGGCTGCTTCTGGGTCGTGTACGTCGTCGCCGCCGTCGGGTTCGAGCTCCGCGTCCCGACCGAGAAGCTCCGCTTCTCTTCCGCGAGCCTCCTGCTCGCCGACGCGATCCTGACCTCCGGCGCGGGCTGGCTGATGCTCGACGCGGCGGATCACGGCGATGCGGCGACCGGCTGGGTGATCGGTGTCGCGGTTGTGCACGTCGCGCTCGGCACGGCGACGCTCCGCGGCCGGATCTCCCGCGAGGTCTCGCTGCTGCTGCTCGCCGTCGGGATCGGCCTCTCGGCGATCGGCGCAGCGCTCGCGCTCGACGGCCCGACGCTCGTCGCCGCCTGGTCGGTCGAGGCCGTGCTGCTCGCGTGGCTTGCGCGCCGGATGGACCGTGTGCGCGGGTACGTCGCGGCTGCAGGCTTCGTCGCGGCCGCGACGATCCACACGCTCGCCTTCGACGCGCGGCCGGACGACCTCGTCGAACGGCCGACGGCGAGCGCCGTCGTCGCCGTGCTGCTCGTGACCGTTGCGGCCGGGCTCGTCTCCTGGCTCTCCTCGAGCTGGCGCAGGGAGTACCGCGACGCGATGCAGGTGGTCGCGCTCGCCGGGCTCGCGTACCTCGCGCCGGTTGCGTTCGAGGGCGTGTGGGTCGTGGTCGCCTGGGCCGTGCTCGCAATCGCGTTCGCGCTGCTCTCGGAGCGTGTGGTCGTCCTCGACGGCGTCGCACCGATCGCGTTCGTCGGGCTCGCCGCCGCGCACACGCTCCTGATCGAGGCGCCGCCGCTCGCGCTGCGCGACGGCGTCGACGACCTCGCGAGCGCCGTCCTCGCGATCGCCGCAACGACGGTCGCCGCGTTCGTCGCGGCACGGCGCTCGCCGGAGCCGCTGCGCTGGATGCTCACGCTCACCGGGGCGGCGGGTGCGATCTACCTGCCGTCGATCGCGATCGTCGACCTGACGTCGACCGGCGAGCTCGAGCCCGGACAGACGCCGCAGGTGCTGCTCTCGGCCTTCTGGAGCGCCGCGGGTCTCGCCGCGGTCGTGGTCGGCCTCGTTCGCGACGACAAGCGGCTGCGGCTCGGCGGTCTCGGACTGCTCGGCCTCGCGGCGGCGAAGGTCGTCGTCTACGACCTCGCGGAGCTGAACGAGATCTACCGCGTGCTCTCCCTCATCGCGCTCGGGCTGCTGCTGCTCGCCGGGGCGTTCGCCTACCAGCGCATGCGCCACGAGGTCGGAGGTGGGTCGTGAAGCTCGTCGCGGTCGTGGCGGCCGCCGCGGTCGCGGGCGGTGTGCAGCAGGACGAGTTCCGCTACACCCGTGAGCTGCCGGCACCTGTCGCGTCGGGTCGAGTCGCGTTCGAGCCCGACGGCTCGATGCTCGGGCACGCAGGCGAGGGGTTCGCCGACGTGCGCGTCGTCGATGCCGACGGGAACCAGGTGCCGTGGCGCCGCGTCCCGGAAGGACGTCTCGCGATCGGCCGGGAGGCAGCGGTCCTGAACAGCGGTCGACAAGGTGACGCCGCAGTGGCGCTCGTCGACGTCGGGCGGGAGCGCCGCGTCTACGAGCGCGTCGAGCTCGGCATCGCGGGCGGGAACTTCGTTGGCCTGGTCACCGCGTTCGGCGCGGACCGTCGCGACGGTCGGTTCACGCGGCTCTCGACGACGACGGTGTACGACGTGCGCGGTGCGCAGAGCGCGCGCAGCACGACGATCGTCCTGCCGCCGACCGACTACCGCTTCCTCGAGCTTCGCGCGACCGGCGTCGCGAGGATCACGGGAGCGACGGTGCTCGGCGCGTTCGAGCGCCCGGACCTCGTGCGACGCCGGCACGCGACGCTCGGCGTCGAGAACCGGGCCCGCACGACGGTCTCGACGCTGGACTTCGGCTTGCCGGGCGTTCCCGTGACGCGGCTCGAGCTGCGAGCGGCCGGTCGCCGCTACGACCGCCCGGTCGTCGTCGAGGGATCGAACGACCGCGGGACGTTCGTGATCGTCGCGCAGGGCCGCATGACCCGCGCGCCGGGCCTCGTCTCACCGGCGCTCCTGCTCGACTCGCGCTTCCGCTACCTGCGCGTGACGATTCAGAACGGCGACGACCCGCCGCTTGGCGGCGTTCGCAGCGAGACCTTCGGGCCGTCGTTCGCGCTGATGGTCGAGGGCGGGCATCCGCCGCCGCTCCGACTCCTCTACGGTGCCGACGTGCGAGCGCCGAGCTACGAGTTCGCCCGCCTGCCGGTCGAGCGGCCGGTCGCAGTGCTCGACCCGTCGCGGCTTCGGCGTGAGACGGCGAACCCCGCGTTCGAGCTGCCCGGCGAGACCTTCGGCGAGCGCTACCGGTGGCTCGTGCAGGGCGCGCTCGCGGTGGCTGCGCTCGTCGTCGCGGGAGCGGGCTTCCTCGCGCTGCGCGGGCGTGCATAGACGGCTCGCCGCGCTCATCCGCGAGCGCCAGCCGTGCGTCGCGCTGACGGGCGCGGGGGTCTCGACCGAGAGCGGGATCCCGGACTTCCGTTCCGCGACCGGGATCTGGGCGCAGTACGACCCGATGGAGTACGCCACGATCGAGGCCTTCCGGCGCGACCCGGTCAAGGTCTGGGAGCTCTACGGTCGGCGGCTCGGTGTCCTGCGCTATGCGCGTCCGAACGCCGCGCACCTCGCGCTCGCCGAGCTCGAGCGGCGCGGCTTGCTGAGCGCCGTGATCACGCAGAACATCGATCGCCTCCACACGCTTGCCGGCTCGGAGGACGTCGTCGAGGTGCACGGCTCGATCGCAACGTCCGTGTGCCTGCGCTGCGGTGCCGAGGCGACCTTCGACGAGGTCGTCGACCTCCTCGAGGACGCGCCCGCTCCGGCGTGCCCGAGCTGCGGGGCGATCCTCAAGCCGAACGTCGTGATGTTCGGCGAGCTGCTTCCGACGCCCGCGATCGACCGCGCCTTCGAGCTCGCCCGCTCGGCCCGGCTGCTGCTCGTGGTCGGCTCGACGCTCGAGGTGTACCCCGTCGCGGGGCTGCCGCTCGAGACCCTCGGCGCCGGCGGTGCGCTCGCGATCGTCAACCGCGGGCCGACCGCGCTCGACGAGCGGGCGGAGCTGCGGATCGAGGGAACGGCCGGGGAGATCCTCGGCCAGGTCGTCGAGGAGCTGCGCTAGGCCGCGGCGCGGCGGAGCGGCTTCTCGTCGAGCACGCGCTTGCAGTCGGCGCAGACCTTCCGCTCGACCTCGAACGGGATCCCGCTTCGCTGCCGGATCGCGTGCGTGATGCTCGTGTGCTTGTGCTGGTGGGTCTGGGGGGTCATCTCTCTCGCAGCGTAGGACGGTCTTCGGCTACTTCGACGCTCGAATGGGGTATCGGTCAGCGCGTTCGCCGTCCTGAGGACGTTTTTTCACGAACCTCTTACAGTTGACGGGCTCGCGCTTAGCGATACGGGTTCGGAACGACGAGCTCGACGTTCCGGTCTGCGCGCGTTCCGCGCCGGTCCTGCGTTCCCTCGCGGCCGTTGTCGGCCTGCGGGTCGTTGTAGGAGAGCTCGCGCCCGACCGAGGCGAGCCACTCGACCTCGCGCGGGCTCAGGACCGCCCCACGCCGCGGCGGGCGGGGGCCCGGCACAGCGGGCGCGCCCTGGTCGAACACGGTCGAGAAGATCGAGAGCGTCCCGTCGGCATTGTCGACGAGGTCGAGCAGCCGCGACTGCTGCGGCCAGTCGATGTGCGCTGACGTGCCGATCTCCCAGAACCCGCCGTCTCCCGTGCGAGCATGGGGCGTGATCCGGTTGCGGTGCTGGTGCCCGACCACGAGCCCGACGACCCCGCGGTGGCGAAGGAGCAGGCATTCGATCGGCTCGGGCACCAAGGTGCAGGGCCCCGCTCCGAGGTGCACTCCCGGCGCCGCCTGCACCATCGATGCGATCGGGTGGTGCCCGAAGACGACGATGTGCTCGCGCCGCGCCTCGGCCGCCCGCAGCTCTGCGTCGAGCCACAGGTACTGCGTCTCGTCGACGTTCCCCTGGTCGCCGCTGTCCGCGACGGTGTCGAGGACGACGAAGCGCAGGCCGGGCTTCGGCGAGAACGCGTAGTAGCCGATGCCGCGCGGCGCGTCCGCAGCGGTGTACCCATGGCCCACCGGCCGGCCGCGCGTCGTGAAGTGCAGCTGAAGGTATTCGGGCCGCGAGAGGAGCTTCCGCCGCGTGTCGCGCAGCACCGGTGTCCAACGGCTGCGGGTGATCTGCGGACCGAAGACCGTCTCGACGAGGTCGCGCGCGAGGATCTGCACGACGCGTGAGCGCTCCTGATCGTCGAGGCCGCCCGCGACGAGCGCCCGGATCTCGTCGAGCCCGCGCTGCGACAGGCGCACGGGCTTGACGCAGCCGACGGCGGCGAGCGCGAAGAGGTCGTTGTTCGGGAGGTTGCCCTGGACGAGGCCGTCGTGGTTGCCGAAGACGGAGTACCACGGAAGGCCGAGCCCGGTCGCGCGAAACGGGCGGTTCATCAGCTCGTAGAGGCCGGGGTAATCGCGCACGGCGTTCCTGCGCGCGATCGAGCGGCGGTTCGCGGCAGCGGTCGGCGCGTAGCCGGGGCCGTCGCGCCCGCGACCGCTGCCGTCCGGGTCGTAGTAGAACCCGCCGCCCTTGACGCCCTGGTAGAGACGGCCGCGCTTCGGGACGCGGCACACGCCCGGGTCCGTGCCGGAGTTCGGGTTGACGACGCCGCCGTCGAGCAGGTCCATGTACCAGCGCGTCTCGTTCTGCTGCGTGTTGTCGACGTTGTCGCCGGTCGCGATCACGAGCTCGGGCCGCCGGTTGTCGATGGGGCTTCGCAGCCGGCGCACCTGGCGCACGGTCTCCTCCATCACGAAGGGGATGAGCCCCTCCTGCGGCCGGTAAGCGGCGTTGAGCGACCCGCCGTAGCGGTCGACGAGCTCGACCCGCGCGGGCGACTCCTCGTCGACGAGCTGGAAGTCCGTCAGCTGGACGAACGAGATCAGCTCGCGACGCCTGCCCTCGCGCCCAGCGACGGGCTGGCCGAGCTCGGCCCTGACCGTCCGCGGCTCGCCGGGCGCCGCGTCGAGGCGGCCGTCGCCGTTCCGGTCGACGATCGTGCCCCCGAGCGTCGTTGCGGGCGGCGGCGCTGCGCCTGCGGCGACCGCGGCTGTGGCGCAGAGCGCCGCGACGACGATCAGTGTGCGTGGGCGCACGTGTGGCAGGGTACGGGAGCGGAAACCCGACGCAAAGGAGCGTGGATGCCGGAGAAGGGACAGAAGGATCTGCTCGCGCGGCTCGCCGACGCGGGTGAGGAGGCGCTGAGCCGACTCGCCTCGTCGGGCGGAGCGGACCGCGTGATGGGCGCCATGACGTCGATGCGCGACCAGCTCGATGCGCTCTCGCAGAAGGTCCGCGGCATCGACCAGCTCGAGAAGCGGCTCGACGCGCTCGAGAAGAAGGTCGACAAGCTCTCGAAGGCCTCCGCCTCGTCTCCGTCAACCGCACGGAAGACGTCGAGCGCGCGGAAGACGAGCGCTAGCTCGAGTCGGAAGACTTCCGCGGAATCCTGATCTTCAACGCGCGCGGGACGATCTCGAAGTGCGCGGGCGTCGTCCCCGGCTGCTCGCCGTCGAGCTCGATCGGCAGCGGCTGATCCGCGTCGAGCTCGACCGTCGTCCCACGGAGCTGCTCGATCTTCGGGTGCGAGAGGTGCGTGCCGCGGTAGATCTTCGCGACGTTGCGGATGAAGTCGGTCTTCGTCAGGTCGCCGAACACGAGCACATCGAACAAGCCGTCGTCCGGGCGCGCCTCGGGCGCGAGCCACATGCCGCCGCCGTGGTACTGGCCGTTCGCGACGATCGTGTTGTTGATCGTCGCGCGACGCTCCTCGTCGTCCACGCGCACGCGCATCTCGACGTTCTTCCAGCCGAAGAAGACCTCGACGAGCGCGACGAAGAAGCTCGCCTTGCCGCCCATCGCCTTCGACTTCGAGTTCGCGCGCCGCGCGACCGCCGCGCTCATCCCAGCACTGCCGATGTTCGCGAAGTACTCCGTCGCATCGTCGCCCGCCCACGATCGGTACGTCACCTTGCCGAGGTCGATCTCCTGGGTCAGGCCGTCGACCGCCACCGCGGCGGCGTCCGCCGGCTTTGTCGGGATGCCGTACGTGCGCGGGAAGTCCATCCCGGTGCCGCGCATCATCACCGCGAGCTCGACGTCCCGGCCGACGACGCCGTTCACGACCTCGTGGAACGAGCCGTCGCCTCCGACGACGACGAGCAGCTTGGCGCCGTCGTCCACCGCCTGCCGCGCGAGCTCGGTCAGCTGGCCGGGCGCCTCGGAGAAGAGGGCGTCGCCGACGAGCCCCTTGTCCGCGGCGACGTGCGCGAGCTCGGGCCAGCGCTTTCCCGTCGACCCGTTCGCCGAAGCCGGGTTGACGAGGAAGACGGTCTTGCTCAGTGCGCGCCCGTCGCGGTGCGGAGCGCGAGCTGCGTCATCTGGTCGACGGCGTTCCGCATCTCCTCGTCGCTGATGCGCACGAACTCGCCCTCGACGACGACGTCGCTGACGGTGAGCAGGCACCCCGCCTGCACCTTTCGGAGCGCGCCGAGCGTAAACAGCACCGCGGCCTCCATCTCGACCGCGAGGATCCCGCGATCCGACCAGCGCTGGTACTGCCCGTCGTCCGGGTTGTAGAAGAGGTCGCTCGAGACGATCGGCCCGACGCGCACGGGCTTGCCGAGCTCCTTCGCCGAGTGGACGGCGGCGTGCACGAGGTCCCAGTCGGCAGTCGGGACGTGCGGCTCGTCGACGAGGTGGGCGGCCGTCGCATCGGCCGCGACCGCGGAGATGGCCACGATCAGGTCGCCGAGCTTCAGGTCGGGCTGCAGCCCTCCGCAGGTGCCGACGCGGATCAGCCGCTTGACGCCGAGCTGGATCAGTTCCTCGATGACGATCGCGGCCGACGGGCAGCCCATGCCCGTGGCCTGGACCGAGACCGGCTTGCCCTCGAACTCGCCCGTGTAGCCGTACATCGCCCGCTCTTCGTTCCGGAGGACGGGGTTGTCGAGGTACGTCTCGGCGATGTACTTCGCCCTCAGCGGGTCACCGGGCAGGAGGCAGGCTTCGGCGTATTCGCCGGGGTTCGCGCGAACGTGGATCGGCATGGGGCGAGAACCTACAGTCTCGGTTCGTGACCGAGTTGGTTCAACCGCGACTCGAGCAGATCGTCGAGTTCTGCGGGCGTGCGCCGATCGAGCGCGTCTTCCTCGAGGACGTCGCGCGGCGCGGGCTCGGGCGCTTCGTCGGCCTCACCGAGAACGGCTCGCTGACGGGGCTGTGCCACCTCGGGGCGAACGTCGTCCCCGCCGGCGAGGGCTGCGGCCGCTTTGCGCGCCGGATCGAGCGTTCGCGCGCCCGGATGATCATTGGCGAGGAAGCGGCTGTCGGCGAGCTGTGGGCGGAGGCCAGCCGCCGGCTTCCCGAGCCGCGCGAGGACCGGCCGGGGCAGCCGGTCTTCGTCCTCGAGGTGCCGCCGGAGGCGGGGCACTCCGGCCTGCGCGCAGCGACCCCGGCCGATCTCGAGCGCCTGCTCCCGGCGTGCGCGCTCGCGCACGAGGAGGAGCTCGGCGTCGATCCGCTCGCGCGCGACGCCGAGGGCTTTCGCTGGCGGACGCGCACGCAGATCGACGACGGACGCTCGTGGGTCTGGCTCGAGGACGACGTGATCCGTTTCAAGGCGGAGGCGTCGGCGTGGACGCCATCGGCCGTGCAGCTGCAGCAGGTCTGGGTCGATCCGGAGGTGCGGCGGCGCGGCTACGCGACGTACGCGCTGCGCGATCTCTGCCGCCTTCTGCTCGCGCGAGTGCCTGCGGTGTGCCTGTTCGTCCGGCCCGAGAACGAGGCCGCGATGGCGCTCTACCGCAGGATCGGCATGCGCCACGCACTCGACTACCGCAGCCTCGTGTTCTGATGGGCGTCGCACCCGACGGAAGCCCCGTCGACGTCTACCGGGCGCTCTCGGGTGCGGCGGAAGCGGAGCTGATCGCGTCGGCGCTGCGGCCCGGCACGAGCATCCTCGAGCTCGGCTGCGGCACGGGGCGCGTCACGCACGAGCTCGTCTCGCGCGGCTTCGACGTGACCGCGGTCGACGAGTCGGCGGAGATGCTCGAGCACGTCTGCGGGGCGGAGACCGTGCAGGCGCGGATCGAGGAGCTCGACCTCGGGCGCACGTTCGACTGCGTGCTCCTCGCGAGCCACTTCGTGAACACACCCGAGCCCGGTGGGTTCCTCGACGCATGCGCGCGTCACGTCCATGCGCGCGGTCTCGTGCTCGTCGAGGCCTACCCGCCCGAGCTGGAATGGACGGTCGGACGTGTCGCGCGGGTCGGCGGCGTGTCGCTCGAGCTGGTCGATGCCGAACGGAACGGCAACCGGCTGCGCGCGACGATGGCCTACGAGGTCGAGGGACGGCGCTGGCTGCAGGAGTTCGAGGCGGTCCTGCTCGACGAGGACGCGCTCACGCGGACGCTGGAGCGCTCGGGCCTCGAGCTCGAGCGCTGGCTCGACCGCGCGCGCGGCTGGCTCGCCGCGCGGCGCGTCGACTGACGGGAGCGGGTCTCGACGCGCGCTCCGCCTGCGCGGAGCAGCGGCGTCGAGTCTTCGAAAGGTGGGTGCCGGCGCGACGATCCACTCGCGTTCCCGGTCGCCGCGAGGAGGTGCGGCGACGTCGAGTGGCGTCGCGCCGAGCGGAGAGCCACGACGGGGCGGAAAAAGGTGGGAAACGCATGCGTCGTGGTCATGGGCCCAGCATGCGCCGAGCGGGCCGTCGCGCCCAGGCGGGCGACAGGTGTCCGGGGGTGCGGTTGACCGTACGATCCCTCGCCGTGAGGACGGCGATCCTGGCCCGCCACGCCGAGAGCGAGTTCTCCGTCCGCGGGGCGATGAACGGCGACCCCGGTCTGGCCGGCGCGCTCACCGACGAGGGGGTCGAGCAGGCGCGGCTGCTCGGCGAGGCGCTCCGCGGCGACCCGATCGACCTCTGCGTCACGACCGAGTTCGAGCGGACGAAGCAGACCGCCGACCTCGCCCTCGAGGGACGAGACGTCCCGCGCCTCGTCGTGCCTGAGCTGAACGACATCCGTGTGGGCGACTTCGAGGGCGGCCTGCTCGAGACGTACCGGGCCTGGGCGCGAGAGCGCTCGCCGGTGGAGGTTCCACCCGGGGGCGGGGAGAGCCGCGCGCAGGCCGCCGAGCGCTACGCGCGCGGCTTCCGGATCGTGGTCGCGCGACCGGAGGACGTGATCCTCGTCGTCACGCACGGACTCCCGATCCGCTACCTCATGCTCGCGATCGAGGGCTCGGAGCCGCGTCCGGTGGTGGAGAGCGTCGACTACGCGACGCCGTACCGGATCTCCCGTGTCGACCTCGAGCACGCCCTCGAGCGGATCGAGCTCTGGGTCCGAGACCCGATCTGGACCCGAGTCCCGTAGCCCCGTTCGAGGCATGGACGACGGGGCCCAACGCTCCGATCATGAGCGTGCTGTGCGTACTGGCCTTCTAGCGGCGGGGCTGGTGCTCTTCGCTGCGGTCGTCCTGCTCACGAGCGGGGGCCGGGCGCGGAGCGCGACCGTCAAGCACACCTGCTCCGTCACGGACAAGCAGTTCATCGCGAAGACGGAGCTCGACATGACCTCGCTCGGCTCCTGGGGCGAGGACTACCGGGCGGGAGAAGCCACCGAGGCCGAGGTCGTCGCCGAGGCGAAGAAGGCGGCGAAGCGCGTCGGGAGCCTCAGCCCGAGCGATCCCTCGCTCCAGAAGACGAAGCTCCTCGTCGCCGGGATGTTCACCGAGTACGGCCGCGCGATGTGGGCGAAGTCGAAGAAGAAGGACGCCGCGCCGCACATGTACCGGGCGTACGGCCTCGCCAACTTCGCGCACGACGTCCTCACGGACGCGAAGCCGGAGCTCGCCCGGCGCGGTTGCGACGTGTCGTCGCTCCTCTAGAAAGGGGAGCGCCGCCCCGCACGAAGCGGGGCGGCGCAGCTGGTTCGTCCGGACTACGCGCCGGCCGGGGCCGGGACGGCTGCGGGAGCCGCCTCGTGCTCGAGCCGCGGCAGCCACTGGAGCCACCGTGGGAGGTACCAGTTCTTGTCGCCGAGCAGCTTCATCGTTGCGGGCAGGAGCACCGCGCGGATGAGCGTCGCGTCGATGAGCACTGCGGCCGCGAGGCCGATGCCCATCTCCTTGAAGTCGATGATCGGCAGAAGCGCGAACACCGAGAAGGTGGCGACCATCACGACGGCTGCGCTCGTGACCACGCCGGCCGTCGTCTTGATGCCGTGCACGACTGCCTCGTCCGACGAGAGCCCGCGGTCGTACGCCTCACGCACGCGGCTCAGGATGAACACGTGGTAGTCCATCGAGAGGCCGAACAGGATCACGAACAGGAACATCGGCAGCCACGGGGTGATGCCGCCGTTCGACTCGAAGTCGAGCAGGTTCTCGCCCCAGCCCCACTGGAAGGTCGCGACGAGCACGCCGTAGGCGGCCGCCACTGAGAGCAGGTTGAGGACGATCGCCTTCAGCGCGACCACGATCGAGCGGAACGAGGCGAGCATCAGGAGGAACGCGAACAGCAGGACGAAGCCGAACACGAGCGGCACGGACTTCTTCATGCCCGCGCTCCAGTCGGCGTCCGCCGCGGTCATGCCGGTGACGGCGTACTCGACACCGTCGACCTGACCGACAGTCGCGGGCAGCACCTCGTCGCGGAGGGTGGACAGGGCGGCCGACGAGACCTCGTCGGTCCCTCTACCTGCGAGCGGGATGTCGACGACGGCGACGGTCTTGTCCTTGCTGATCTCGACCTCGATCGGGTTGTTCATCTGTCCGGTGGCGAGCGCCTTCTGCTCGAGCTCGGCGATCGCGTTCCGCACCGGTGCGGCCGTGACGTCGTCTGCCTTGATCGCGACCTGCGCGGGTTCGTTGCCGCCCGGGAACGCCTTGTCGAACTTCTTCAGCGGCACGACGGACGGGTGTGAGATGTCGTCGATGCTCGTCGATGCGGTGTTCAACGTGATCGCCGGTGCGGCGAGCGCGAGGAGCACCGCGGTTGCGGCGACGGCCGAGACGACGGGGCGGCGCAGGACGCGGTCGAGGATCGCTCCCCAGACGCGGGCCTCGCCGTCCTTGCTGCGGAGCCGGTTCACGAACGGGACACGGCCCTTCTCGACGCGGTCACCGAGCTTCGAGAGGAGCGCCGGGAGGACGGTCAGCGAGCCGATCATCGCAACCGCGACGACCATCATCGTCCCGATCGAGAACGACATGAACGTCTTGTCGCCGGAGAGGAACATGCCGGCCATCGCGATCAGCACGGTGATGCCCGAAACGAGCACGGCTCGACCGGACGTCGCGGCCGCGGCCTCGAGCGCTGCCCGCTCACCGCGCCCGGCGGCACGCTCTTCGCGCTCGCGCCGGAGGTAGAACAGCGAGTAGTCGACGCCGACGGCGAGGCCGATGAGGAGGATGACCTCGGCGATCTGCTCGTCCACCGGAACGAACTGGCTCGGAAGCGCGATCAGGGCATTCGTCGCGAAGACGGCCGTGATCGCGAGGAGCAGCGGCACCGCGGCCGCGACGGCCGAGCCGAACACGAGCAGCAGGATGACGAGCGCGAGCGGGATCGCGATCATGCCGGCCTTCGCGAGCATGCCGTCGATCGCCGCTGACGTGTCCTTCTCCGTGGTGACGCTGCCGAGCTCCGAGACGTCGAAGCCGGGATGGCGCTTCTCGACCTTGTCGACGGCGGTCCGGATGCTCTCGATGTACACGAGCGCCTCGTCGTAGGTGCCCTTCGGGCTGAAGGTGACCATCGCGGCGTGCCGGCTCTTCGAGACCTGGTCGGTGTGCTCGGTGTTGTACGGCGAGTGGAGCTTCGTGACCTGCGGGAACGCTTCGAGCGTGCGCGTCACGTCGTTGACCGTCGCCTTGAAGGCGGGATCGTCGGCGGTCAGCTTCGAGGACTGGACGAGGATGACCTCGCCCTGCTCGTCCTGCGCCTTCGGGAATCCGGCGGCGATGATCTTGTCGCCCTTGCGGGCCTCGCCCAGATTCGTGTCGGTGTCGTCGAGGTACTTGACGCCGACGGCGTTGCCGATCACGAACGCGGCGACGACGAACGCGAGCCAGCCGAAGACCGCGGTCTTCCAGTGGTTCGCGCTCCAGCGACCCATCCGGGCCGCGATGTTGTTCGAGCGCTTCAGGGGGGACAATTCGGGGCTCCTTGTGCGAGTGGTTTGGACTGCACTCGCAGGTTCGCTCCCCGTGCCTCGCGCCGAAATGCGGCGTTCTGGTGTCTCGACGTGCGGTTGTCCGCACCCCTAGGGGTACGGAGGCAGTCGCCCCGACGCGTGTCCGGGACAGCCTGCGGTCAGGCGCGCTCGAGGCGCGTCGCGGCCCACCAGCTCGCCGCTGTGACAAGCCCACCCGCCGCCGCGTCGAAGACGAAGTGGTTCCCCGTCGCGACGATGTCGAAGAGCATGAACGGCGGGTAGAGCGCGCCAACCAGGCGAAGCCAGCGGTTGGACGCAGTCGTCGCGACGACGAAGCCCACGAGCAGCGCGTAGCCGAAGTGCATGCTCGGCACCGCGGCGAAGGGGTTGTAGAGGCTGCCGAGCAGGTCGGAGCTCAGGTTCACGTGGGTGTGCGCGGTGACGGTGTCCGCGAAGCCGAGGCCCGAAAGGCGGGGCGGCGCCGCGGGAAAGAGCGTGTAGACGACGAGCGAGAGGCCCGTCGCGAGGACGAGCGCGTTCCGCACGAGCGCGAACCGGTCGTGGTGGCGCCGATGCAGCCAGACCATTGCCGCAGCCGTCGCGCCGAGATGGAGCGACACGTAGGCGAACCCCAGGAACGTCGGCAGGGCCGGGATTCCCGACGCCCAGTCCTGGACGGCACCCTCGAAGAAGACGCCGAGCGACTGCTCGAGCTCGACGATGCGCGCGGTGTTCGCCCGGGCGGCCTGGAGGGTCGCGTCGCCGAAGCCGCGGCCGAGCTCGTAGATCACATAGAGCGCGACGATCGCGGCGAGCTCGGCGATGCCGGCGTGGGGGCGGACGACGGTTCTGCGGAGGGCGTGGGTCACGCATCAAAGGCTCACACCGGCGCCAGCGCAGCGGAATGTGGCGGGCCAGCGTCGTGGGGTGCGGAGAACCGAACCCCGACTACGCGTTCAGATACGTGATCACCGCGAGCACGCGGCGGTGATCCTCCGCGCTCGCGGGGAGGTTCAGCTTCGTGAAGATGCTCGTCACGTGCTTCTCGACGGCGCGAGGGGTGACGACGAGCTTCTCCGCGATCGCCTGGTTCGAGCGGCCCTCCGCCATCAGCTCGAGCACCTCACGCTCGCGAGGGGTCAATGCGTCCAGCGGGTCCTCGCCGCGCCGCCGGCCGACGAGCCGTGAGACGACGGTCGGATCGAGCGCCGAGCCGCCCTCGGCGACGCGCCGCACGGCGTCCGCGAAGTCCGTTACGTCCGCGACCCGGTCCTTCAGCAGGTAGCCGACCCCTTCAGCGCTCCCTTGGAGCAGCTCCAGCGCGTAGCCCGCCTCGACGTATTGCGAGAGGACGAGAACGCCGACGTCCGGATGCGTCTCGCGGATCTCCTTCGCGGCGCGCAGGCCCTCGTCGGTGTGGGTCGGCGGCATCCGGATGTCGATGATCGCGACGTCCGGCTTGTAGCTGCGGACCTTGAGCAGCAGGTCGTCAGCGGTGCTCGACTGCCCCGCGACCTCGAAGCCGGACTCCTCGAGGAGCTTCGCGATGCCTTCGCGAAGGAGCACGGAGTCGTCGGCGATCACAACGCGCATCAGATCTCCTTTCGGGGAGCCGTTCGCAGCGGGCGCGACGAGCTCGCCCGGAAGGTCCTCGTGCAGGACCTGGAAGATCCGCTCCCGGTCGGGGAAGCCGGCCAGGCGGTGCTCTCCGAGGTCGGCGAAGTCGGCCGACCCAGCCGGCACGCGCGCCCGCGCTGCCGACGAGACGAGGATTTGGCCGCCGACAGCCGCCGCGCAGACCCTGGCTGCTCGATGGACGTCGAGACCGACGTAGCCGTTCTCACCGGGGGTGGCCTCGCCCGAGTGGATCCCCATGCGCACCCGCGGTGCCCGTCCGCTCGGCCATTCGTGTTCCGCGAGCGCCCGCTGTGCCGCGACCGCCGCTTCGACCGCGGCCCCGGTCTCCGCGAACGCGGCGAAGAGCTCGTCCGCGCGCGCGTCGACCTCCTGCCCGCCGCGTTGCTCGACCGCCGTCCGGATCAGGCGGCGGTGGGTCTCCAACACCTCCGGGAACTCGTCGCCGAGCGATCGCGCGAGGCCCGTCGACCCCTCGATGTCGGTGAAGAGGAAGGTGACGATCCCGCTCGGCAGGGCCACCCGCCGAGTCTAGGCCGGAGCGCCCGCCTCAGACACCCACCGGCTCGCGGACGCGGGTCGAGAACTCGGTGCCCTCGAAGGCTGCGTAGGCGAACGGGTGGTGGAAGACGTCCACGGCGCGGGCGGCCGGAGCCTCGATCTCGAACGTCTCGCCGAGGGCCTCGTCGAACACGACGACGGTCACCCTGTTCGTCGCCTCGTGCCAGAGCAGGGTCACGTGGATCCCGTGTGCGACCCGGTGGTCGAGCTCGCGAAGGGTGGTGGCGGGGGTCTCGGCGGTCATCGTGGTCTCCTTCATCGGTGTCTCGACCGGATTCCTTGACCACTGATTTCGGTGGTACGGCTGGTTCGACCGCGTTGTGGAGCCGGTTCGCCCGGCGATACGATCGGTGGGGTGAGTCCGAGGCTGAAACGGGGGGAGCCGGAGCAGGTCGATCGGCTTGGCGCGCTCTCGGAGGCGTTCCGCCCGTCGGCCCCGATCGACCGCAGCTCGCTCTTCGCCGGCCGCACGGCCCAGCTGGGCGAGCTCTTCGCGGCGGTGGACCAGCCCGGGCAGCATGCGGTCGTCTTCGGCGAGCGCGGTGTCGGCAAGACGTCGCTCACCGCCGTCGCGGCCGAAACGCTCGCCGCGGCGCAAGTGCTCGCCTCCCGAACGACGTGCGACCGGAGCGACGACTACGGCAGCGTCTGGCGGAAGTCGCTCGACGGGATCCAGTTCACCGTCTCGAAGCCCGGCGTCGGGTTTTCCGCCCAGCCGACCCAGGCGACGGTCTCCGGCTCGCGGGTGCTCGGCTCGGAGGAGACGCCGCACGCCGTCATACGCGGGCTCGAGGCGCTCGCCGGCGGCCGGCGAACCGCGATCTTCATCGACGAGTTCGACCGGCTCGCGGACGAGGACGATCGCCTGCTCTTCGCCGACACGATCAAGGCGCTCTCGGACCAGCTTCCGAACGCGACGATCGTGCTCATCGGCGTGGCCGACGACGTCGAGCAGCTCGT
>DASTHC010000161.1:0-4995 GCA_035718485.1 Gaiellaceae bacterium
ATCGCGTGGGAGTCCGCCGGCTCGGCCGGGTTCAAGGGCTCGCGCAAGTCGACGCCGTTCGCCGCCCAGGTCACCGCCGACAACTGCGCCCGCAAGGGCATGGAGCACGGCCTTCAGAAGGTCGAGGTCTTCGTCAAAGGCCCGGGCTCCGGGCGCGAGACGGCGATCCGCTCGCTCCAGGCCGCCGGCCTCGAGATCCTCGGCGTCAAGGACGTCACCCCGCAGGCGCACAACGGCGTGCGGCAGAAGAAGCGGAGGCGCGTCTAGTGGCCCGCGATCTCGGACCGAAGTGCCGCGTCTGCCGGCGCGAGGGCATGAAGCTCTTCCTGAAGGGCGAGCGCTGCCTGACCGAGAAGTGCGCGATCGAGCGCCGCTCGTATCCGCCGGGCGAGCACGGCCGCGGCCGCATCAAGCAGAGCGAGTACCTGCTCCAGCTGCGCGAAAAGCAGAAGGCGCGCCGTTACTACGGCCTGCTCGAGAAGCAGTTCCGGAACTACTACGAGAAGGCGTCGAAGCAGCAGGGGATCACCGGCGAGGTGCTCCTGCGGATGCTCGAGCTGCGGCTGGACAACGTCGTCTACCGACTCGGGTTCGCCGCCTCGCGCTCGCAGGCCCGCCAGCTCGTGCGCCACGGGCACTTCCAGGTGAACGGCCGGCGCGTGAACATCCCAAGCTTCCAGGTGCGCCCGGACCAGATCGTCTCGATGCGCCCCGGCAGCTCCGCGGAACAGGTGATCCGCGACGCAACCGACCTCACGGCCTCCGTGGCCCCGTGGCTGCAGGCCGACCACGACAACCTGACCGGCAAGGTGCTCCGCGCACCTGAGCGGAACGAGATCGACACGCCGGTGCAGGAACAGCTCATCGTCGAGCTCTACTCCAAGTAAGTCACAGAAGAAGGGAAACCGCTTTGGCAGTCCGCACAAGCCTGATGGAGTTCCAGGTCCCGAAGATCGTCCACGAAGAGGTCGACGAGAACCGGGGCGTCTTCGAGATCGAGCCGCTCGACCGCGGCTTCGGCTACACGTTCGGCAACTCGCTGCGTCGCGTGCTGCTCTCGTCGCTCGAGGGCGCCGCAGTCACCTCGGTCAAGCTCGAGGGCGTCCAGCACGAGTTCTCCACGCTGCAGGGCGTCCGCGAGGACGTCACCGACATCATCCTCAACCTCAAGAACCTCGTTGCGATCCTCCACGGTGAGTCGCCGGAGATCGAGGTGCGCCTCTCGAAGAAGGGGCCGGGCGTCGTGAAGGCCAGCGACCTCGAGGCGCCCGCCGAGCTCGAGATCCTGAACCCGGACCTCGAGATCGCGAACCTCGCCGACCGCGGCCGCCTCGACCTGACGCTGACGATCGGCCGCGGGCGAGGCTACGTCCCGTCCGAGAACAACCGCGGCCCCGAGCACACCATCGGCGTGATTCCGATCGACTCGATCTTCTCGCCTGTCCGGCGCGTCTCGTACGACGTCGAGGCCGCTCGTGTCGGTCAGCGCACCGACTACGACAAGCTCCGCCTGGACGTGACGACCGACGGGTCGCTGAACCCGAAGGACGCCATCGGGCAGGCCGCCGAGATCCTGATCCGGCAGCTCGCGATCTTCACCGACCTCGAGCGGATCGAGGGCTTCGGCGAGCAGGCACCGACCGACGGCGCCGGCGCCGAGCCGACCCTCGCCCACGGGATGGAGAACTTCCCGATCGAGGAGCTCGAGTTGGGCGTCCGCTCGTACAACTGCCTCAAGCGCGTCGGGATCGAGACGATCGGCGACCTCGTGTCGAAGACCGAGGGCGAGCTCGCCGCGATTCCGAACTTCGGCCGCAAGTCGATCGAAGAGGTCAAGGAGACCCTCGCGACGCACGGCCTGAACCTGCGCGGCGAGGAGTAAGGACCACACGTGCGCCATCAGCGCTCCGGAAAGAAGCTCGGCCGCGACTCGGCACATCGCCGAGCGCTGTACTCGAACCTCGCCGGGGCGCTGATCGAGCACGGGCGGATCAAGACCACCGAGGCGAAGGCGAAGGCCGTGAAGCCGATCGCCGAGCAGATGATCACGCTCGGCCGGCGCGGCGACCTGCACGCGCGGCGGCAGGCGCTCTCGTTCCTGCGCTCGCAGGACGTCGTGCACAAGCTCTTCGCCGACGTCGGCCCTCGCTTCGCCGACCGTCCCGGCGGATACTCGCGGATCGTCAAGCTCGGGCCGCGCGCGGGCGACTCCGCGCAGATGGTGTACCTCGAGCTCGTCGACTACGTGCCCGAGGCGACGCCGGTCCCGGCCGGGCGCGCCGCGGCGACCGCAGCCGCCGAGTAGCACCTCGCTCGCGTGGCGCTCGTCGTCGCGCTCCTGCTCGCGCTCTTCGTCCTCGAACGGCCGTGGAGCGTGCTCATCGTCGTCGGTGCGCTGTTCCTCGAGGTCGGGGAGATCTTCGGCTGGATGTGGTACACCCGACGCCGGTCGGCGCAGGTCGGCGCGGAGACGCTGATCGGGGCGACGGCGGTCGTGCTCTCGGCCTGTCGACCGCGCGGCCAGGTTCGCATCCAGGGTGAGATCTGGGACGCGCTGTGTGCGGCCGGCGCCGGTGCCGGCGAGCGCGTCAGGGTGACTGCGCGCGACGGGCTGACGCTAGTCGTCGAGCCTGACCGCGGTTAGGCGCCCCTGGGCGACCCACACGGGCCGCGGGAGCGTCTCGTCGACGACGAGGTACAGGACGCCTGTCGGTTCCGAGGTGGGCGCGTCGCCCGGCTTGTCGACCCACCAGCCGAGCGCGATCGCGCGGCCTGACACCTTGCCGTCGGCGTCGCCCGGGCGATCGTAGTCCGTCTCGACCGAGAGCCGCCGCGCGACCGCGACGGCGAAGTCGGCGTGGTGCTCCATCAGCCGGTGTCCTCGGCGATCTCCCGTCGTCGCCACGGGACGAGCACCTCTCGCACGAACAGGTCGACGATCGCGGCGAGGGGCACGGCGACGAACGCTCCGGCGAACCCGCCGAGCGTGGCGCCGACGAGCACCGAGACGAAGACGAGCAGCGGGTGGATGTCGAGCTGGTCGCCCTCGACGTACGGCGAGATGAAGTAGCCCTTCGCGTTCTCGATCGCGACCGAGACCGCGAAGACGATCACGAACGTCTTCCAACCCTCGAGCGCGGCGATCCCGAGCAACGGGATCCGGGCGAGCCACGGCCCGGCGCGTGGAATCACCTCGCCGAGCGCGACGATGATCGAGAGCACGAGCGCGAACGGGACGCCGATGAGAAGCAGCGCCACGTACATCAGCGTGCCGACGATCGCCATCACGATGAGCTTCGCGCGGAGGTACGCGCCGAGCCGTGACCACATCTTCTCGAGCAGCCCGCGCACGAGCGGACGATCGTCCGGGTGCACCATGGAGATCGCGAAGCCGAGTATGCGCTCGCGGTTCGTCACGAGCAGGATCGAGATGACGAACACGCTCAGCGCGTCGAGGAAGAGCGCGAAGAGCGCCGACGGGAGCTCGACCGCGCGGTCACCTGCTCGCTCGAGGATCGCGTTCCCCAGGCGCTGCACCTGCTGATCGAACGGCGGCAGTGACTTGTAGTTCGACCGCAGCTCCTCGTACGCGTGGCGAACCCGGTCGTAGCGCTCGGCGTACTCCGGCGCGCGGTCGCCGAGGCTCGCGAGCTGGTCGAAGAGCGGCGGCGTCACGAGCCAGAGGATCCCGACGACGATTGCGAGCGCGGCGACGTAGATCAGGATCACGGCGACGGCCCGCGGGATGCGCCAGCGCTGGAGGCGCGCGACGGGGCCGGTGAGAGCCGCGGCGAAGAGGATCGAGACGAAGATGATCAGCAGGACGTGCGTGAGCTGGGCGAGCATGCGCAGCGCCACCCACGAGAGCAGGGCGAGGAGCAGCGCGAGGTAGATCGGCTTGGCGCGATCCCAGACCGACTGCACGCGGGCAGTCTCGCCGGAGCCCCGGACGGTCTAGTCCCAGGCGACACGCAGCGCGACGAGGCTGCGGAACAGCGGCACAGGGCGCCACTCGACATCTTGGGCGTCGCCGACGAGCCGAAGCCCAGGCAGCCGGCGGAGCAGCGTCGCGAGCGCGATCTCGGCCTCGAGCCGCGCGAGCGGCGCGCCGAGGCAGTAGTGGCTGCCGCGGCCGAACGCGACGTGCTTGTTGTCCTCCCGTTCCAGGTCGAGCGCGTCGGGATCCGGGAAGCGCGCCGGATCGCGGTCGGCGGAGCCGAGGATCGCGATCAGGAGGTCGCCGCGCCTGATCGTCCGGCCGCCGAGCTCGACGTTGGTCGCCGCCCAGCGGTTGAGCGTCCGGTCGACCGGTGCCTCACGGCGCAGGAGCTCCTCGACGGCCGACGGGATCAGGTCCGGCTCCGCGCGGAGGCGCTCGACGACGTCCGGCTCGCGGAGCAGCGCGAGCACGGCGGTGCCGATCAGGCTGACGGTCGTCTCGTGTCCGGCGACGATCAGGAGGATGACCGTGCTGAAGAGCTCCTCCTCGCTCAGCGAGTCGCCGGCCTCCTCGGCTTGGAGGAGCGCGCTGATCAGGTCCTCCGCCGGCTCACGACGGCGTCGTTCGAACAGCTCGCGCAGGTACGCGACGAACTCCCGCATCGAGGCGGCGAACCGCTCGAGCTCCGCGGGACCGATCGACGGCGTCACGAGGGCGTCCGACCACGCGCGGAAGCGATCGCGGTCGGCGGCCGGTATCCCGAGGAGCTCGGCGATCACGGTGATCGGCAGCGGGAACGCGAACTTCTCGACGAGCTCCAGCTCGCGCCGCTCCTGAACGGCGTCGATCAGCTCGTCCGCGATCGCCTGGATCCGCGGGCGCAGTTGCTCGACCATCCTCGGCGTGAACGCCTTCGTGACGAGGCGCCGCAGGCGGCGGTGGTCGGCACCGTCGCGGTTGAGCATGTGGTTGTCGATCAGCTCGAGGGCGGGTGGCAGCGGGTTCGCAGCCAGCTCCTCCTCGGTCAGCGCGAGCCGCTGGTCACGGACGAAGCG
>DASTHC010000162.1:0-2819 GCA_035718485.1 Gaiellaceae bacterium
TCGGCGAGCCACCGTGCCGCGATCCTCGTCCCGTTGCCCGACATCTCGGCCTGCGACCCGTCGGGGTTCCAGATCACGACCTCCCCGTCGTCGGCGACCTCGAGGATCCCGTCTGCGCTCCCGACGAGCTCGCGGACGCGCTCAGGCGTCAGCCCGCACGGCTCCGTCACCAGGTAGACGTTCCCGTGTGCGTGCCAGCTCGACGATCTCATCGGCCACCTCGGTCGCGGGTCGGTTCGCGTCGATGATGACGACGCCCGGAATCCGGCGCATCCACTTGCGCTGGTACGCCGCGTAGCGGCGGACGCGTCGGGTGTACGTCTCCACGGCCTGTTCGCGCGGGAGCTCGGCGAAGTCGCGGAGGCCGTGAATCGTCGACGCCGTCCGCGAAATCGGGTGATCGAAGGCGGCACGCGCCTCCTCCACCACGCCGCGCTCGATCATCGACGATGTCCGCGCCTCGATCCGCCCGGCGAGGACCTCACGCGGAACGTCGAGCGCGACCACGAGCGTGGGATGCCGGTAGCTCTCGCTCCAGAGCGAGTCGGCCGTCGGGGCGAGCGACGCTCCGGCCTCGGCGAGCTCGAGCGCACGGACGACCCGCCGACGGTCGTTCGGGTGGATCCGCGCCGCGGCGCTGGGATCGCGGGCCGCAAGCGCCGAGTGCGCGCCCTCGGGGCCGAGCTCCTCGTACATTGCGTCGAAGCGCTCGCGCGTGCCGGGCTCCGGCGGCGGCGGAAGCTCGAGGTCTGCCAGCGCCGCGCGCAGGTAGAGCCCGGTGCCCCCCACCACGATCGGAGTCGCGCCGTCGGCGAGCAACTCGTCGATCTCCGCATGTGCGAGCTCCTGGTACTCCGCGACCGAGGCTTCGTGCATCAGGGCCCAGATCCCGACCAGGCGGGTCGGCCGCGCCGATTGGTTCGTCAGAACCGGCAGTCCGCGGTAGGCCTGCATCGCGTCGGCCGAGACGAGCTCCCCCGGCAGGCGGTCGGCGACGGCTTCCGCGACGTCGGTCTTCCCGGACGCCGTCGGACCGAAGATCCCGACGACGGCTGCCGTCACGGCGCAGCGTGCGCTTCCCGAAGCTGGGCGCGGCGCCGGCGATAGAGGAGCGCTCCGACGAGGAGCAGCGCCGCCTCGACGACGGTGATCGCGATGCGGTTCAACACGACCGCGCCGAGCGCCACCCCGCTCGAGGCGACGGCCAGCACGAGCCCGTACATCGACGCCTCACGGACGCCGAGCCCCGAGGGCGCGATCACCGAGAGCACGGCGACGATCGCGCCCACGGCCGCGGTGCCGCCGAGGAACACGATCGAGTCGGCGCCGGCGTCGCCGCCGACCGCGCGGATCAAGAAGAGGAACGCCGCACCGCCGACGAGCCATGAGAACGCGTAGAAGCCGAGCAGGCCGACGAGCACGCGGTAGGGAAGGTCGGGGTACTCGATACCGCCGAACGGCTTGAACGCCCGAACGGCGACCCAGCGGAAGACGCGGGGATGGAGCAGCACGGTGACGACGGCCGCGAAGAGCGCGAGCGGGATGAGCGGCGCGTCGGCGTCGCCGATGATGATCAGCCCCACGCCGAACACGAGCACGCCGGACACCGCGGAGAGGCCGGCCTCGAGCAGGATCGACGAGACGACGACCGGCGTCGCGGCGTCGGTTCCGGCCTTCTTCAGCCACAGCACGCGTGCCGCAGGCGTCCAGATCCCGCCCGGGACGTACTTCGCGAGCATCGACGCCATCTCGGACTGGAGCGCGACCGAGTACGAGACCCGGACCGAGAGCGCGCGCAGGATCCATTGCCAGCCGAAGACGAACAGGCAGTAGTAGACGGCGAGCAGCACGAACGCGATCGCGAGATCGACCGGGTCGGCGTCTCGCAGCCGCGGCCCGGCGTCGGCCCACGAGTCTCGGAGCGCGTAGCCGAGAAACACGACGAGCGCGACGAGGAACAGCAGCTGCGCCGCGATCCAGAGGCGGTGGCGGTTCATCGCTACGCCGCGACGAGCGCGGCCTGCCGGCCGGAGAGCGTCGTCGACGTCGCGTCGTCGATCTGCACTCGGACGAGCTGCCCGGCGCCTGCGTCCCCGACGAAGTTCACCGTCGTGTTCCGGCGCGTCCGTCCGCGCAGGCGGGCGGCGTCGGTGCGGCTCGGCCCCTCGACGAGCACCTCCTCGGTGAGGCCGATCCTCGTGCGGTTGCGGTCGCGGCCGATCCACTGCACAACTTCGACGAGGCGCTCGATCCGCTCGCGCTTGACCTCGTCCGGAACCTGATCGGGCATTGCCGCTGCCTCGGTCCCGGTGCGCGGCGAATAGACGAACGTGTACGCGCTGTCGTAGCCGACCGTCTCGACGACGTCCAGCGTCTCCTGGAAGTCCGCCTCGGTCTCGCCCGGGAAGCCCACGATGATGTCCGTCCCGAGCGCGAGATCGGGGATTGCCGCACGTAGCCTGTCGACGAGCTGGAGGTAGCGCTCCCTCGAGTACGTGCGCCGCATCGCCTTCAGGATTCGCGTCGAGCCGGACTGGAGCGGCAGGTGGATGTGCTCGCAGACCGCGCGCGACTCCGCCATCGCGGCGATGACCGGGTCGCGGAAGTCCTTCGGGTGCGGGCTCGTGAAGCGGATGCGCTCGATCCCGTCCACGCCGTCGCACGCGCGGAGCAGCTCACCGAACTCGGTGTCGATCTCGGGGCGGAGGTCGCGGCCCCAGGAGTTGACGTTCTGTCCGAGGAGCGTGATCTCCCGAACGCCCTCCTGCGCGAGGCGGTTCACCTCGGCCACGATGTCGCCCGGGCGCCGGCTCACCTCG
>DASTHC010000163.1:0-30420 GCA_035718485.1 Gaiellaceae bacterium
GCTGCGGGGTCGAGAAGATGCGCTTCGAGACGCCGCCGCTCGACGTGATGACGACGACCATGGCGACGTTCGGCTGCAGCAGGAGCACCTCGACGTGGCGGACGGTCGCCGACTCGAGCGGGGGTGCGGAGACGAGTGCCAGGAGCCTCGTCATCTCCGAGAGCATCTCCGTCGTCTGCTGGAGCGCCGATTCGACCTCGTTCTGGACCGCGAGCTCGAGCCCGAGACCGGAGGGGCGCGGCTCCGGCTCGGTCAGCAGCACGCGTGCGTAGTAGCGGTAGCCCTCCTCGGTGGGGACCCGCCCCGCGGAGGTGTGCGGGTGGGTGAGCAGCCCGTGCTGCTCGAGCTCGGCGAGCTCGGACCGCACCGTCGACGGCGAGACCGTCAGCCCGCTGCGCTCGACGAGCGCCTTCGATCCGACCGGCTCCCCGGTCGCGACGTAGTCCTCGACGACGCGGCGCAGTACCTCGCGCTGCCGCGGCGTGAGCTCCGGTGCGCCGACGCTGCTCATTTGCAGGGAATTTTACGCGAGCAGCTCGACGGTCACGCGGCCGCCGAGGAAGCGGCCCCGTGGCGACAGCGCGAGCGTGCCGCCGTCGCGCCGGACGAGGCCGAGCCCGGAGAGTCGTTCGAGCGCGTCCAGGTCGAGCGCGGGCTCGACCTCCGCGAGCGGCAGCGGCTCGTCCAGCCGCAGCCCCAGCATCAGGTGTTCGCGCATGCGCGTCTCCTCGTCGAGGCGTTCGAGCTCGCGTGCCGGTGCCTCGCCGGACGCGAGCGCCGCCGTGTACGCCGGCAACCGAGGCGTGTTCCGCCAGCGCCGGCCGGCGATGGTCGAGAATGCGCCGATTCCGAGGCCCAGATAGTCGCGGCCCTCCCAGTACGCGAGGTTGTGCTGCGCGCGCAGGTCGCGCCCGTCCACCGACGAGCCGCTCCGACAGAAGTTCGCGGTCTCGTACCAGCGGTAACCCGCGCCCGTCAGCCGATCGACGACGCGCTCGAAGTAGTCCTCCATCGCCTCGGCCTGACGCTCGAGCTCGACCCCGTGCGTGTGCGTGAAGCGAGTGCCCGGCTTCGCTTCGAGCTCGTAGCACGAGAGGTGCTCGGGGGCGAGCTTCAGCGCCTCGTCGAGGTCGCGCTCGAGGTCGGCGGCGCTCTGCCCCGGTATCCCGTAGATGAGATCGAGGTTGATGTTGTCGAATCCGGCATCACGAAGACGGTAGAAGGCGCCCGAGACGTCGCCGGGGCCGGCGCGCCGCTCCAACACGTCCAGCAGTGTGGTGTTGAACGTTTGTGCGCCGAGCGACACACGATTGACACGGTTTCGTGACAGCAATTCGGCCAGCTCGGGCGTGACCGTCTCGGGGTTGGCCTCGACGGTCACCTCATCCGCCGGCGGGAGGGCCGCCAGCAGCCGCTCGAGCGCGCCGGGCTCGGTGAACGTCGGCGTCCCGCCGCCGAGGAAGATCGTCTCGAGCTGCTCGGACAGGAGGCCGCTCTCCAGCTCGAGCTCCCGGAGCAGCGCGTCAACGTATGAGCCGTGCTCCTCGCTCCGCCCCGTCACCGTCACGAAGTCGCAATAGCCGCAGCGGTGCGCACAGAAGGGAAGGTGGACGTAGAGATGGGCGACGCCGCTCACTTGCGCCCTTCCTGGCCGATATTCAGGACGGCGAGGAACGCCTCCTGCGGAACCTCGACCGCGCCGACCTGCTTCATCCGCTTCTTGCCCTTCTTCTGATTCTCGAGCAGCTTCCGCTTGCGCGTGATGTCGCCCCCGTAGCACTTCGCGAGCACGTCCTTGCGGCGCGCCTTGACCGTCTCGCGCGCGATCACGCGCGACCCGATTGCGGCCTGGATCGGCACGTCGAACATCTGGCGCGGGATCTCCTTCCGGAGCCGCTCGACGAGGGCGCGCCCGCGGTCGTACGCGAACTCGCGGTGCACGATCAGCGACAGCGCGTCCACGCTCTCCCCCGCGACGAGCACGTCGACGCGCACGAGCGTGCCCGGCCGGAAGCCGATGTAGTCGTAGTCGAAGCTCGCGTAGCCGCGCGTGCGCGACTTCAGCTGGTCGTAGTAGTCGAGCACGATCTCCGCGAGCGGCAGCTCGTAGGTCAGGTGCACGCGCTCCGGCGAGAGGTACTCCATGTGGTCGAAGCGCCCGCGCCGCTCGTTGTTCAGCTCCATCACCGGGCCGACGTACTCCTTCGGGACGATGATCGACGCCTTCACGTACGGCTCCTCGGCCTCCTCGAACTCGTCGGGCATGTCCGCGGGGCTGTGCACCTCGCGCCACTCGCCGTTCCGCTCCTTGACCCGGTACGCGACGTTCGGCGCGGTGACGAGCAAGTCGAGGTCGAACTCGCGCTCGAGCCGTTCGCGCACGATCTCCATGTGCAGCAGACCGAGAAAACCTGAGCGGAAGCCGAAGCCGAGCGCCTGCGACGTCTCGGGCTCGTAGAAGAGGGCGGCGTCATTCAGCTTGAGCTTCTCGAGCGCGTCGCGCAGCTCGGGGTAGTCGTCGGATTCCGTCGGGAAGAGACCCGCGAACACCATCGGCTTCACGTCCTTGTAGCCGGGCAGCGGCTCGACGGCGCCGTTCGACTCCGTCGTGAGCGTGTCGCCGACGCGCAGTTCGGAAACGTCCTTCAGCCCGGTGATCACGTAGCCGACCTCGCCCGCCGTGAGCTCGTCGACCGGACGCATCGCCGGTGACATGAAGCCGATCTCCTGGGCTTCGAAGCGCGTGCCGAGCGCCATCGTCCGCAGGCGCTCGCGCGGTCGGAACACGCCGTCGACGACGCGGACGAACGCGACGACGCCGCGGTACTGGTCGTACGACGAGTCGAAGATGAGCGCGCGAGCCGGTGCGGCGGGTTCACCCGCAGGCGGCGGGACGCGCTCGATCACGGCGTCGAGCACGTCCGCGACGCCCTCGCCGGTCTTCGCGGAGATCCGAAGCACGCGGTCGGGCGACTCGCCGATCAACTCCGCGACCTCACGGGCCGCCCCGTCCGGGTCGGCCTGCGGGAGGTCGATCTTGTTCACGACCGGCACGATCTCGAGCTCGTTCTCGATCGCGAGGTAGGCGTTGGCGAGCGTCTGAGCCTCGGTCCCCTGCGCCGCGTCGACGACGAGCAGCGCGCCCTCGCACGCCTGGAGCGAGCGCGACACCTCGTACGTGAAGTCGACGTGCCCGGGCGTGTCGATCAGGTTGAGCTCGTGTCCCTTCCAGCTCACGCGAACCGCCTGCGCCTTGATCGTGATCCCGCGCTCACGCTCGAGGTCCATCGAGTCGAGCACCTGCTCGCGCATCTCGCGCTTCGAGACGGCGTTCGTCAGCTCGAGGATGCGGTCGGCCAGCGTCGACTTGCCGTGGTCGATGTGCGCGATGATCGAGAAGTTGCGGATGCGGCTCTGGTCCATGGGGTCACGAGCGCCTGAAGCGCGCCCGCAACGAGAGTAGCGTCTGGATCTCGCGCACCCCGAGCGCGCGGCAGGCGACGAGGTAGACCAGGCCGCCGAGGGCCACGCCTCCGCCGACGGAAAGGACCTGCGCGAGGAAGCTGCGCCCGAAGAGGTCGTCGAGCACCCACCAGACCCCGTACGCGACGACGCCGAGGGCGGCGGAGGCAGCGGTGATCCGCAGGAACGCGTCGGTCGACCTCGCGAGCTCGAGGCCGCCGACCCGGCGCTGGAGCAGCACGATCAGCGCGGCGGCGCCCGCGATGTTCGCGATCGAGATCGCGAGCGGCACGCCCCAGACGCCGACGGGGTAGAGCACGAGGTAGAGCGCCGTGTTGAAGACGAGGTTGGCGCCGGCGATCAGCGTCGGGATCCGCGGTAGCTGCATGCCGAAGAACGCGCGGTTCAGCAGCAGCATCATCCCGTTGAACGTGAGCCCCAGCGAGAACGCGGCGAGCGCGCTGGCGACGACGGGCGTCTGGTCGGGAGTGAACTCGCCGCGCTGGTAGAGGAGCCGGACGATCGGCTCGGCGAGCACCGCGCAGATAACGCTCGCGGGGACGAGCAAGAACGCGATCTGGCGAAGCCCCTCGGCGACGGTCGCGCGGAAGCCGACCATGTCGGCGCGCGCGACGAGGCGCGAGAGCGTCGGGAAGAGCACGGTCGCCACCGCGACCGAGAACATCCCCTGCGGGAGCATGTAGATCCGGAACGCGCGATCGATCGCGGTCGGCGCGATCGTCGGGTCGATGAGCGCGGCGGCGACGAACGTCCCGATGACGGCGTTCAGGTTGATCAGCCCGAGGCTCACCGTCACCGGCACCATCAGCTTGAACACCCGCCAGACCGCGGGGTCGCGGTAGTCGATGACGACGCGGAGTCTCCCGTCCAACCCGCGCAGCCACGGCAGCGGCAAGAGCACCTGCACGACGGTGCCGAGCACGATCGAGCCCGCGTAGACGTAGAGCTCGCCCGACGTCGTGTCCGCGCGCGGGACGCCGAGCACGAGGCCGAGGATGATCACGATGTTCCACGCGACGGGCGTCAGCGCCGGGATCGAGAAGTGCCCGTAGGTGTTGAGAACGCCGACGATGATTCCCGACGCCCCGAGAAGCACGACGATCGGGAAGAGGATCTGCGACAAGGTGACCGCGAGGTCGTCGTACTCCTTCGTCAGCGGCGGCAAGATGACCGGGGCGAGGAGGATGAAGATCGCCGTCACGGCGGTCAGCGCGAGGATCAGAAGCCAGAGGATGCTCGAGGCCACGCGCCAGGCGCGTGCGCGCTCGCCTTTCTCGAGCAGTTCGTTGAAGACCGGCACGAACGCGCCCGACAGCGCCGCGTCGCCGACGAGGATCCGGATCAGGTTCGGGATCTGGAACGCAACGGTGAACGCGTTGATCGGCCCGCGGACGCCGAAGTAATAGGAGGCGATCACGTCCCGGATCAGCCCGAGGACACGGGAGATGCCCGTCGCAATCGAGAAGATCGCCGCGGACCACGCAAGCCGGCGGCCCTGGCGCGCCTCCACGCGGCGAGTATACGAGGGCGCCTGCTACGATCCTGCCGCCCGCATTGCGGGCGTTTTCACGCTATGGCGAACATCAAGCAGCAGAAGAAGCGCGTCCGGATCGCGGCCCGCCAGCGGGTCGAAAACCTCCGCTACCGCTCGACGATCAAGACGCTGACCAAGCGGCTCGAGCGTGCGGCGCAGGAGGGCAAGACCGACGAGGTCTCGACCGAGCATCGCGAGCTCGTGCGGCTAATCGACCGGGCGACTGCCCGCGGCGCCCTGCACCGCAACACCGCCTCGCGCAAGAAGGCGCAGGCGGCGCGGATCGTCGCCGGCGCCGGCTCCTAGGCGATCGCGACGCGGCCTTCGCGGCCGCGGGTGACGTCGACGAGCGCGCGTTCCAGCTCGAGGTCGCCTGAGAGGCGCGATCCACCTTTGAGCGCGTGGTCGAGCTCGGCGAGGCGCACGGCCGCGTCGCGCAGCTCGTCCTCCGAGAACGCCTCGGCTTGGCGCACGAGCTTCTGCACGTAGTACGGATGGCGCTTCAGCCTCGAGGCGATCTCGGAGCTCGTGTGACCTTCGCCGAGCAGTCGCTTGCACTCCTGAATGCGTGCGAGGTGCCGGGCCAGCGCGCCGACGAGGCGTGGCGCGACGTCGCGGCGGGGTGAGGCCTCGCGCTCGAACGACGCCTCGGCCGCAGCGAGGACGGCGACGACGTCGCGGCGCCCCCACGCATCAGTGAGCGCGAACGAGGGCATCTCGCCGAACGGGACGACGAGGTCCCGGACCTCCTCCCACTCGAGGGGCTTACCGCCCGCCCACGTCGAGAGCTTCGCGACCTCATTCGCGAGGTGGTGCAGGTCGGGCTCGAGGCCTTCCGGCACGACCGCGTCGACGACCGCGCGCGCGAAGTCGCGGTCGACCTTGACACCGTTCGTCCCGAACTGCTGGATCATCCAGTCGACGATCTTCTTGCGGTCGACGTCGTAGACCAGCACCTCCCCCGACTTCGCGACGGCCTTCTTCAGCGTCGAGTCCTTGCGGAGCTCGCCCGCGACGAGGGCGAGGACGGCACCGGGCGTCGGGTCGGCGGCGTAGGCGGCGACTGCCTTTGCGTCGTCGGCCTTCCAGCGCTCGGCCTCCTCCACGATCACGAGGCGCTCGCCCCCGAAGAGGCCGAGCGCGTTGCTGGCCGCGACGGCGTCCGCGCCGTTGACCTCGGCGGCGTTCAGCAGCTCAACCGACTCTGCGTCGAATCGGTCGCGCAGGCGCCGGAGCGCGCGCTCGATCTTCGGCCGGTCGGAGCCGGTCAGCAGGTAGACCGGCTTCAGGTCATCCGCCACGGGCCAAGCCTACTCAGCGCTCCGACCGAACCCAGATCCGCGTCCCGTCGGACTCGACGACCACACGCCCGTCGAGATCGGTTCGGAAGAGACGGAGGCCCGGCTCGCGCTCGAGGGCGTGCAGAGTCGAGGGCGTCGGGTGGCCGTAGTCGTTCCCGAGGCCGACCGAGATGACCGCGACCTCGGGACTCGTGAGGTGGAGGAGCTCGCCGAGGCCGTCGTCGGCGGAGCCGTGGTGCGCGACCTTCATCACCTCGACGGGCGGCGGGCTCAGCGGCAGGGTGACGTCGGACTCTGCGTCGGCGGTCAGGAGGACGTCGACCCGGCCGTACGTAACGACGAGGACGATCGCTCGCTGGTTCGGGTCCTCGCCGGGGAAGCCCGGACCGTCCGGCCAGAGGATCGCGACGCGGAGCGGCCCGAGGCGAAACGCGCGCCCTGCGCGCGCCGCGACGACGCGGACGCCGTCGCGGCGTGCCTCGGCCATCGCCGAACGCTCTTCCGGACCGCTCGTTGGGAGGCGCGGGTCGAGCACGAAGCCGACCCGGAGCTTCCGCAGGACCTCGGCCGCACCGCCGACGTGGTCGCGCTGGGGGTGCGTCAGGACGAGCGCCGTCAGGGTCTGCACCCCCATGCGGCGGAGCTCGTCGGCGACGCGGGCTTCGGGCGGGCCCTGGTCGACGAGCAGGCGCACACCCGGCGCCTCGACGAGCGTGCCGTCGCCCTGGCCGACGTCGAGGAACGTCACGCGAAGCCCGTTTGGCGGCGGTGGCGGCTCGGCGGCCTTTCGCGACGACCACGCGACGAGCGCGACCGCCGCCATCCCGAGCAGCACCAGTGCGCGCAGCGGGCGTGGTGCAGGCAGGCGGCGGACGATCCACGCGAACCCGACCGCTGCGACGAGCGCGAGCAGAACTCGTCCCGACGTCAGCCGCGCGAACGGGAGCCGCGCGACGATTCGGGCGCACCACACGAGGTACGCGGCGAGCCAGCCGTCGATCCACGCGAGCGCGAACGCGGCCGACGGCGAGATCGGGACGAGCAGGCCCGCCACGAGCGCCAGGCCGAGCAGGAAGCCGACGATCGGCGCCGCGAGCGCGTTCGCAAGCACCGAGTAGAGCGGCACCGCTCCGAAGTGCAGCCAGAGGATCGGTGCGGTCGCGACGCCGCACGCGGTCGAGATCGCGACGACGAGCGCGAGCCACCGCGGCACCGGATACCCCTCGAGCCGACGAACGAGCCAGGGCGCGCCGCCGAAGATGGCCGCGACGGCCGCGAACGACAGCTGGAAGCCCGGCTCGAGCAGCGAGTACGGGTTCCACGCGAGGAGCACGACCGCGCCGGCCACGAGCAGCCACCACGGATCGCGTTCGCGGGCCGTGAGCCACGCGATCGACGCCAGCGCGCCGGCCACGCCGGCGCGCACCACCGAGGGCTGCCAGCCGACGGCGAGCACGTACCCGCCGATCGCGGCCAGGATCGTCAGCTCGATCGCGAGACGCGGCAGGCGAACGAGCCAGCCGAGCAGGAAGACGCCGGCCGCGAGCAGGGCGACGTTCTGACCCGAGACGGCCAGGAGGTGGTAGAGGCCGGACGTCCTGAATGCGTCGCGGAGCCCCTCGCTCAGCCCTTCGTCCTCGCCCAGCACGACCCCCGCGAGCACCGCTCGACGCTCGCCGGTCAGCCCGTCGAGGCCGCGCACGAGCGCGCGCCGCAAGCGGTCGGCGACGCCGCCGACTCCACCGCGGGCGCCGACGATCCGCCACCCGCGGGCGCGCAGGATCACGTGCACGCCGCGACGACGCAGGAACGTGCGCTCGTCGAAGTCCTCGTCGTGCTCGGGCTCGACGATCTCGGCGAAGAGCGACAGGACGGCACCCTGCGGCGGCGCGCGTGCGGGTGGGAGCTCGAGCTGCACCGCTTCGGAGACGTCGCGTCCGCGGAAGCGCAGCAC
Organism: Gaiellaceae bacterium; assembly: GCA_035718485.1. GTDB lineage: Bacteria > Actinomycetota > Thermoleophilia > Gaiellales > Gaiellaceae > JACCTU01. The sequence continues at coordinate 8,273 of DASTHC010000163.1, forward strand.
CCGGGCGGCGACGCGTACCTCGTAGGGCGAGCGCCGGGCCGGAGCAGTGACGACTGCGAGCGCGTCGCCGTAGACGCCGACCTCCTGGGCGAGGACGCTGTGGTCGATCGCGTCGAGCCGCGCGCTGCCCCACCACCAGCCGCTCAGTGCGAGCGCCGCCGCGAGGAGCGCGAGCCGAGCCGGCTCGCGCACGACGACCGCCGTCGACGCTGCGGCGGCGACCGCCGCGACGACCACGAGCGGCGTTTCCGCGCGCAGTCCCGTCGCCGCCGCGAGACCCGCGGCACACGACACGCCGAGCACGTGCGCCCGGCGACGCTCGAGGAGGTCGCGGATCACGGCGCGACCAGCTCCGACAGCTGCGCGAGGCGCGCGGGGCCGATCCCGGGGATCGCGTCGAGCTCGCGGACGGACGAGAACGCCCCGTGCTTCTCGCGGTAGTCGACGATCTTCTGCGCGGTGACAGGCCCCACTCCGGGGAGCTCGTCGAGCTCATCGATCGTCGCGCTGTTCAGGTGCACCGGCCCCTGCGCGGCCTGTTCGCCGCCGCCGTCAGTCGAGCCGCCGGCGGCGGCGGCGGGAGGCGCGCGCGCCGGCACGACGATCTGCTGCCCGTCCGCGACCGGCGCCGCGAGGTTGATCAGCGCGAGGTCGGCCTTGCCCGTCGCCCCGCCTGCGCGCGCCACCGCGTCGGCCACGCGTTTCCCTCGTCCGAGCCGGTAGAGCCCCGGCGTCCGCACCGCGCCGACGACGTGGACGACGACCGGCGGAGCGGCCTCGGCGTGCAGCGGCTGCGCGACCACGTCGGCGGTGGCGTCGCGACCCGATGACGCAGCCCCCGCGCCGAGCACGTACCGCCCCGCGAACACGAGCACGAGGAGCAGCACGCCCGCGGCCGCGAGCGCACGACCGCGCGAAACCTCGATCTCCGGCATGTCGCCAAGACTGGCGACAGAAGCGTCACACGTGTGTGACGACTCCGTGCCGAGTGTGTGTCAGTTCGTCCCGTTCGCTCCGACGACGAGGTTCACGAGCTTGCGCGGCACGACAATCGTCTGCCGCACCTCCGCGCCGTCGAGGAACGAGCGCACGCGCTCCGACGATGTGGCCGCGGCGATCAGGTCCTCCTCGGACGCATCCGCCGAGACCTGGAGGCGATCGCGCACCTTGCCGTTGATCTGGATCACGAGCTCGAAGGTCTCGCGCTCCAGCATCGCCTCGTCCGCGACCGGCCACGGCTGCCCCCACAGCCGCTCGTGTCCGAGCCGCTGCCACAGCTCCTCGGCCAGGTGCGGGGCGTACGGCTGGATCAGCGAGACCGCGGTCTCGGCGGCGAAGCGCGAGTCGGCGCCGCGCGTGTCGCGCGACAGCTCGTTCGTCAGCTCCATCACCGCTGAGATCGCCGTGTTGAAGGCGAACCGCCGGCCGATGTCGTCGGTGACCTTCGCGATCGTCGCGTGCGCCTTCCGCGCGAGCGGACCGTCGGCCTCCTCCCCACGCGGCGCCTCCGACGCGACCTCGTTCACGATCCGCCAGAGCCGCCGGACGAACCGCGCCATCCCCTCGACGCCCTCCTCGGTCCACTCCATGTCCTGGTCGGCGGGGCCGATGAACAGGATGTTCAGGCGAACCGGGTCGGCGCCGTACTCCGCGACGAAGTCGTCCGGGCCGACGACGTTCCCCGCGCGCTTCGACATCTTCGTCTTGCCGAACGTCACCCAACCGTTCGAGTAGAACGCCGCGAACGGCTCGCGGAATCCGAGCATGCCGAGGTCGTTCAGGACCTTGACGAAGTAGCGCGCGTAGATCATGTGCATCGTCGCGTGGTCGACACCGCCGATGTAGAGGTCGACCGGGTTCCAGTAGTCGACGATCTCGCGGCCCCAGGGCGCCTGCTCGTTGTGCGGGTCGCAGTAGCGCAGGAAGTACCACGCCGAGTCGACGAAGGTGTCCATCGTCTCGGTCTCGCGCTTGGCTGGACCGCCGCACTTCGGGCACGTGACGTTGACCCAATCCTCGGCCTGCGCGAGCGGCGGCTTGCCCTGCGGCTTGAAGTCCTCGACGTCGGGCAGGACCACGGGCAGCTCGCTGTCGGGCACGGCGACGATCCCGTCCGCCTCGCAGTACACGACGGGGATCGGGGCGCCCCAGTATCGCTGGCGCGACCAGCCCCAGTCGCGCAGGCGATAGTTGACGGCGAACCGGCCGCGTCCCTCCGCAGCCAGCCGGTCGACGATGCGCCGGCCGCCCTCCGGCGCGGGGAGCCCGTCGAACTCGCCCGAGTTGACGAGCACGTCGTCGTCGGAGCCCGAGACGTACGGGACGTCCTCGGCCTCGCCGTCGCGCGGCCGGATCACGACGCGGACATCGAGCCCGAACGTCTGCGCGAACGCGAAGTCGCGCTCGTCGTGCGCGGGCACCGCCATGATCGCGCCGGTGCCGTAGTCGGTCAGCACATAGTCCGCGACATAGACCGGCAGACGCTCGTCGTTGACGGGGTTCACGACGTGGAAGCCCGTGAAGACCCCCGTCTTCTCCTCGGCGGCGGCGCGCTCCTCGGTCTTCTTCACGGCCGCGCGCCGGACGTACTCGCGGATCTCCTCACCGTTCTCGGCCGTCTCCGCCAGCCGCTCGACGAGCTCGTGCTCGGGCGCGAGCACGAAGAACGTCGCTCCGAACAGCGTGTCGGGCCGCGTCGTGAACACCGGCACGTCGACGGCGAGCTCCTCGATCCTGAAGATGACCTCGGCGCCGTCGGAGCGGCCGATCCAGTTGCGCTGGCGCGCCTTGATCGACTCCGGCCAGTCGACGGTGTCGAGGTCGTCGAGCAGCGCTTGCGCGTAGTCCGTGATCCGGAAGAACCACTGCTCCATCAGCCGCGACTCGACCAGCGTCCCGCAGCGCTCGCAGCGACCCTCCGCCGTCACCTGCTCGTTCGCGAGCACCGTCTGGTCGAACGGACACCACTTGACGGGCGCGGCCTTCCGGTACGCCAGCCCGCGCTCGAAGAACCGGAGGAAGAGCCACTGCTGCCAGCGGTAGTACGACGGGTCGTGGGTGGAGAGCTCGCGCGACCAGTCGATCGCCCAGCCGATCCGCTTCATCGAGCGCTTGATGTTCGCGATGTTGCGCTCGGTGATCTCGCGCGGGTGGCCGCCCTCGCGGATCGCGGCGTTCTCGGCCGGCAGTCCGAACGAGTCGAAGCCCATCGGGTGCAGGACGCGCGCGCCGTTCCGGCGGCGGAAGTGCGTGACGATGTCCCCGATCGTGTAGACGAGCATGTGGCCCATGTGCAGCGACCCGGACGGGTACGGCAGCTGCTCGAGCACGTACGACTTCGGCTGCACGCGCTCGTTCGAGACCTCGAAGGCGTGCTCGGCCTCCCAGATCTGCTGCCACTTGGCCTCGATCGCGTGTGGGTCGTAGCGGTCCATGTCCAGAGACGAAAACGGCCTCTCGCGAGGCCGTTGAGAGTTGCCGCAGCGTCGCGCCGCGTGGCTCCCTTCGCTAGAGAAGCAGCTCCCTTCTCATCTTGCTCGTGAATGTAGCAAGGCGACAGAATGGGCGCCATGAGCGGATACACGATCGTCAACTTGAAAGAGGTCGAGGACCAGGCGCCGAAGTTCGGCCTCGCTCCCGACCTGGAGGCCCGCTTCGCACGCGTCGCTCTCGAAGCGGAGCTGATCGGGATCACCTACCAGCGGCTCGCCCCGAACTTCCGCGTTCCATGGGGGCACACGCACAGAACCCAGGAAGAGATGTACCTCGTCGTGAACGGCAGCCTCAGGTTCAAGGTGGGCGACGAGATCCACGAGCTGAAGCCCTGGGACGTGATCCGCGTGCACAAGGACACGATGCGCGGCATGGAGGCAGGCCCCGAAGGCGCAGAGTTCGTCGCGATCGGCGCACCGGGCGGGCCCGGTGACGCGGTGAACGAAGAGAACTGGTGGTCCTAGCGTCCTAGCCGGGTAAGGAGCCGCTCGGTGTGCGTCGGCCGCTCCGGATCGAGGTGTCCCGTGACCGCGCGCCCGTACGGCGTGCCGACCCGGCGCGCGTAGTCGGCGAAGCCCTCGCTCCGCAGCGGCTCCCAGTCCTCGGCGTACGGCACCACCAGGTGCTCGCGGCCGACGTTTCGCGCCGAGGTGAGGAAGGCGAGCCCGACGCCGCTCGAGACCTCGAGCAGCGTCCGGTCCTCCCTCCGCGCCTCGCGCTGGAGCGCGCCGAACAGCGCGGCCAGCTGTTGCTGGCTCGGCAGCGAGTCGGCCTCGGCGCGGAGCTCGGCGACCGAGCGCCGAAGCTCCGCGAGCTCGAGCGGCGGGAGGTCGACGAGGAGCGCGGTGCGGCCCGCGCCGCGCTCGAGCACGCCGAGCAGCTCGTCGAGCGAACCGACCTCGGCGTCCTCGGCCAGCACGCCGGCGGACTTCAGCTCCGACACGAGCGAGCCGAGGTAGACGCGCGAGCCGCGCGCGACGTCGCTCGCGGCCGCGAGCAGCCAGAGCGGCGAGAATCCGAACGCGACGATCGAGCCGAGCTCGACCACGTTGCCGGCGCCCTTCCGGACGGCGATCTGCTTCGCCGGTGTCTCCTCGACGGTCGCGGCTCCCTCGACGCGGCCGACGAGCTCGATCGCCACTCGGAGCAGGTTCTTGGCGGTCACCTCGTAGAGACGGGAGCGACGGACGAGGCGGGGCAGGACGAGCTCCCCCGTCTCGTGGAGCGCGCCGCCGAGCACGGCGACGAGTGCCCGGAAGAGCCGTTCGGGGAGCGAAAGGACGAAGCGCTTGCTCAAAGTCGGGACAATCCTGCCGATGCTCGAGCTCTTCCCGGAGACCGCGGTCGTGAAGCAGGGCGAGCTCGAGCTCGGCGGGATGCGCGCGACCGAGCTCGCACGGACGCACGGAACGCCCCTGCTCGTCCTGTGCGAGGCGACGATTCGCTCGCGTGCGCGCGCGTATCGGAGCGCCACGCCCGACGCGCTGCTCGCGTATGGCACGAAGGCGTTCCCGAACGTCGCGCTGATGCGCCTACTCGGCGAGGAGGGGTTCGGCGCGGACGTCTCGACGCTCGGCGAGCTCCGATTCGCGGAGCGCGCCGGAGTGCCCGGCGCGGCGCTCGTCGTGCACGGGAACAACAAGGACGAGGCCGAGCTCCGGGCGGCGGCGGAGGCCGGCGCACTCGTCGTGATCGACGCGCTCGACGAGGTCGATCGCGCACGAGAGGCCGGCGTCTCGCGCACGCTCGTCCGCGTGACCGCCGGCGTCGAGGCCGACACGCATGAGGCGATCCGGACCGGCCAGCGCGGCTCGAAGTTCGGACTGCCGCCCGAACAGGCGCTCGAGGCGATCGAGCGTGCGCGTCCGCTCGGGCTCCACGTCCACATCGGCTCGCAGCTCACGGACGTCGAAGCCGCGCGCATGACGATCGACCGGCTCGCGGCGTTCGCGGCCGACTGCCGGCGCCGGCTCGGCTGGATGCCCGAGATCGTCGACCTGGGCGGCGGCCTCGGCGTGCGCACGTCGCTCGACGATCCCGCGCCGCCCGAGATCGCGGCGTTCGTCGGCGCGCTCCGTGCGGAGGTCGAGCGCGCGTGGGCGCTGCACGAGCTCCCGATGCCGAAGCTCGTCCTCGAGCCTGGGCGCTCGATCGTCGGACCCGCAGGCGTGACGCTCTACGAGGTCGGTGTCGTCAAGCAGGCGAGCGAGACCGTCCGCTACGTCGCCGTCGACGGCGGGATGTCGGACAATCCGCGCCCGCAGCTGTACGGCGCCCGCTACATGGCGCTGCTCGCGAACCGCGCGGACGAGCGGCCGTCCCGCACGTACCGCGTCGCCGGCAAGCATTGCGAGTCGGGCGACGTGCTGATCGACGCGGTCGACCTCCCGGACCCGCGCCGCGGCGACCTGCTCGCCGTGCCCGCGACGGGCGCGTACACGCTCGCGATGGCGTCGAACTACAACGGCGTGACGCGGCCGGCCGCGGTGCTCGTGGCGGACGGCACGGCCCGGCTCGTCCGCCGGCGCGAGACGATCGACGACCTGCTCGAGCTCGAGACCTGAGCGGTCGGGTCTAGGCTAGGCTCGCGGCCATGAAGGGACCGCTCGTGGCCGTGCCCGGCGCGTTCCTGATCGCCATCGCCGCGGCGCTCTGGGGGATGGACGCGCTCCTGCGTCGACCGCTCGCCCAGGGCACGGAGGCCGCAACCATCGTCTTCGGCGAGCACCTCGTCCTCGTGCTCCTGACGCTGCCGGTGATCCCCGCCGCGTTCGTCGCCGTGACGCGCGCAGGGCCGCGCTACGTCGCCGCTGCCGCCGCGGTCGGGATCGGCGCGTCCGCGATCGCGACGATCCTCTTCACGCAGGCGTTCGTGCACGGCGATCCCGTGACGCCGGTCGTGCTCCAGAAGATCCAGCCGCTCTTTGCGGTCGTGGGCGCGTGGTTCATCCTCGGTGAGCGCCCCCGCCGGCAGTACGGCTGGTTCCTGCTCGCGGGCCTGGTCGGGACCTGGCTGATCGCCTTCCCGTCTCCCTTCGGCATCCACGTGGACGAGGCGCTCCCCGCGCTGATGGCGATCGCGGCCGCCGCGCTCTGGGCGATGGGGACCGTGCTGGGGCGACTGCTCGCGACGAGGCTCCGCTTCCAGCACATCACCGCGCTGCGGTTCGCGTTCGGGCTCCCCGCGAGCGCCGTCGCCGTGCTTCTCGTGGGCGCCCCGTTCACGACCTCGGGAGCCGACTTCGGATGGATCGCGGCGCTCGCGATCGTCACGGGCCTCGTCGCGCTGTCGCTCTACTACATCGGGCTTCGCCGCACCCCTGCGGTGATCGCGGCGCTCGCCGAGCTCACGTTCCCGGTGACCGCAGCCGCCGTCGGCTACTTCGCCTTCGGCGCAACGCTGGACGGCTCGCAGTGGCTCGGCGTCGCCGTGACGACGACGGTCGTGCTGCTCCTTCCGGTGACCGGGCCGCGCATCGTCACCGTGCGCCGCGAAGAGCTCGCCGCCGCGACGAGCTGAGCTCTACGGCTTCGCGGAGACGACCTTGCCGAGCGGGTGCCACTGGTTGTTCGACCAGCGCTGCAGCTGCCCCTGGTCGAGCGGGAAGTGGTCCGTGGCGCTCGTCTTGATCCGCACGCCCGGCAGGAGGAACGGGTTGCTCTTGATGTCGAGGTTCGCGACCGCGCGCAGCAGCGACGCACGCGTCGGGTTCCTGCCCGCCTTCCGCAGCGCCTGCTCGAACGTGTACGCGACCGCCATCGAGTACGTATGGAACCCGTCGTTCGCGTCACCGCGCGGCAGGTACCGCTTCATGATCGTCCGGTAGAGCGCCATGCCCTTGTCCTTCCGGAAGCGGGGCGAGGTCGGATCCTTGACCGAGATGAGCGTGACCGCGCTCTGGATGATCCGCGCGCCGGCGGTCGCCGCGACGATCCGCATGATGTTCGTCGCACCGCCGACCTGGTTGACGTAGATCTGCGGCCGCCAGCCGAGCCGGTTCGCGGCGACGAGGCCGCGAATCACGAACGGCGGCGTGGCGATCACCATCAGCACCTTCGCGCCCGACGCCTTCAGCCGCGCGACCTGGGACGCGACGTCGGTCGAGAGCGGGTCGTAGCTCTGCTCGGACACGATGTTCCGCCGCTTCGCTCCGAGCCCGGCCTTGAAGCCGCTGAGGAGATCCTTGCCGTAGTCGTCGTTCTGGTAGAGCACGGCGATCTTCGCGGTCGGCCTCGTCTTCAGGATGTGCCGCGCGTAGACCTTGCCCTCGCCGACGTAGCTTGGGAGGAAGCCGATCGTGTTCGGGTAGCGGCGGTAGTCGCGGCCGAACGTCGTCGCTCCCGAGCCGACGAAGAGCTGCGGCACCTTCGCCGCGTTGAGGAACGAGCGCACCGCGAGGTTGTGCTCGGTCCCCAGCGAGTTGAAGACTGCGAAGACGCGCTCCTGCTGCACAAGCTCGCGCGTCGCCTGCACGGTCTGCGACGGGTTGTACTGGTCGTCGACGTACTTGTAGGTGATCTTCCGCCCGTTCACTCCGCCGCGTCCGTTGACGTACTTGAAGTACGCCTCCGCCCCGCGGCCCACCGACGCGTACGACGCGGCGATGCCCGAGAGCGGCACCGTGCCGCCGATCACGATCTCGTTCGAGCTGACCCCGGGATCCGCCGAAGGGCGCGCCGAGGCTGTGCCGACGGCGACAGCAAGCGAGAGAAAGACGACCCCGAGAACGCGCACGAATCTCTAAGACCGACGATACAGGCGAGAAGTTAGGGGACTTCCGATCCGCCTGAGCAGCCCGCCGACGCCCATCGGGAGCACCATCATCAGCAGGATCAGCACGACGCCGTAGATCACGCTCGGCACGCCGGGCGCCTTCGAGATGTCCTGCGCCCACTGCGGCAGGAAGACGAGGAAGGCCGCCCCCGCCACGAGCGGCGCGAGCGAGCCGAGCCCCCCGACGGCGAGACCGACGACAAGCGCGATCGACCGTTCGACGGGAAACGCGCCGGGCTGCACGGAGAAGGCCGAGATCGCGAGCAAAGCGCCGGCGACGCCCGCGTAGAACGCCGAAAGCGTGAACGCGAGCGTCTTGTGCGAGGCCAGCCAGACGCCCGAGGCCGCCGCCGCGAGCTCGTTGTCGCGAATGGCGCGGAGCGAGCGGCCAAGGCGACTGTGGTGGATCCCCCACGCGACGACGAACAGCACGAGCGCGATCGTCCAGGTGAGGTAGTAGAGCCAGTCGTTGAACGAGAGCTGGTGCCCGCCCGGCAGCGTGACGACGAACTCGGGGAGCCCGGTGATCCCCTCCGCCTCGAAGAGGTTGATCCCGCCGCTCCCGCCGGTGAAGCCGTCGAACTTCTTGATCACGATCGGCGTCGCAACCGCGATCCCGAAGGTCGCGAGCGCGAGGTACGGCCCGGAGAGCCTGAGCGCCGGAAGCCCGAACGCCGTGCCCGCCGCCGCGGCGACGAGGCCGGCGATCGCGATCGTCCAGAGATCCCTCATCCCGTGGTCGGCGACGAGGATCGCAGTCGTGTACGCGCCGATCGCCATGAAGGCCCCGTGTCCGAGCGAGATCGCGCCCGTGTAGCCGGTCAGGATGTTGAGGCCGAGGATCGCGATGAAGTAGATCCCGATCAGCGCGAACTCGGACGAGCGGAAGTCCGAGATCCGGAACGGGACGTAGACGACGACCGCCACGAAGAGCGCGAGACCGGCCGCACGCAGCGCGTAGCGGAGCGCGGTCACACACGCCTCGCGATCTGCCGGCCGAAGAGGCCGTTCGGGCGCAGCAGCAGGATCAGGAGGATCAGGAGCAGCGCCGCGGGCAGGCGAAGGTCGGAGAAGAAGTCGATGTACGTCCCGATCAGGTTCAGCGCGATCCCGACCGCGACGCCGCCGACGACCGCGCCGATCGGGCTGTCGAGCCCGCCGAGCACCGCCGCGGCGAACGCGAAGATGAGGATCGGGAGCATGAAGTTCTGGTCGAAGCTCCCCTGCGTCGGCGCGACGAGGATCCCCGCGACCGCTCCGAGCACGGCCGCGAGCCCCCACCCGAGCGCGAGCATCCAGGACACGCGGACGCCGTGGAGGCGGCTCGACTCCGGGTTGAGCGCGGCCGCCCGCGCCGCCAGGCCGACCCGCGTCTTCTGGAAGAAGACCCAGAGCACGGCGACGACCGCGAGCGAGACCGCGATGATCCCGATGTCCTGCGCGGCGATCACGACGCCGCCGACGTCGAACGTCCGGCTCGGGAACGGGTTCTCGAGCGTGCGCTGCTCGCCCTTCCAGATCCACGCAGCCGCGCCGTTCAGCAGGATCAACAGGCCGATCGTGACCGTCACGACCGTCAGCGCCTGCGCGCGCGAGACGACGTGGATCACGAGGCGCTCGATCAGCACGCCGCCGACGAACGAGATCGCGAGCGTCAGGAAGAACGCGACCCAGTACGGCACGCCGCGGTCGAGCAGCTCCCAGCAGATGAAGGTCGAGAACATCGCCATCTCGCCCTGCGCGAAGTTGACGACGCCCGTCGAGCGGTAGATGAGGACGAGCGCGAGCGCGAGGAGCGCGTAGACGCCGCCCGACGCGATCCCACTGACCACTTGCTGGAGGACGTCGGCCATCAGTAGCCCAGGTAGCTCTTCCGCACCGTCTCGTTGCCGCGGAGCTCGTCGGCGCTCCCCTCGACTGCGACCCGCCCCACCTCGAGCACGTACGCGCGCTCGGAGTGCTCGAGCGCGACGTTCGCGTTCTGCTCGACGACGAGCGCCGACATGCCGTGCTCGTCGATCCACGAGCGCAGCACGTCGAACAGCTGCTGGACGATGAGCGGCGCGAGCCCGAGTGACGGCTCGTCGACGAGGATGAGCCGCGGCCGCCCGATGAACGCGCGCGCGAGCGCGAGCATCTGCTGCTCGCCGCCCGACAGCGTGCCCGCCTGCTGGTGCCGCCGCTCGCCGATCCACGGGAACTGCGCGAGCACCTCCTCGTAGTCGCGCTCGTAGCCGGTGCGGTCGCGCCGGACGAAGGCCCCGAGCTGGAGGTTCTCGTCCACGGTCAGCTCGGCGAACGTCCCGCGGCCCTCCGGCACGTGGGCGATGCCGAGCCGGGCGACCGCCTCCGGCGCGCGCGGGAGCGGCTTCCCGTCGAAGCGGAGGCCGCCGCTCCGCCGGACCGTCCCGGAGATCGCGCGCAGCGTCGTCGTCTTGCCCGCGCCGTTCGCGCCGAGCACCGAGACGACCTCGCGCTCGCCGACCTGGATCGTGATCCCGTGGAGCGCCCGGATCGCTCCGTAGCGCGCCTCGACGCCCTCGAGCTCAAGCAGCGGCACCGGCATCCCCCAGGTACGCCTCGATCACGGCGGGGTCGCGCTGGACCTCCTGCGGCGTGCCGCCCGCGATCACGCGCCCGAAGTTCATGACGAACACGTGGTCGGAGATGCCCATCACGAGGTTCATGTGGTGCTCGACGAGGAGCACGGTCAGGTCGAACTCGGCGCGCATGCTCTGGACGAAGCGTCCGAGCTCCTCGACCTCCTCGTGGTTGAGCCCGCCGGCGGGCTCGTCGAGCAGCAGGAGCTTGGGCGCCGACGCGAGCGCCCGGGCGAGCTCGATCCGCTTCAGCGTCCCGAACGGCAGGCCGGCGGCGGGCCGGTAGGCGATGCCGCGAAGCCCGACGTACTCGAGGAGCTCCTCGGCGCTCCGGTCGCCGTGCCTCGACTGCCCGCCGAGCTTGACGTTGTCGAGGACGGTCAGCGACGGCCAGAGCGCGACGTTCTGGAATGTCCGCGCGATCCCGAGCTTCACGATCCGGTGCACGGGCGTCTGCAGCAGGTCGCGCCCGTCGAAGACGACCCGGCCGTCGTCGGGCTTGTAGAGGCGCGTGATCACGTTGAACACCGTCGTCTTGCCCGCGCCGTTCGGGCCGATCAGCCCGACGATCTCACCGCCGGGGACGTCGAACGAGACACCGTCGAGCGCGACGACTCCGCCGAAACGTCGGGTGACGTTCTCGACCGAGAGCAGCGCCGCCACGGCGCGGGACCCTAACGACAGGCTGAGAGGCGACGGTCGATCGAGGCGCGACGGCCGTCGCTCAGCGTCGCGATCGCGCGGACGACTCCGGCCGTCCCGCGGAGCTTCGCCTTGAACGGGCGCTTGCGGTCGGCGCCTGCTCCACGTCCGCGGTGGATCCAGTCGACGCGCGACACCAGGCGGCCGTCGCCGCCGACGAGACCGACCCGATGCGTCCGGGCGACGCAACGGCTGGAGAGCCCGAGCGACGGGCCGCGCCTGCACGTCGCGCCCTTGCACGTCCGTAGCGCGAGCAGCCGGCGCGCGAGGTCGCTCCGGATCTGCGTGTACCCCGGACTGTCGTGGACGCTGGTCAGCTCGAACGGGTCGGTCGCGAGGTCGTAGAGCTCGCGCTCGCCCGTGTTGTGCTCGACGTAGACGTAGCGCGGTGTGTGGATCGCGGCGTACGTCCCGGTCTCGAGCAGGACGTCGCGGCCGGAGTAGCGCGTCGAGTCGCGCATCCACCCGAGCAGCGAGAGCCCGTCCAGCGTGCGGCCGGCCTTCGCTTTCGCGGCGTCGATGATCGTCGCCGCGAGGTCGACGTTGACCGACGGCCGCTGCTGCCTCGCGCCGGCGGGCACCCCGGGCCCGCGGATCACGAGCGGAACGCGGGCGGACGGCTCGTAGTGCTGCACCTTCCCGTTCGGGATCCGGTGCTCGCCGTGGAAGAAGCCGTTGTCGGAGGTGTAGACGAAGAGCGTCCGCTCGAGCTCGCCGCTGTCCTGCAGCGCGCGCACGATCGACGCGACGCCCTCGTCCACCGCGAGCAGCGACTCCAGGCGCTGGCGGTACATCTCGGTGATCCCATTGATCCGCGGCGCGCCGAGCAGCGGCCGCCGGCGGATCGCGGCCGGCTTGTCGGAGACGTCGGCCTCGTTGAATGCGGCCGTGCGCGGCATGGGCTCGCTCGCGAACCGGTTTCGATGCCGCGGCGCCGGAACCGGCGTGCCGAGGTTCGGCGGGTCGTCCGACTCGCGCGGCGTGCCCGCATGCGGCGCGAGGTACGCGACCGAGAGGAAGAACGGCTCGGCACGCGGTGCGAGCCGCTTGACCGCGTCGACCGCCTTCGCCGTGTAGACGTCCGCCTGGTAGTCGCCCGCCGAGCTCCCGTAGTTCACGAGCTTGCCGTTCTCGTTCAGCGTGTAGCCGTAGAAGCGGTACGTGCTTGGATCGACGGAGCCGAACCACTCGTCCCACCCCGCGGGCACCTCCGTCGGGCGCAGCCGGCCGTAGCCGTTCAGGTACTTGCCGATGTGCACGGTGTGGTAGCCGGCGCTTCGCAACCACGCGGGCAGCGTGTTCGCGTGAGTCGGCGCGAGCTTCTCGTAACCGCCCTGCGGCGCGGCGTTCCCCATCACGGTGTGGTTGTGTGCGTACTGTCCGGTGAGAAACGTCGAGCGCGACGGACAGCAGAGCGGGAACGAGACGAAGTTGTTCGCGAACGTCGTCCCGCGCGCCGCGACGAGCGCGTTCACGTTCGCCATCACGCGCATCGACTCGGTGGTCTGGTCGTCGGACATGACGACGACGATGTTCGGCTTCGTCGACGGCGCCTCAGCAGCCGTGCCCGCGCGCGGCGAGCCGAGGCCGGCGACGAGCGCCGCCGCGACGATGACTCCGATGATCGTCCGACCCATAGCCGACCTCATACCCGTTGAGGCGCCGGATGTCTTTTAGGGGTTGGTAAGGATCGCGTCAGCATCGGTCACGGGCGCGCGGCAGGCGAAGCGCTCGCATTCGTAGAGGGTCGGCTTCCCGTCAACACGCGCCTTGCCCGCGAGCAGCGGGACGTCGTCCGCCGGCCCGAATGCGACGACGGCGTTGGGATCCCAGCGGGAAAGCGCCCTTTCGGCAACGGCGTCGTCCGGCTCGGCGAGGAGCGCGAGCTCGCGCGGCGGCGCGAGGTAGAGGTCGAGTGCGGCCAGCGTCCACCCGAACGCGGACGGCGCCCGCGCGAGCAGCGGCAGGAGGAGCCGGAAGACCGAAGCGGCGCGCCGCTCGAGCTCGTCGTCGCCCCAGATCCGCGCGAGCCGGACGAGGGCGAACGCGAGCATCGAGTTGCCGGACGGCGTCGGGTGGTCGTCGAGGTCCTTCTTCCGCGCGACGAGCGCCTCGCCGTCTCGCGGCGTCATGAAGAAGCCGCCGTGCTCGTCGTCGCCGAACCGGTCGACCGCCTCGAGCGCGATGCGGCGGGACTCGTGCAGCCAGCGCAGGTCGCCGGTCGCGACGTGGAGCTCGTACAGCCCGTGCGCGAGGTTCGCGTAGTCGTCCAGGAACCCCGGCCCCGACGCGCGGCCCGCGCGGCGCGAGCGCACGAGCTCGCCGGCGGTCAGCAGCTCCGCGAGCCGGACGGCCGTCGCGAGCACGTCGTCGCGCCGGAGCATCCGGCCGGCCTCGGCGAGCGCCGCGAGCGCGAGACCGTTCCACGACGTGATCACCTTGTCGTCGCGCGCCGGTTGCGGCCGCTCGTCGCGGATCTCGAGCAGCCGGGCGCGCGTCTCGCCGTCGAGTTCGCCGCGCAGCACGAACCGGCCGTGCTCGAAGGGCTCCAGCAGCTCGTCCGGCGCACCCTCGCCCGGCGCCCACGTGAACGTCAGCCCTTCGACGCCGTCGGTGTCCGCGTCCTGCGCCGACGCGAACCCCTCGCCGTCGATCCAGAGCTCCCGGATGAGGTAGTCGACGGTTCGCCCAGCGACATCGCGGTAGCGCTCGTTCCCGGTGACCGCCCAGCCGTGGAGGTAGGCGGGGACGAGCAGCGCGTTGTCGTAGAGCATCTTCTCGAAGTGCGGGACGAGCCAGCGCTCGTCCACCGAGTAGCGGTGGAAGCCTCCGCCGACGACGTCGTACATGCCGCCGAGCGCCATCGCGTCGAGCGTCTTCGTCGTCAGCTCCCGCTCGCCGCGCCGCAGCAGGAACTCGAGCGCCGATGCGGGCGGGAACTTCGGCGCGCGGCCGAACCCGCCCCACTCCGGGTCGAACTGCTCCCGGAGAGCGCGCACGGCGTCGTCGAGCACCTGCGCCGTGAGCGGCTCGGCCGACGCGCGCTGATCGCTCTGCTGCCGCACCGCCTCGACGAGCGCCTCGGCCTGGCGACCGACGTCGTCGCGCCGCTCGCGGAACGCGTCGGAGACTGCGACCAGGACCTGGCGGAAGCTCGGCAGTCCGTGCCGCGGCTCGGGCGGGTAGTACGTGCCGCCGAAGAACGGCTCGCCCGTGGGGGTCAGGAAGACCGTCATCGGCCAGCCGCCCTGCCCGCTCAGCGCGACGACAGCGTCCATGTAGACGGCGTCGACGTCGGGGCGCTCCTCGCGGTCCACCTTGATGCTGACGAAGCGCTCGTTCATCACCGCGGCCGTCGCGCGGTCCTCGAACGACTCGTGCTCCATCACGTGGCACCAGTGGCACGCCGAGTAACCCACGGAGAGCAGGATCGGCTTGTCCTCCGTGCGCGCGCGCTCGAGCGCCTCGTCGCCCCACGGGTACCAGTCGACGGGGTTGTCCGCGTGCTGGAGGAGGTAGGGGCTCGTCTCCTGCGCGAGGCGGTTCACGTGGTCACCGTACCCTTGCGCGCATGGCGTTCCGGCCGCTCGAGGGAACCCGCGTCGTCGACCTCACGTCGTCGCTCGCGGGACCGGCGTGCACGCAGCTGCTGGCGGCGCTCGGCGCCGACGTCGTCAAGGTGGAGCGGCCGGGCGGCGACGAGGCACGCGAGTGGGGTCCCTCGATGTTCTTCGCGGCAAACGCCGGCAAGCGCTCGGTCGTGCTCGACCTGAAGCAGCCGGAAGAACGAACCGCCCTGCTCCGGCTCGCGAAGGACGCGGACGTCTTCGTCGAGAGCCTGCGACCGGGCGCGGCGGAGCGCCTCGGGGTCGGCCCCGCCGACGTCGCGAGCCGGGTCTACTGCCGGATCGGCGCGTACGGCCCCGGCCCGCTGGGCGAGCTGCCCGGCTACGACCCGCTGATGCAGGCGTTCGCCGGGATCCTGAGCGTGACCGGCGAGCCCGACGGCCCGACCGTGCGCGTCGGCGTCTCGCTCGTCGACTACGCGACCGCGTGGTGGGCGGCGCTCGGGGTCCTCGCCGCGCTCGGCACGGGCGAGCGTCACGTCGTCGAGGTCTCGCTCTTCGAGACGGCGCTCGCGCTCGCGGGCTACCACGTCGCAGACGCGCTCGCCGGCGACGAGCCTCGCAAGCACGGCTCCGCGTTCCCGCACATCGCGCCGTACCAGGTGTTCCGCACGGCCGACGGCG
Source organism: Gaiellaceae bacterium (assembly GCA_035718485.1). GTDB lineage: Bacteria > Actinomycetota > Thermoleophilia > Gaiellales > Gaiellaceae > JACCTU01. The sequence goes on from DASTHC010000163.1 coordinate 24,091, forward strand.
AGGTGATGCTCGCGGTCGGGAACGACCGACTCTACGGCGAACTCGCGCGCCGCCTCGAGCTTCCCGACGACGAGCGGTTTGCCACGAACGCGTCGCGCGCGGCGAACCGCGAGGCGCTCGCGAAGCTTGTCCAGCAGCGTCTCTCGCGGGAACCGACAGCCGCCTGGCTCGAGCGGCTCGACGGCATCCCGATCGCGCCGGTGCAGACGATCCGCGAGGCGGCGGAGCATCCGCAGACGGCTGCGCTCGGGCTGCTCCAGTCGTTCGCAGGTCGCATGCGGCTCGCGGAGCCGCTGCGCGTCGACGGCGAGCGCGTCCGCGCCGACACGCCGCCGCCTGCGCTCGGCCAGCACGGTGACGAGCTGGGCTAAGTGCGGTAGACCTGGCCGGGCAGCTGGCGGCCGAGCAGCTCCTCGAGCCACTGCGAGATCGCGACGAGCGCGTCGAGGTCGACGCCGGTCGAGATCCCGTCTCCCTGGAGCAGGTAGACGAGGTCCTCGGTCGCGATGTTGCCGGTGGCGCGCGGCGCGAACGGGCAGCCGCCGAGCCCGCCGATCGACGCGTCGAGCACGGTCCCCCCCGCCTCCAGCGCGGCGACCGCGTTCGCGTAGCCGGTGTTCCGGGTGTTGTGGAAGTGCCCGCCGACTGTTCCACCGAGCGCGACGACGCGCTCGACGAGGTCGCGAACCTGCTTCGGCGTCCCGACGCCGATCGTGTCCGCGAGCACGACCTCGTCAGCGCGGGCGAAACGCGCCGCGAGCGCGACGACTGCACCCGGGTCGACGCGGCCCTCGAACGGGCAGCCGAACGCCACGCTGATCGTCACGGTGGCCGGCCGGTCAGCGGCGTCGAGGATCTCGTCGACGCCGGCGGCGGCCTCCTCGACCGTCGCGTTGGCGTTCCGCTGCGAGAACGAGTCCGTCGCCGCGAGCGTGACGTTCACCCGGTCGAGCCGGGTCGCGCGCAGCCGCTCGTAGCCTTGCTCGTTCAGCACGAGCCCGGCGAACGCGGTGCCGTCCCGCGGCTCGATCCCGCCGAGGACCTCCTCTGCCCCGGCCATCTGCGGCACGCGGTCGTGGCGGACGAAGCTCACGGCCTCGACACGCGGGAGCCCGGCTGCGGCGAGCCTGTTCACGAGCTCCGCCCGCACGCCCGGCGCGAGCACGTCCGGCTCGTTCTGCAGCCCGTCCCGCGGGCCGACGTCGCAGAGGATCACGTTGTCGAGAACGGGCGTCCCCGTACGTCTTCAGTGCATGACATGTGAAGCGAACGTACCCCGCACGGTAGGGTCTCGGCCGTGGCAGTGAAGGTCTTGGTCGGGACGAAGAAGGGCCTCTTCGTGCTCTCGGGCGACGCCGGGCGGCGGAAGTGGGAGGTCGAGGGCCCGCTCCTGACGGGCTTCTCCGTCTACCACGCGATCCGCGACCCGCGCGACGGCGCGCTCTACGCCGCCTCGAACTTCTTCGGCGGCGGCACCGTCCACCGCTCGACCGACGACGGTGCGACCTGGGAGCGCGCCGAGGAGCTCGGGCTGCCAGAGGACGGCGAGCTGAAGCTCAACGCGACCTGGCACGTCGAGCCCGGGACGAACGGCGAGCTCTGGCTCGGCGGCGATCCCGGCGTGCTCTTCCGCTCCGACGACAAGGGCGTCACCTGGCAGCCGAACGAGGCGCTGCTCACGCACGAGACGCGCGACAAGTGGAATCCCGGCGCGGGGGGCATGTGCCTGCACTCGATCAACGTCGACGCGGACGACCCCAACAAGCTCGTCATCGGCATCTCCGCGGCAGGCGTGTTCCGCACCGACGACGGCGGAGCGACCTGGCAGCCCGTGAACAAGGGCACGGCGGCCGACTTCCTGCCCGAGGACGGCCCCGAGGTCGGCCAGTGCGTGCACAAGGTGCTCGTCCACCCGGCGAACCCCGACCGGATCTGGCAGCAGAACCACTGCGGCGTCTACCGCTCGGACGACCGCGGGACGAGCTGGGAGCGCCTCGACGGGAACGGCCTCCCGAGCGACTTCGGGTTCGCGCTCATGCTCGACCCGCGCGACCCGGACGCCGCGTTCACGATCCCCGAGGAGAGTGCGATGAACCGCGTCGCCTCGGGCGGCCGGCTCGGCGTGTGGCGCACGCGCGACGGCGGCGCGTCCTGGGAGGTGCTCACCGAGGGACTGCCGCAGCACGCCTGGGTCGGCGTGCTGCGCGAGGCGTCCGCCTGGGACGGGCTCGAGCCGAACGGCCTCTACTTCGGCACGCAGAGCGGCTCGGTGCTCGCTTCGCCCGACGGCGGCGAGACCTGGCACGAGGCCGCGCGCTGGCTGCCACCGGTCCTCTCGGTCGAGACCGCGGAGTGGCAGTAGTCCGGCTGCCGGCGCTGCTCGCGCAGGAGGCGGGCGGGCAGCGGGAGTTCGAGGTCGACGCGGCGACGCTCGGCGACGCGCTGCGCGCACTCCCGGTGCGCGACCTCTGCCTCGACGAGCACGGCGAGCTCCGCCGGCTCGTCAACGTCTTCGTCGACGGCGAGGACGTCCGCGGCGCCGACGACCTGGACACGCCTTTGCGGGCGGAGTCCAAGGTGCTCGTCGTGACGGCGATCGCCGGCGGTGCCCCGGAGCTTGTGGCTCTGAGCGACAAGCTCACGGCTCGCCCCTAGCCGAGGCTGCGCGGGACCGTGATCTCGCCCGACGCGATCTTCTGCTTGACCTGATCGAGGTCGGCGAGGTCGGCCTGCGGGACCTTCTTCGAGATCGTGCCGAGCGCCACGCCGTCCTGCGCGAGGCCGAACACGAGGTTCCGGCCGCCCTGCCACGTCCCGTCCTGCACGCTCTTGATCGTCCGGAAGACGCCCTCGTCGACGCGCTTCTGCGCGCTCGTCAGGACGTGCGGGCCGAGGAACGACTGGTCGGCGTCGACGCCGATCCCCCAGACCTTCCGTTCGCGCGCCGCGTCGAGCGCGCCGAGCCCGCAGCCACCCGCGACCTGAAAGACGACCTTCGCGCCGGCCTGGATCTGGTTCAGCGCGAGCTCCTTGCACTTCGCCTGATCGTCCCAGTCCGACGAGTACCCGTTCAGGGTCTTCACGCCGGGCATCGCGGCCTTCGCTCCCGCCTGGTACCCGGCGATGAACCGGTCGACCGGCGGCTCCTTGAACCCGCCGACGGAGCCGATCACGTCGCCGTGCGCCCGCTTCGCCTCGAGGCCGGCGAGGTAACCGGCGAGGTAGCCGACCTGCTCCTCGCGGAAGAGCATCCCGTCGACGTTCGCCGGCTTGCCCTTCAGCGACTTCTGGTCGACGTCGATGATCACGAACTTCGTGTTCGGGAACTGCTTCGCCGCCGTCGCGATCGCGTCCCCCTGGGCGAAGCCGACGCCGATGATCATGTCGTAGTGCTGGCGCGCGAGCGTCGCCATGTTCGGGACGTAGTCGGAGGCGGACTTCGATTCGAGCACCCGGCCGTCGACGCCGAGCTCCTTCTGCGCGCGCTTCAGCCCCTCGTATGCGAGCTGGTTGAAGCCCCGGTCGTTCAGCTGGCCGAGGTCGGTGATCAGGCCGACCTTGAGCGCCTTCCCGGCGGTGGTCGTCGTGCCACCGGCGCTGCCGTTGTCGTCGCCGCCGCACGCGGCGAGCGAGAGGACGAGCGAGGCGAGAAGGGCTGTGAGAAGGCGGGTCACGAGGTTTTCGACTGATAGTCTAAAACTGGTGTCCGAGTCTACCACGCACGTCGCGCTCGGGGTCGTGCTCCGGGTCCGCGACGGGCGGCTCCAGGCGCTGCTCTGGGAACGCGCGAAGGAGCCGGAGCTCGGGGCGTGGGCCCTCCCCGGCGGCGACCTCGCCTTCGACGAGACGCTCGAGGAATCGATCAGGCGGCACCTGGCGGCGAAGGTCGACGTCCGCGAGCTCGCGCACGTCGAGCAGCTCGAGACGCGGAGCGACCCGGAGCGCTACCCGCGCGGACGCCAGCTCGCGACGGCGTACCTCGGGCTCCTCCCCGGTCCGCGCGATCCCGCCGTTCCGGACGACACGCGGTGGCACCCGCTCGACGCACTACCGCGCATGGCGTTCGATCACGGCGAGATCGCGCAGGCCGCGCGCGAGCGCCTGCGCGCGAAGCTCTCGTACACGAACATCGGGTTCGCGCTCGCGCCCGACGTGTTCACCATCGCCGAGCTGCGCGAGGTCTACGCGGCCGCGCTCGGCTACGACGTGTCGGCAACGAACCTCCAGCGCGTGCTGCTCCGCCGAGGGCTGCTCGTTGCGACGGGCGAGCGGCGCGAGTCGGGCCCGAGCGGAGGGCGTCCGCCCGCGCTCTTCCGCTTTCGCGCGCCGGAACTCGAGGTGACCGACCCGTTCGCGGTCCTGCGCCCGCCGGCCGCCTAGCCGACGAAGAGCGTGATCACCGCGCCGCGGAACGCGGTGACGCCGAACTCGGGCTGCTGGTCCTCGACGGTCGTCCCGTCGCCGACGCTGATCACCTCGACGCGGAAGCCCGCGTCCTCCAGCGTCTGGCGCGCTTCGTCCTCGCTGACGCCCGTGACGTCCGGCACGTCGAGCGGCTCCGCGATCGTCGTCCCGGCCGAGACGATCACCTGGACGGGCGCGTTCCGGCTCAACTGGCCGCCCGCGCGCGGGCGCTGCTCGATCACGCGGCCGCGCGGCTGGTCCGACTCGCGGTAGGAGACAACGCCGCGCAGGCCCGTGTTGCGAAGCCGCCTGAGCCCGGGGGTCTGCGCGAGGCCGACGACGCTCGGCACGGTCACCTTCGCCGCCCCTGGCGTGGTCGTCGGCGGCCGCTCGGTCGTCTGCCCGGTCTCCTCGCCCGTCGAGATGTTGAGCCGGACGCGCGAGTCCGGCGGCGCCTGCTCCTCGCCCGGCGGCTGCTGCGCGACGACGACGCCCTGCGGCTCGGGCGACGGCACGTCGAAGATGCGGGGCTCGAACCCGGCCGAGCGCAGCTTGGACACAGCCTCGCCTTCCTCCAGGCCGACGACGTCGGGGACCGGCTTCAGGTTGCGGCCCTTTGAGACGGTCAGGACGACCGTCGAGCCCTTCGGCGCGCGCTCGCCGCCGCGGGGCTCCTGCTCCACGACGACACCCTTCGGCGCGCCGGCGAAGACGCGCCGGATCCGCGTCTCGAAGCCGGCGGCCTTGAGCTTCTGCAACGCCTCGTCTTCCTTCAGATCGCGCACGGACGGGACGGGAACCGCGACGAGACCGCTCGAGACGAAGAGCTTGACCGTCTGGCCCTCGTCGAGCTGGACGCCCGCGCCCGGCGACTGAGCGAAGACGATGCCCGCCGGCCGTTCGCTGCGGCGGCGGGTCACCTCGGCCTCGAGGCTGGCGTCCGCGAGCCGGACCCGCGCGGCGGACTCGGTGAGCCCGACGGCGCGCGGCACCGTGGTCTTGTCGTCGCCCTGGACGAGCAGGAGATACGCGAGCAGGCCGCCGACGACGAGCACGAGCAGCGCGAGCAGCCAGGGCCAAATCCGCGGCGGCCGGCGCACGGGCGCCTCCTCGACGATCTCCTCCCGCCGTCGCGTGCCGTCGTCGATGACGACGGTCTCTTCCTCTCCCGGGTCGCGAGGCGTGCTCACGAAGGGGTGCTTCGCCCGCCGAGGCGCACCGCAAACGTTGACGGACGGGGCGACACGCACGTACCCTGTGGTCGACCAGTCGTCGAGAGGAGGCCGGCAATGCCGAATGCGCGCAGCTGCATCACCTCCACCCGCGGAGCCGCGGGTCTCGACGTCTGCACCGACTGACCGTTCGAGCGCCCGCGGCGTCACTCACACGCCGAAGGAGACACGCTTGAACGGCAAGACTCTCGCCGCGCTCGGGTGGACCGACGAGCTCGAGGCGGCGTTCACAACCTATGCAGAGCAGGGCTTCGAGCCGGCTCGCGTCGTCGCGGAGCATCGCGGCGGCTTCGCCGTGCGGTCGGAGCACGGCGACCGGCTCGCGCACGCGCGGGGAAAGCTCCGGCTCGACGAGCTCTTCGGCGGCATGCCGACCGTCGGCGACTGGGTCGCCGTGGTCGACGCCGGCGAACGGTTCGCGATCGAGGCGGTGCTCCCGCGTCGGACGAAGGTCTCGCGCAAGACGCCGTGGCTGAAGGCCGAGGAGCACGTGCTCGTCGCGAACGTCGACACGGTGTTTCTCGTCAACGGCCTCGACGCCGACTTCAACGTCCGGCGGCTCGAGCGGTACCTCGCGACCGCGTGGGAGAGCGGCGCGCAGCCGGTCGTCGTGCTGACGAAGCTCGACGTGAACGACGATCCGCGTCCCGTCTGGGAGGCGGAGGCGGTCGCGATGGGCGTGCCCGTGCACGCG
>DASTHC010000164.1:0-17126 GCA_035718485.1 Gaiellaceae bacterium
ATCGCCGACTTCGACGTGACCGAGCAGATGCTCCGCCACTTCATTCAGAAGGTGCACCAGCATCGCTTCGCGCACCCGCGCGTCGTCGTCTGCGTGCCGTCAGGCGTCACCGGCGTCGAAAAGCGCGCCGTCGAGGAGGCCACGCTCTCGGCTGGCGCGCGTCAGGCGTACCTGATCGAGGAGCCGATGGCCGCCGCGATCGGCGCCGGGCTCCCGGTCGCGGAGCCGACCGGGAACATGATCGTCGACATCGGCGGCGGAACGACCGAGGTCGCCGTCATCTCGCTCGGCGGCATCGTCGTCTCACAGAGCATGCGGACGGGCGGCGACGAGATGGACGAGGCGATCGTCAACCACATCAAGAAGGAGTACAAGCTCTTGATCGGCCAGCAGACCGCCGAGGAGATCAAGCTCGAGATCGGCTCGGCGTACCGGCTGAAGGACGAGGTGCAGGCCGAGGTCAGAGGCCGCGACCTGATGACGGGCCTCCCGAAGACCGTGATCCTCACCTCGGAGGAGATCCGCCAGGCGCTCGAGGATCCGGTCAGCCAGATCATCGACGCGATCAAGTCGACGCTCGACAAGACGCCCCCGGAGCTCGCGGCCGACATCATGGACCGCGGGATCGTCCTGGCGGGCGGCGGTTCCCTCCTCAGCGGCCTCGACGAGCACCTCCGTCACGAGACGCTGATGCCGGTCCACCTCGCCGAGAGCCCGCTCACGTGCGTGGCCGTCGGGTCGGGGAGGAGCCTCGAGGAGTTCGAGGTGATCCACCGCTCGGCCCGCGCCAGGCGAAACAATCACCGGCGCTAGCGGGAAACCCCGCTAACCTCTGCCGAAGCTCGTGCCTCGCAACCGGACCGCCCGCCTGGCGGTGCTGGATCGGCCCATCCAGCGTTCCGCCGCACCGTTTTCCTCCAGAGCCCGCAGCGCAACCCGGCGCCGCGTGGTGGTGGGCGTCCTCGCGCTGCTCTCGCTCGCCCTCCTCTCGGTCTACTTCCGCGAGTCGGACAACGGTCCGCTCCACGGCGCGCAGGACGCCGGCGCGACGGTGATGCGCCCGTTCCAGGTCGGTGCCGAGCGCGTGGCCCGCCCGTTCCGCGACCTCTACGGCTGGTTCGACGGCCTCGTCGGCGCGAAGGAAGAGAACGAGCGGCTGCGCGCCGAGCTCGCCCGGGCGAACCAGCAGGCGATCGAGAACCAGAACGCGGCCCAGGAGAACCGAGACCTCCGGGAGGCGCTCGACTACCAGGACCTGCCGGGTCTGAAGGACTACCGCCCGGTGAACACGCGGGTCGTCGCGCAGCAGTCGCCGCAGTTCTCGAAGCAGATCGTGATCGCGGCCGGGTCGAACGCGGGCATCAAGAAACACGCGCCCGTGCTTTCCGCCGGCGCGCTCGTCGGAGAGGTGACGAAGGTCACCGCCGACACCGCGCTCGTCACGCTCCTCACCGACGAGTCGAGCGCCGTCACCGCGTACTCGATCCGCACCGGCGCGCTCGGCATCGTCGAGTCCGGGGAGGGCGGCTCGCTCGCGCTCGACAACGTGCCGAAGGAGAAGGACGTCACGCGCGGCGACCTCGTCGCGACCGCCGGCTCCGGCGTCGAGCGCCTGCCGTCGCTCTTCCCCCGCGGGATCCCGATCGGGACGGTGACGAGCGCGTCGCAGACCGACACCGAGCCGTTCAAGCAGATCCAGATCGTCTCGATGGTCGACCTCTCGAACCTCGACGTCGTCACGGTGCTCGTGCGATGACGGTCGACGCGCTGAAGGCCGTGGCGATCGTGTTCGTCGCCGTCGTCCTGCAGACCTCGATCGTCAGCACGATCGAGATCCGCGGCGGCACGCCCGATCTCCTGCTCGTCACGCTCGTCGCGATCTCGCTGCTCCGCGGAGCGATCTGGGGAGCCGCTGCAGGGTTCGCGGCCGGTCTGCTGCTCGACACCGCGAGCCTTGCGCGCCTCGGTGAGACGTCGCTGCTGCTCACCGTCGCGGGCTACTGGATCGGACGCTACGGGGAGACGACGGGACGCGACCGCTCGCATGCGCCGCTGCTCTCCGTCGCGGTCGTCACCGTGCTCTACGCCATCGGCGCGCTCGCGCTGCACGTCGTGCTCGGCGACCCCGTCGACGCCGGCAGGGTTCTCGTCGGAGCGCTGATCCCCGGAGTCCTGCTCAACCTGCTGCTCACGTTCCCGGTGTACGCGCTCGTCCGCCGCATCCTCGGCCGGCCCGAGTGGGCCGCGCAGGAGGTACGGCTCCTTGGCTAGCGGCGGCAACGGCCGCGGCTCGGGTCGCTTCCTGCCGCCGGACCCGCGCGTCGTCGAGCCGTACCGGCTGACGCCGAAGCTCGCGCTCCGCCTCGCGGTGCTCGGGGCGATCACGCTCGGCGTCTTCGTCGTGCTGTTCCTGCGGCTCTGGGCGCTCCAGGTGCTGTCCGGCGACCAGTACCTCCGCGCTGCGCAGAACAACCAGCTGCGCACGATCCGCGTCGAGGCGCCGCGCGGCGTGATCCGCGACCGCAAGGGCCGGATCCTCGTCGGCAACACCGCCGGCATCGCCGTGAAGCTCTGGCCGGCCGACCTCCCCGAGAAGGGCCGCTACCAGATGCTCAAGCGGCTCGGGAAGGTGCTGGAGGTCCCGGCGCCGCGGATCGCTCGCGAGGTCGACAAGCGCGCCCACGACCCGCTGAACCCGGTCGTCGTGAAGGAGAACGTCACGCGCGCCGAGCTCTTCTACCTCAGCGAGCGGCGGGACGAGTTCCCCGGGATGCGGCTCGTGAAGAGCAGCGTGCGCGCCTACCCGTACGGGACGATGGCGGCGCACGTGCTGGGGCACGTGGGCGAGGTCACCGAGGACCAGCTGAAGAAGCGGTCGTACGCCGAGCTCGTCCCCGGAGACAAGGTCGGGCAGGCCGGAGTGGAAGCCGCGTTCGACCGCTACCTCCGCGGGACGCCCGGGCTCGACCGGCTCCGCGTCGACTCGCTCGGCCAGCCGCGCAGCGACATCACGCCCCTGAAGCTCTCGACGCCGGGGAACGACGTCGAGCTGACGATCGACGCCGACCTCCAGTTCGCGGCGGAGCACGCGCTCCAGCACGGCATCCAGATCGCGCGCAACTCCGAGTGCTACGGCTGCTGGAACGCGAACGGCGGCGCGATCGTCGCGATGGACGCGCGGAACGGCGAGGTGCTCGCGCTCGCGTCGAGCCCGACCTTCGACCCGCGCGTGTTCGTCGGGAAGCCGAACCCGTGGCGCCTTCGCCCGCTGCTCAACTCGAACGCGGCCAAGCGGCGCAACTACCCCGGCCTCGACCGCGCGATCGCCGGCGTCTATCCTGCCGGCTCGACGTTCAAGCCGGTCACCGCGCTCGCCGCGCTCGAGGACTACCGCGTCTCGCCGTACGAGGCGCTGCCGTGCACGCCGAGCTACACGTACGTCGGCGACAACGGCGTGCCGTACCTGTTCAAGAACTGGAACCCGTACGTGAACACGGCGATCACCATGCCGATCGCGCTGGCGTGGTCGTGCGACACGTACTTCTACGAGCTCGGCGTGCGGTTCTACAAGCTGCGCTCGTCGCCGCTGCAGCAGTGGGCGAAGACGTTCGGGTTCGGAGCGCCGACCGGCCTCGAGCTCGGCCCAGAGGCACCGGGCCTGATCCCGACGCCCGAGTGGCGCCGCAACTACTTCAAGGACCCGATCGAGAAGCTCTGGAAGCCGGGCGACTCGATCGAGCTCACGATCGGCCAGGGCGAAATGACGGTGACGCCGCTCCAGCTCGCGCGCTTCTACGCGGTGATCGCGAACGGCGGGCGGCTCGTCACGCCGCACGTGTTCAAGGACGTGACGAACCAGAGCGGCGTGTCGATCGTCCCGCGCCCGACGCAGCCGACGCCGAAGAAGATCGATGTCTCGGCGAGCGCGCTCCAGGTCGTGCGCGAGGGGCTCTTCCGCGCGACGCACGATCCCGACGGCACGTCGACCGCGATCTTCTCGTCGTTCCCGGTCGAGATCGCGGGCAAGACGGGCACGGCCGAGAAGTGGTCGAGCGAGTACAACCGCTACTTCGACCAGGCCTGGTGGTGCGGCTACGGCCCGAACGACGCGCCGGAGATCGTCGTGTGCGCGCTGATCGAGAACGGCGGGCACGGCGGCACGTCGGCGGCACCGGCGGCACGTGAGGTCCTCGCGAACTACTTCCATGTCAAGGCGAACGAGGTCGGCGTCGCGAGCTCGTCGGAGACGGACTGATGGTCGACTACGCAGGCGCGCGCAGACGCAGCACGAGGGTCCGCCGGCTGGAGGAGGGCGCGGAGGCATTCGCGCGGCGCTTCGACTGGGTCCTCTTCGGCTCGGTCGTCGCGCTCGTCGCGTACGGACTCCATCTCGTCGCCGGGATCACGCGCGACGACGTGGCGGGGAGCCCCGACTACTACGTGATCCGTCAGGCGGTCTACGCGGCCGTCGGCGGCGCGGCGATGCTCGGCGCCTCGCTGATCGACCCCGACCTCTACCGCCGCTACTGGCGCCAGATCTACGCCGTCTCGCTCCTGCTGCTGCTGCTGGTGATCCCGCTCGGCACGGAGGCGCGCGGCTCGCAGCGCTGGATCGGCCTCGGCTCGGTGACGTTCCAGCCGTCGGAGCTCGGGAAGCTGCTCGTCGTCCTCGGCGTCGCCGGGTTCCTCGCCGAGCGCGCGCGCCGGGTCGGCGAGGTACGGACGGCGCTCGGCACGATCGGTCTCGTCGCCGTGCCCGCGCTGCTCGTGTTCGTGCAGCCCGATATCGGCACGTCGCTCGTGTACGGCGCGGCGCTCCTCGCGATGCTCTTCATCGCCGGCGCGCGCTGGCTGCACCTCGGCGTGATCCTCTCGATCGTCGCGCTCACGGGCGCCCTCGTCGTCTGGATCCTGCCGTCGGCCGGCGTGGACGTGCTCGAGCCCTACCAGCGCGATCGTCTGACCGCGTTCGTCGACCGCTCGCACGACCCACAGGGCGCGAGCTACAACGTCCAGCAATCGATCCTCGCGATCGGCGCGGGCGGGGTCCGCGGGCGCGGCGTCGACAACGCGACGCAGACGAACCTCGACTACCTGCCCGAGCACGCGACCGACTTCGCGTTCGCGTCGCTCGCCGAGCAGCGCGGGTTCATCGGCGCGGCGATCCTGCTCCTGCTCTACCTCCTCGTGGTCTGGCGAGGGCTTCGCGTCGTCACGTACGCATCCGACCCGTACTCCGCGATCGCCGCGGGCGGGATCGTCTTCGCGCTCATGTTCCAGGTGTTCGTCAACGTCGGCATGACGATGGGTATCGCGCCGGTCACCGGCATCCCGCTGCCGTTCGTGAGCGTCGGCGGATCGTCGCTCGTCACGAACCTGCTCGCGGTCGGCGTCCTGCAGGCGATCCACGCGCGCGGTCGGCAGCGATGAAGCTTCCGCTTGCGCCCGCCGCGGTCTTCGACGTCGTCCGCGAGCTTCGCGACTCGACGAAGAAGGAGAAGCCGATCGTGCTCGGCGGTGCACGCGAGCTCGTCGACGCGCTGCGGCGCGAGCTGCTCCGCGACGGCGACCCCCGCGCGGTCCGCGACGCCGGGCTCGGCGCGCTCGACGGTGCGGCCGCGCTCGTCTACGTGCTCGCGGGCGAGCCGACGGAGGAGGACGAGCGCGCGCTGCGAGCTGCGGACATGGCGAACGTGCCCATCATCGTGCTCGGCCCGGAGCCGACGACGCCTGTGCCGTACGCGCTCGCGACCGACGTCCTTCCGCTGCGTCCCGGCGAGGGCTTTCCGCTCGAGGAGCTCGGCCGGCTGCTGGTCGCGAAGGCCGACGACGCCGCCGGCCCGCTCGCCGCGAAGCTCCCCGCGCTTCGCCGTGGGGTCGCCGAGGCGCTCGTCGCGAAGGTCGCGCGGCAGAACGGCCTGATCGGTGCTGCTGTCTTCATCCCGGGCGTGGACTTCCCGATCCTCACGCTGAACCAGCTGCGGCTCGTGATGCGTCTCGCGACCGCCTACGGCCAGCAGCTCGATGCGGAGCGCCTGCCCGAGGTGCTCGGCGTCGTCGGCACGGGGCTCGGCCTGCGCGCGATCGCGCGCGGGGCGCTCGGGGTCGTGCCGGTCGCCGGCTGGGCGGTCAAGGGCGGCGTCGCGTACGGCGGGACGCGCGCGCTCGGCGAGGCGGCGATCCGCTACTTCGAAGCGAGATCAGGGTCAGGCGGCGGCGGGGCGCAGCCGGTTGCGCCGGGCGCGGATCGCGCGTAGGCGCTGACTGAGGCGAGCCCAGGCCCAGGGCTCCACCTCCTTGTACCGGATCTCCGATTGACCCCTGGTCGCCTCGAGGTACTCGAACCAGGCGTCCGCCTCCTCGATCAGGAGCAGCTCGAAAGCTTCCTCCGTCGGGCTCATCGGGGCCTCCTCGAAGTAGCTCACGGGCGGAAGCGTAGGACCTGGACCGGACGGAGCCCGCGCCGAGGGCGCTGGTACCCTGAGAGCAGCACATGCACGAGTTTTCGCAACTGACAATCCAGCGCGCGCCCCGGCCCCTTGCAGGGGTCGACGTTCGGCCGCGCGCCGAGCAAGGAGACACCGTTTGCCACTTTCCTGGTTCCGACGAAAGCGCAATGAGCCGGAGCAGGCGCCTGCACCGCAGGCAGCCGCTCCAGCCCCGCTTCCAGACGTAACGACGACCCCCGCCACGGCCGGCGGGGAACAACCGAGCACCACCGATCCCACCCGCCCGAAGCGGCGCCGCGGCACCCGCGGCGGCAAGGGCCGAAAGAAGACCGGCACGGCATCCACCGCAGCGACGGCGTCGAAGACCGAGCCGAAGCCGCGAGAGTCGAAGGGGCGCGAGCCGAAGGAGAAGAAGGAGGAGGTCCGCTCGCAGCGCCGCGAGCGCCGCGCGAACCAGCCCCGCCGCCGCGTCCCGCAGAAGCGGCCGCAGCTCCCGCCCGCGAAGCGCGAGCTCCTCGTCAGCGTCGACGTGGGCGAGCAGCGCGTCGCGATCCTCGAGGACGACCGCGTCGCCGAGGTGTACCTCGAGCGCCCTGAGCGTCGCTCGATCGCCGGGAACATCTACCTCGGCACCGTCGACAACGTCCTCCCCGGGATGGAGGCCGCGTTCGTCGAGATCGGCCTCGAGAAGAACGGCTTCCTCTACGTCGACGAGATCGTCGTCCCCGAGCTCGAGGGCAAGGGACAGGGCCGCCGTATCCAGGACCTGATCAAGCGCGGCGAGCAGGTGCTCGTCCAAGCGGTCAAGGACCCGATGAAGTCGAAAGGCGCGAGGCTCACCACCGAGATCTCGCTTCCCGGCCGTTTCGTCGTCTACGTGCCGCTCGGCGAGGGCCTTGGCGTCTCACGACGGCTGGAGGACGACGAGCGCGCGCGGCTGAAGGAGATCGTGAAGGGCCTGAAACTGAAGCAGGGCGGCGTGATCGTCCGCACCGCCGCCGAGGGCGCTTCGGCCGAGGACGTCGAGCGCGACCTCCTCTTCCTGCAGAAGCTCTGGAAGTCGATCCAGGACCGCGCGAAGAACGCGACGCCGCCGACGCTCGTGTACCAGGAGTCCGAGCTGCCGCTCCGCGTTACCCGCGATCTCTTCACCGGCGACTTCGAGCGCGCGCTCGTCGACGACGACACCGCGTACAAGCGGATCGTCGGCTACCTGAAGAAGACGTCGCCGCACATGGTTGAGAAGGTGCAGCGGTTCAAGGAGAAGACGCCGCTGTTCGAGAGCTTCGGCGTCGACGACGAGATCCGCTCGACACTCAGGCGCCGCGTCGACCTTCCCTCGGGTGGCTACCTCATCTTCGACTACGCCGAGGCGTTCACCGTCGTCGACGTGAACACCGGACGCTTCGTCGGCTCACGCTCGAAGAGCTCCGGCGCGCGCCTCGAGGACACGATCACGAAGAACAACCTCGAGGCGGTGAAGGAGGTCGTGCGCCAGCTGCGGCTGCGCGACATCGGCGGGATCATCGTCATCGACTTCATCGACATGGCGAACCCGTCGAACCGCGCGACGGTCGAGGCCGCGCTTCGCACGGAGCTCGAGCGCGACCGGACGAAGACCTACGTCGTCGAGATCTCGCCGCTCGGCCTCGTCGAGATGACGCGCCAGAACGTCACCGACGGCCCGCGCGAGATCCTCACGAAGAAGTGCCCGACGTGCGAGGGCGACGGCATCGGCGTCTCCGAGTCGACAGCGGCCGTCGACCTCGAGCGCCGGCTGCGTGCGCTCGCCGCGTCGAAGCCGCGGACGAAGGCGTTCCGCGTCGAGGTGGCGGCCAAGCCGGGGAGCATGCTCATCGGCCCGGGCGCGTCGCGGCTCGAGGACATCGAGGCGTCGACGAAGCGCCGCTTCTTCCTCGAGCTGAAGGACGGCATCCACAACGACCACTTCTCCGTCGTCGGCGAAGGCACGATCGAGAAGCTCCGGCCGGAGGCGCCCGTCGAGGAGGGAGCCGAGGTGGAGCTCAAGCTCGTCGAGGTCGGCCTTTACGATCCGACCGCGGCTGTCGCGAAGGTCGACGGGCTCGCGGTCACGGTCGCGGGCGCGTCGAAGCTCGTCGGCAAGAAGGTCCCCGTGCGCGTGAACCGCGTGCTGAACGGGACCGCCTACGCGACCCTCCTCGACCAGACGGTCGTCGAGGCGCCGATCACCGCCGAGCGCGAGGCGGAGAAGCCGACGCGCACCTCGCGCGCGAAGGCCGCGCCGAAGCCGAAGGAACAGGCGGTCGAGGAGCCCGCGGAGGAGACGCCCGTCGAGGCCGTTGCCGCCGAGGACGAGGCAGAGGCCGAGAACGAGGCAGAGGCCGAGGTCGACGCCGACGCCGACGTCGCGGCCGAGCCGAAGCCGAAGAAGAAGACGCGCCGTGGCTCGCGCGGTGGCCGCCGGCGCCGCAAGACCGGGACGGCCGCGACGAACGGCGGCGCGGGCGCCGCGGCGGACGACGGTCCTCGCATCCACCTGCCGGACCGCTCGCTCGAGTCCGAGCCGGAGCAGGAGCCTCAGGCAGAGGCCGTGGCCGCGGAGTCGAACGGCGCCGAGTCGGCAGCCGAGGGCGATGCGGAGCCGAAGCCGAAGAAGAAGACGCGCCGCGGCTCGCGCGGCGGGCGGCGGCGCCGCAAGACCGCGACGGCGGCGACCCCGGGCGGCGACGCGCCCGAGCCGACGGAGACCCCGGCGTAGCACGACTCGTCCTCGTCTGCGCCTTCGCGCTCGCCCTCGCCGGGTGCGGAGGCTCGAACGAGGCCGCTCCGACGCAGACCGCGCCGCGCACGGCCGCGGCGCGACTCGTGGACGCCGAACACGCCGTCCACGCGAGGACGCCCGGTCTCTACTCGCTGATCGTCATGCGCGACGGGCGTCCGCTGCTCGAGCGCTACTACGACGGCGCGAGCGCTGCGCAGCCGTTCCCCGTCTTCTCGATCACGAAGAGCGTGGTCTCCGCACTCGTCGGGATCGCGATCGCCGAAGGAAAGCTCGAAGGCGTGATGCAGCCCCTCGGCGAGCTGCTCGACGTCCCGGCGGACGCCGACCCGCGCGTGCGCAAGATCACGCTCGAGCAGATGCTGACCATGAGCACGGGCTGGGACGACCGGAAGGTCGGAGGGCCGAACGTCGTCGCGAACCTGCTCAGGCGACCGCTCACGAGCGAGCCCGGTGCACAGTGGTTCTACGACAACGGCACCGCGCATCTCGTCTCCGCCGCGCTCACCCGCGCGACGGGCGTCTCCGCGGCGTCGTACGCGCGTGCGCGCCTGTTCGGCCCGCTGAACATCCGGCCGCTCCAGTGGCCGACCGACCCGCAGGGAATCTCGAGCGGCAGCGCCGGCCTCGTCCTCCGTGCGCGCGAGCTCGCGCTGCTCGGGGAGCTCTACCGCCGCGGCGGCCGCTGGAACGGGCGGCAGCTCGTGCCTGAGTCGTGGGTGAAGGCCTCGACGGCCCCGCACATCGCGACCGACCAGGCGCTCCTCCGCTACGGCTACTTCTGGTGGATCGCCGACGCGACGTCGACGTACGCCGCGCTCGGCGCCGGCGGCCAGGTGATCGCCGTCGCGCCGAAGGAGCGCGCGGTCGTCGTCTGGACGTGCGATCCGGCCCGGCCGCCGGACACGCGGGCGCTGCTCCGCGACCTGATCCTGCCGGCGATCCGCGGCTGAGCGCTCCCGCGTTCGCTACACTTGCCCGGCCGCGGGCCCCTGCCCGCGTTTTCCGCGCTATGACGTACGCGATCATCTCAGTCGGAGGGAAGCAGTACCGCGTCCAGGAGGGCGACCGCCTCCGCGTGGACCGCGTCGCGACGGACGAGGGCAAGACGCTCAATCCGTCCGTGCTCCTCTTCGGCGACGACAAGACGACGGAGCTCTCGCCGAAGGGCGTGACCGTGACCGCGCGCGTTGTCGGCCACGTCAAGGGCGAGAAGATCCGAATCGGCAAGTACCGCCGTCGCACCGGCTACAAGCGGCACACCGGCTTCCGTGCCTCGCTGACCGAGCTGCAGATCGAGAAGATCGGCGCTCGCAGCTCGAGCGCGAAGTCCGAGCCCGCGCCGAAGGCCGAGGCCGCGACGGAGGACCGCGTCGCAGGCATGCCGAAGGACTACGAGGGGATGACCGTCGCGCAGATCAACGAGGCGGCTCCCGGCTGGCGCCGCCCGATGCTCGAGGCCGCGCTCGAGTACGAGCGCGCGCACGGCAAGCGCAAGGGCGCGATCGCCGCGCTCGAATCGGCGCTCGCCTCGAAGGAGGAGCACTAATGGCACACAAGAAAGGTCTCGGGTCGTCGCGCAACGGTCGCGACTCGAACCCGAAGATGCTCGGCGTGAAGATCTTCGACGGCCAGGACGTGAAGGCCGGGATGATCATCGTGCGCCAGCGCGGCACGAAGTTCCGCCCTGGGGACGGCGTGGGCCTCGGTCGCGACGACACGATCTTCGCCGTGCGTGACGGCGTCGTCTCGTTCCGCCGCAGCGGCGACCGCCGCTCCGTTCACGTCGTCGAGTCCTAGCGACTCGCCTCGAAGGAGGCGCGGATGTTCCACGACCGCGCGAGGATCCACGTCGTGGCCGGCCGCGGAGGGAACGGCGCGCTGTCGTTCCGCCGGGAGAAGTTCGTCCCGAAGGGGGGACCCGACGGCGGCGACGGCGGCAAGGGCGGCGACGTGCTGCTCGTCGCCGACCCGGACCTGCGCGACCTCTCGCGCTTCCGGCCGAACCAGTGGTTCAAGGGAGGGCGCGGGGGCCACGGCGGAGGCTCGAACAAGCACGGCGCCGACGGTGACGAGGTCGAGCTCACCGTGCCGGTCGGTACGCAGGTCTTCGACGAGGACGGACAGCTGATCGCCGACCTGGCGCGTGCGGGTGCGCGCGTTCTCGCTGCGCGCGGCGGCGAGGGCGGTCGCGGCAACAAGCGCTTCGCGTCGCCGACGCGGCAGGCGCCGCGCTACGCCGAGACCGGTCTGCCGGGCGAGGAGTCGACGATCGAGCTGCGCCTGAAGCTCCTGGCGGACGCCGCGCTCGTCGGCCTGCCGAACGCCGGGAAGTCGTCGCTCCTGCGACGTATCTCGAACGCGAGGCCGAAGGTCGCGGACTACCCGTTCACGACGCTCGCGCCGGTGCTCGGGACGGTCGAGGCGCCAGACGGCAGGCAGATCACCGTCGCCGACGTGCCGGGGCTGATCGAGGGCGCAAGCGAGGGCGTCGGCCTCGGTCACGAGTTCCTCGCGCATCTCGAGCGCGCCAGGCTCCTCGTCCACGTGATCGACGTGTCGGGCGACGTCGAGGATGCGTTCCGGACGATCAACGCGGAGCTCGAGCGCTACGGCGCCGGCCTCGACGAGCGGCCGCAGGCCGTCGTGCTGAACAAGATCGACCTGCTGCCCGAGCCGCCCGAGCTCGCGATCGAGGACGACCGCGTCCAGCGCGTCTTCCCTGTCTCGTGCGCGACGGGCGCCGGGATCGACGAGCTCCGCCGCGGCCTGTTCGAGCTCTGCCCGCCCGAGCCGCCGGCACTGCCGGTCGAGGAAGGCGCGGAGGAGCTCGCCGAGTTCCTCGTCTACCGGCCGCAGTCGAGCGGCGCGCGCGGGTACCGGATCCTCCGCACCGACCGCGGGTTCCGCGTGACGGGCACGCCGCCCGCGCCCGACGAGCTCGAGCAGGCGCTCCGCGCCGCGGGCGCGCGGAAGGGCGTCGAGGTCGAAGTGGGGGACGAGACCCTCGTGTTCGAGTGATCGGCCTCTTCGGCGGCGCGTTCAACCCGCCGCACTACGGGCACCTCGAGCTCGCGCGCCGCGGCATCGAGGAGTTCGGGCTCGACCGGCTCGACGTCCTCGTCAGCGGAGATCCCGCGCACAAGCACGTCGAGTGCCCTGTCGACGTCAGGGTCGCGCTTGCCGAGCAGGCGTTCGCGGTCATCCCCGAGGCGCGCGTCGTCGCCGATCCGTACCGGTACACGATCGACCGGCTCCGCGCGGAGCCGCCGCCGGGCGACGCCGTCTTCCTGATGGGCGCCGACCAGTACCGCGACTTCGCGACGTGGAAGGAGCCCGACGAGGTGCTCTCGCGCGTGCGGCTCGGCGTCGGGACGCGAGCGGGGGTCGAGCGTCCGCCGCTGGCTCCCGGGCACGAGGGGCGAGTGCACTTCTTCGAGATCGACTCGCCGCCGATCTCGTCGCACGAGCTCAGGGAGCGAGCCGGTCGCGGCGAGTCGCTGGACGGCCTCGTTCCGCCCGCTGTCGCAGCCGAGATCGTGCGCCGCGGTCTCTATCGGGCTCCCTCGCTACACTGACGGTGCTGTTCCCTCCGGAGACCTGACCGACTGAACCCGCTCGAACAAGCTCGCCGCATCGCCGGCATCGCCCAGGAGAAGCTGGCGCGGGACGTCGTCATCCTCGACATGCGGCCGGTGTGCACGTACACCGACTTCTTCGTGATCGCCACGGGCCAGAACCCGCGGCAGGTGAGCGCGATCTACAGCGAGGTGCGCGAGCGGATGAAGAAGGACGAGCGCACGATCCCGCACACGGCCGACGGGCAGCGTGAGGCGAACTGGATCGTCGCGGACTACATCGACGTGGTGCTGCACGTGTTCACGCCCGACGCGCGTGCGTTCTACCGGCTCGAGGAGCTGTGGGGCGATGTGCCGAGTGTCGAGGTCGAAGCTGCTGCTGTCTGAAGCTGCGCTGTCTGTTTAGACAACAGATCGTCCGTCGATACGAGCGAACCGAGGTCGACGCGTTCGCGGCGTACTGCCCGGACGTCCGGCGCTGCTACTTCCTGCCGCTCGACGTCTTCGCGGACCAACGGAACGTCAACCTCCGGCTGAAGCGCCCGAGGAACAACCAAGCCCGGGGAATCCACTGGGCAGAGGAGTACGAGTTCGGCGCTAGACTGGGTGCGCGCGGGGCCATAGCTCAGCTGGGAGAGCGCTTGCGTGGCACGCAAGAGGTCGCCGGTTCGAGCCCGGCTGGCTCCACCTCCGAAGCCGCCCACCGGGCGGCTTCCCTCTTCTAGCGCTCCCGCGCGCAGATCCGGTCGCCGGCCATGACCCGGTCGAACGCCGCGTTCGCGCGCTGCTCGACCGTGTGGTGCTCCGAGCTGCCGTTGAACGGCGGCAACCCGGCAGCCTCCCACATCAGTGTCGGCGTGACGCCCGGCCCCATCACCGAGATCCGATACCGCTCCCCGCGCGACGACGGCCGCGGCGCCGACGACGGATACCCCGCGTGCGGCCGCTGCCCCGAGACGAAGCTGTGGCAGAACGTCCCGGTCCCGCGGTGCGTCAGGACCCCCGACTCGCGCCGCCAACCCGGTCCGTACCCAGAGTTCAGCGTGTCGATGTAGACGTTCCGTGCGTACCGGTCGCGCGGGTTCCCGATCGTCGAGCTGGAGAAGCCGTGGACGGGATGACCGAGGTACGACAGCCGCCCGAACACGCCCTGCCACTGGAACCCGTACGTCCATTTGACGTACGCCTCGAGCACCGGCAGCTCCGTGTTCCAGTGCGACACGTGCAGCTCGAAGTCGTCCTGTGACGGCAGCCACGGCTCGAACCCCAGGAGCGGGAGCCGACGCTGCCACGACTGGAGCGCCCAGTACGAACCGTCGGGCGCTTTGCACGCGGCGACGACGTACGGCAGCGGCGGCCCGTCGTACCGTCGGCAGGCGTTCCTGAACATGCGCCAGAGCTGCTTCCGCGCAATCCGCCAGCCGCCCGCGAAGTCGTACCTGAACCGCACCTGCCGGACGTTCGCGCGCGGCGGCACGTGCGCGTTCAACGCACCCCAGACGAAGACGTGGCGGCGCGCGCCGCGGGTCGTCGTGTACTCGACGAGCGCCCGCTTCCCGTTCACCTTCAGCGTCGGAGCGCGGACGTTGAGGTCCGGCAGCGGCTCGCTCGCGCGAGCTGCAGCGGCGGACGAGAGGGCGAGCACGACCGCCGTGACCGTGGCCAGCCCCCGAACGATCACTCGATCAGGGTAGCCGCGAGAGCGCAAGTTTCGCGAACGTGCGGGATCTTTGTTGAACGTGAGGAACTCTCACGGCCGCCGCAGCAGTGCTCTCTGGGCAGCATCGACGGGCAAGCGCATCCGACGCCCCAAGTCGTGCTGATCTGGCAGGAACACGAGCTGACGACGCCTGAAGAGCGTCAGCTCGAGGCCTGGCTCGGGACGCTCAGGCGGCTTCTCGGAGCGCTTCGATCTCGCGGTTGACAGCCAGGCGCTCGAGCGCCTGCGCCTCGATCTGACGCACGCGCTCGCGCGTGAGCCCCATCTGCCGCCCGATCTCCTCGAGCGAGGTCGGCTCCTTCGTGCCCAGCCCGTAGCGCAGCTCCAGCACGCCGCGCTCGCGATCGGGGAGCCCCTGGAGCGCCCGGTGCAGCGCCTGCTCGGCGAGGCTCACGTGCACCTCTTCCTCGAACTCCGCGCTCTCGTCGCCGAACAGGTCGCCGAACGACGAGCCGCCCTCCGAGCCCATCGGCTTGTCGAGGCTCGTCACCGCCCGCGCCGCCTCGCGCACCTCGCGCACCTGCTTGAGCGGCAGCTTCGCCCCCTCCGCCACCTCTTCCTCCGTCGGCGGCCGTCCGAGCTTCACCGTCAGCTCGCGCTCGGCGCGACCGATCTTCGTCTCGCGCTCGACGATGTGCACGGGGATGCGGATCGTGCGCGACTTGTTCGCGACGCCGCGCTGCACCGCCTGACGGATCCACCACGTCGCGTACGTCGAGAACTTGAACCCGCGGCGCCAGTCGAACTTCTCGACCGCGCGAATGAGCCCGATGATCCCTTCCTGGATCAGGTCGAGCAGCGAGAGACCATGCCCCTGGTACTTCTTCGCGATCGAGACGACGAGGCGGAGGTTCGAGTTGACCATCAAATCCTTCGCGCGCTTGTCGCCGCGCTCGATCAGCTTCGCGAGCTCGACCTCCTCGGCGGCGGTGAGCAGCGGATAACGGCCTGCCTCGTTCAGGAAGAGCTGCAGCGCGTCGGTCGTCGCGACGGCGAGGTCGCCGTTCACGTAGACGGCGTCGTCGGCCGCCGAGCGGGCGCAGTCGTCGGTGACCTCGATCCCGCGCTCGTCCAGCTCCGCCTCGAGCGCCTCGACCTCGTCCTCGGAGAGATCGTGCTCCTGCGCGAACTCGGAGATCGCGGACATGTCCAGGCAGCCCAGCTCCTCTCCCCGCGCGATCAGCTTCTGGATCTGCTCGGTGTTCATCGTCGACTCTTTCCCCCTCGCTCGCGGCTCTAACGCCACGCCGATGGACGAGATTCGCCCTCCCATGGTAGAACGATGGAGCGCTCGTTTCGGTTTCGGCGAGGAGAAATCCGCCGTGGGACCGATCGCGTACACTCGCTGCATGAGCACCACGGCTTGGGAGCTCATCTTCATGATGCTCGTGCTCAAGATTCCGATCGTGTATCTGATCGGCGTGGTGTGGTGGGCCATTCGCGCGACGCCCGACCCGTACGAGCCGGCGGCGCTCGTTCCCGCGGAGCCGGAGGAACCGAGACTTCCGTCCGCGCCGTGCCCGTGGCGCGCCCGCCGCCGCGGTGCGCCGATCCGTCCCCGCGGCGGCCGCGACCGCGTGCGCGCGGCGAGGGCGATGCGATGAGCACCGCAGCGGACTACGAGCAGGACGACCGCGCCACCCCGGCCGAGATCATCGCCGGCTACATGTCGGCGGCAGCGATCTTCATCTCCGTGATCGCGCTGGCCGTGCGACCCGTGCCGCTCTCGATCGCGGCGATCCTGCTCGGCCTCGTCGCGAGCGCGATCGGCGGGCGCTGGGGCCGCCTCCACGCGATCGCCGTCGGCTGTGGGACCTGCGCCTTCGTCCTCGGGATGACGATCGCGGTTCTCACGGAGCGTCCGCTCTTCTAGCGTCTTGCTACAAAGAACACCGTGAGCACGTTCGACGTCGACGGGCTGAACGCGGGCTACGCCCGCGCGCTCCTCGACGAGTACCTCGAGAACCCGGAGTCGGTCCCGTCCGAGTGGCGGCAGCTCTTCGAGAGCGGCGACAGCGAGCTCGTCGCGACGCACCCCGGGCTGCAGCGCCTGCTGGAGACGCTCCGGACCGACGGGAACGGAGCATCCGCGCCGGCCACGCCCGCGCCGGCTCCCGAGGCGGCGCCCGTCCCTGCGCCTGTCGACGACCTTCTGCTCGGCGGCGTCGCGGCGGCGATGGCGCTCGTGAAGGCCCACCGGATGCACGGCCACCTCGCCGCGAAGCTCGACCCGCTCGGCTCGGAGCCGGTCGGCGACCCGGCGCTCGAGCCGGCGACCGTCGGGCTGAACGACGAGCTGATGCGCCGCATCCCGGCGTCGGTGCTGCGCGTGGCCGTGCCAGGCGAGACGTTCGCCGACGCTCTCCCCCGCCTGCGCGACGTCTACACGGGCACGATCGCCTACGAGATCGAGCACATCTCGGACCACGAGCAGCGCGTTTGGCTGCGGAAGCACATCGAGTCCGGCACCTACCGCCAGCCCCTCGACGGAGAACTGCTTCTGGCCGAGGAAGGCGCGCTGGAGGTAGCGCTCGAAGACCTCGACCTCGGTCAGGCGCTCGAGGAGCGCACGCTTCTCCTCGGCGGAGAGCGGCTGGCGGTACCGACCCGACTCGACC
>DASTHC010000165.1:0-10699 GCA_035718485.1 Gaiellaceae bacterium
CGGGCTCCCGGGAGCCGGTTCCGCCAGCGGTTAGAGTGGGTCGATGGCGCAGCAAGGCCACTCGGTGGACGAGTACCTCGAGACGATCTACTTCCTCGCGTTCCCGATCGGCGAGTACCGGCCGATGGCGGACGGGCTGCCCACCGTCGCGGTGCGCGTGGCCGAGATGCTCGGCGTGTCGCGCGCGTCCGCCGGCGAGATGCTCAAGCGGCTCGAGGCGGAGGGGCTGATCGAGCGCGGCGAGCACAAGGAGGCGCTCCTCACGAAGAAGGGCCGCGCGCGGGCCGAGAAGGTCGTCCGCAAGCACCGCCTGATCGAGCGCATGCTCACCGACTTCATGGGCTACACCGCGGCCGAGGCGCACGTGCACGCAGACGAGCTCGGCGACACGTTCTCTGACGACATGGTCGACCGGATCGCGGAAAGGCTCGGGCAGCCGGAGCGCTGCCCGCACGGCTGGCCCGTCGATCCCGAGTTCGAGCAGCGCGAGAACGACGAGCTCGCGCCGCTCGCGGCACTCGAGCCCGGCACGAAGGCGATGATCGTCCGCCTGGCCGAGCACGACGGCGACCTGCTGCACTGGTTCTACGACACCGGGCTCGAGCCGGGTCGGATGGTCGAGATGCGCTCGCGGGAGCCGTACGCCGTCCGCCTGAACGGCGCCGACGTGGGCCTGACGGACAAGGCCGCCGAGGGCCTGTTCGTCCGGCCGACCTAGTTACGGCGTGACGTCGACGAAGCGGATCGTGACGTCCGTGAACCCGAGCGCCTCGAGCAGCCCGCGGAGCATCCGCCGCGTGTTGAGCTCCGCGCGCGCGAGAAGGCTCGGGCTCTCCTCCGCGGCCGCGCGGAGCTTCTCCTCGCCGGCGCGGTAGAGGTCGCGCTCGCTCGTCGGGTTGTCCTGGAAGATCGAGGCGACGCGGTCGACCAGGCCACGGTCGCGGTCGTAGACATAGCTCTGTTCCGGATCGATCCGCGCGGAGAAGATCTCTGCGTGCGGCAGCTCGAGCACAACGGTGCGCCGCCCGTTCGAGACGTCGACCGCGTCCTCGTCGAGATTCCTGAAGTCCACACCTGCGTCGACGTTTCCGACCGCGACGAACAGCACGCGCTCACCGCGGACGACCGCCGGCACGAACCTCGTGTCCTTCTCGAGGTCGACGATCACCTCGTAGTGGCCCGTCGCCGCCTGGAACCGCCGCAGGTTCTCGATCGACTTGAGCACGACCGGGCTGCTCCGGTCGACCGTCTCGGTCCGGAACGGGTTGCCGAAGTGCGGGAAGCAGCCGCCGAGCCCGCCGAATGCGATCCACAGCACGAGCACGAGGAGCGCCGCAGCCATGACCAGCCGCGGCAGATCGATGCCGGGCCGTGGGGCGTTCGGGGTGGGCGGCGGCTCGCTCAGGCCTGTTCGGCGACGCCGACCGGCTCCGCCACGTGCGGCGGGTCGCCGTCGAGCCCGGCGGCCCCGCGCAGCGTTGCGGCCTTGTCGACGCGCTCCCACGAGAAGTCGTGGTCGTCGCGACCGAAGTGCCCGTACGCCGCAGTCTTCGCGTAGATCGGACGCCGCAGGTCGAGATCGCGCAGGATCGCTGCCGGGCGCAGGTCGAAGTGCTCGCGGACGAGCTCCTCGATCGTCGGCACCGGCACGTTCGCAGTGTCGAACGTGTCGACGTTGATCGAAACGGGGTGCGCGACACCGATCGCGTACGCCACGTTGACCTCGCACCGGTCTGCGAGCCCGGCCGCGACGACGTTCTTCGCGACGTACCGCGCCGCGTACGCCGCGGAGCGGTCGACCTTCGTCGGATCCTTGCCGGAGAACGCCCCGCCGCCGTGCCGCGCGGCGCCCCCGTACGTGTCGACGATGATCTTGCGCCCGGTCAGTCCGGTGTCGCCCATCGGGCCGCCGATCACGAACTTCCCGGTCGGGTTCACATAGACGAAGTCCCGGTCGTCGTGCAGCCGGCGCTCGTCGTAGAGGCGTGGATCGAGGATCGGGTGGAGCACATGCTCGATCACGTCTTCCTTGATCGTCTGCGAGTCGATGCCGTCGGCGTGCTGCGTCGAGACGAGGACGCGGACGATCTCGACCGGCGTCTGCCGCCCGTGCTCGTCGACCTCGTATCGGACGGTGACCTGCGCCTTGCCGTCGGGCCGCAGGTACGCGAGCTGCCCTGACTTGCGCACGCCGGCGAGCCGGCGCGCGATCTTGTGCGCGAGCATGATCGGCATCGGCATCAGCTCCGGCGTCTCGCTCGTCGCGTAGCCGAACATCATCCCCTGGTCGCCTGCGCCGACCCTGTCGAGCGGGTCGTCGTCGCCCGGGTCGTGCTGCACCTCGTACGCCGTGTCGACGCCGAGAGCGATATCGGGCGACTGCTCGTCGATCGCGACGACGACGCCGCATGTGTGCGAGTCGAACCCCCACTCGGAGTGCGAATACCCGATCTCTGCGATCCGGGCGCGCACGAGCCGCGGGATGTCGACGTACGTCTCCGTCGTGATCTCGCCCGCGACGACGACGAGGCCGGTCGTGATCAGCGTCTCGCAGGCGACGCGCCCCGTGGGGTCGTCGCGCAGCACCGCGTCGAGCACGGTGTCGGACACCTGGTCGGCGATCTTGTCCGGGTGGCCTTCGGTGACCGACTCGGACGTGAACAGGAACTCGCGGGCCGCCATACGGACGGCACAGCCTACCTACTCGACGTGGACGAAAATCGTGTTCGTCGAGGTCGAGCCCTCGGGCTCGCCCCAGGCCACGACCGAGCGGACCGGCCTGAGATTCTCGATCAGCTCCTTCGGGACGTCCGCCCCGGCGAGACCCGCGAGGCTGAGTAGCGGGAGCGCGTCGGCGACGTTCACGAAGAGGAATCCGGTCGTCTTGTCGGGCATTCCCGCGACCTTCGCGGCCTCCTGGAAGTCGGCGCTGCCGCCGAGGTGGTCGCCGCCTGCCTGCAACGCGGCCTCGGGGCTGGACGCGGACGTCGCGACGAGCTTGCCGTCGACGACGCCGACCTTGACACCGAGCGGGACCTGCGCCAGCAGCTCGCGAAGAGCTGTCCCTGCCGCGCCCGGGTCCTCAACCTCGGCGACGAGCGTGACCTGGGGCATGCCGAGCCCGGGGCGGACCCAGAGCGCCCCCTCGCCGCGCACTTGTGCGAGAAGCTCCTTGACAGGCCCGCCGAGAACGCCCGGGAGGTCGCCGAGCGCGGCGGTGTTGGCGCGGAGCGACGAACCGTCGAAGGAGAGGAACGCGAGCGCATCCGCCGGCGCGAGGTCGACGAGCTTCGACTCGTACGCCGCACCGGCGCTGCCCTCCGAGACGCTCGTGACGATCGTCGCGGCAGTCCCGTCGTCGCGGGCCTCGAGGGCGCCCGCGAACCACGCGAACTTCAGCTTCGGCGCGTCGGCGGGCAGCGCGTCGCCGCGGGCCCAGCCGAACCCGAGCCGCTCCGCCGGAAGCTTCGCGAGTGCGGTGCTGAACGCGTCGTCGTCCGCGAGCGAACCACCGGAGGCTGCGAGCGCGTCGATCGCGCTCTGACGCTCGGCGGCCGCGCTCCAGCCCTCGACGTTGCCGACGACGACCGGCTTGCCGTCCGCAACCTTGCGCACGAGCGCCTGGAACTTCGCCTGGTCGTCGGCCTGGGTGAGGACGACCGCGTCGGCCGGCGTCTTTCCGAGCCAGAGCAGCACCAGCTGGTCGCCGAGCGCCGGATCGACGTCTCGCTCCCACTCGAGCTGGTGATCGCGGAGCTGCTCGTTCAGCTTCTCGACGAGCTGCGGCCGCTTCGGGAACCGGTCGAGGAGTGCCTGCGCCTGCTTCCACTGATCCGAGTCGAGACTCGTGTCGAGCTCGACGTACGCCTTCGCGTCGGCCGGTGCGAGGCCGGCCGCGGCCGCGGACGCAGCGGTCGTGTCGTTGCCGCCGCAGCCGGCGAGCAGGAGCGCGCCGAGCACCGCGGCGAGCGCGAGCCTCATTCCTCGGTGGGCCTCCGGCCCATGAGCGATCCGAGAAGCTCCGCGAGTGGCATGCCGTCGAGCACGGTACATACGCCCTCCGTTATCGGCAGCTCGATGCCGAGCCTGTGAGAGAGATCCCTCAAGACGGGGGCTGTGGTGAGCCCTTCGACCGTCTGGCCGATCTCGGCGACGGCCTCTTCCGGCGTCATCCCTCGCGCGATCAGCTCCCCGGCGCGGCGGTTGCGGCCGCTCGGGTGCCAGCAGGTGACGATCAGGTCGCCCATCCCGGCAAGGCCGGCGAAGGTGTCGGGCTGGCCGCCCGCAGCCTCGCCGAGGCGCGCCATCTCGGCGAGCCCACGGGTGATGAGCGCGGCCTTTGCGTTGTCGCCGAGGCCGAGCCCGTCGACCCCTCCCGCCGAGAGCCCGATCACGTTCTTGGCCGCGGCGCAGACCTCGACGCCGACGAGGTCGGGGTTCACGTAGACGCGGAAGGCGAGCGAGTTGATCTCGCGCTGGAGCCGCTCCGCGAGCTCGAGGTCCTCCGACGAGATGACGGCGGCCGTGGGGAGCCCGGCCGCGATCTCCTCTGCCATGTTCGGCCCGGAGAGAACGGCGACCGGCCGGTCGCGCACGAGCGTCGAGAGTCGCTCGCCGCTCTCCGGGTCGAGGCCCTTCGTCAGGCTGAGGATCGGCGCCGCTCCCGGCAAGGAGCGCACCGTCTCGCCGAACGCCTTCGACGGCACCGCGACGACGACGAGCTCGGCATCGTGGTACGGCGCATCGTCGATGGTCGTCGCGGTGACGTCCGAGAGATCCGTCTGGCGCTGGTACTTCGGGTTGCGGCCGGTCTCGCGGATCGCGCGCGCCTGCTCCGGATCGCGCGCAGCGAGCGTGACGGCATCGCCACGGTCCGCCAGGAGCCGCGCGAACGCCGTGCCCCACGACCCGGCTCCGACGACGACGGTCTTCACTTGCGCACGAAGTCGATCACGACCGGCACACCTGTGAGGTCGAACCGCTCGCGCAGCGAGTTCTCGACCCAGTACCCGTAGTCCCGCGTGACGAGCCCCGGGTCGTTCACGAAGAGCTTGAAGCGCGGCGGGCGCTCCTCGACCTGGGTCCCGTAGAGGAGGTTCAGCCGGCGCCCGTTCCGCGACGGCGGCTGCCGCGTCTCGCGAAGCTCACGGAGGAAGTTGTTCAGCTCGGGGGTCGGGATGCGGCGCGTGTGCTTCTCGAACAGCTTCTCGACCTCGTCGAGCACGCGCCCGATGCCGCGGCCGGTCTTCGACGAGACTGCGATGATCGGCGGCCGCTGCCTGAGGCGGCGGCGCAGGTGCCCGCGCACCTCTTCGATGTCGACGCTCGACTCGTCCCACTTCGAGAGCACGACAAGCGTCGCGTCGTTCGCGTGGCGCGCAACGTCGGCGACGCTCAGGTCCTGCTCGACGACGCCCTCGCTCGCGTCGACGAGGACGAGCGCGACGTCTGCGCGCGACGCCGCCTCGACGGCGCGAAGCTGCGAGTAGTACTCGATCCCCTGGCGATGGCGGCGCTTGCGACGGAGGCCGGCCGTGTCGACGAGCACGAACGTGCGCCCATCGCGCTCGAGCACCGTGTCGATCGAGTCGCGCGTCGTCCCCGGGATCTCCGAGACGATCACGCGCTCGCGTCCGAGCAGCGCGTTCAGCAGCGAGGACTTCCCGACGTTCGGCCGTCCGAGGATCGCCACGCGGATCGCGTCGTCGGGGAGTTCCGGCCGCGCGGCGCCGATGTCCTCGAGCCGGTCGACGACGACGTCTAGGAGGTCGCCCGTGCCGTGGCCGTGCATTGCCGAGAGCGGGAACGGATCTCCGAGGCCGAGCCGGTGGAACTCGAGCGCGTTCAGGTCCTGCGACGGGTCGTCGATCTTGTTCGCGAGCACGAGCACCGGCTTGTGCGCCGTGCGCAGGATCTCCGCGACCTCCTCGTCGCCGGGCGTGATCCCCACGCGCGCGTCGACGACGAAGAGCACGAGGTCGGCCTCCTCGACGGCCTCGCGCGCCTGGTCGGCGATCGAGCGGGTCATCTCGTCGGTCACCGCGATGTCGATCCCGCCCGTGTCGATCACGAGGAAGCGGCGCCCGCGCCACTCGACGACGAGCTCCTTCCGGTCGCGCGTCACACCCGGCGTCTCGTGGACGACGGCGGCGCGCGTCGCGCTCAGCCGGTTCACGAGCGTCGACTTGCCGACGTTCGGGAAGCCGACGATCGCGACCGTGCCGATCAGATCGGGCCTGTGTGCAACCGCGCTCACGCGCGGATGATCGCGGATCAGGGCAACTCGACCGCGGCGGGACGGCCCGCTTCATGCAGTTCTGCGAGCCAGCGCCAGAGCCGGTTGATCTCGCGCTCGATCTCGGCGGACGCCTCGCGGTAGCCCTTTGCCCCCTTCGGGAGTCCTTCGAACCGCATCGGCTCGCCCCAGACGATCGACACCGGATGCCAGTTGCCGACCCTCCACTCATGTGAGCCGTAGATCGCCGCCGGCACGACTGGGACGTTCTCCTGGAGCGCGACCATTGCGGCGCCGGGCTGCACGGGGCCGGGGACGCCGGTCCGCTGTCTCGTGCCCTCGGCGAAGAGGCCGAGCGCGTGCCCGCCGCGAACGACCTCGCGCATCATCCGCACCGCCTCCCGGTCGGACTCGCCGCGCCGCACGGAGAAGGTGCCGAAGCTGCGGATGAGCTGGCCGAGCCCCGGCATGCGGTGCGCCTCGATCTTCGCCATGAAGTAGATCGTCCGCGGCGAGGCCGAGCCGAAGGCAGGCGGGTCGATCCACGAGAAGTGGTTGAACGCCAGCACGAGGCCGCCCTCGCGGGGGACGCGCTCCGAGCCGTACACGCGGAGCGGGACGAACGCGCGCACGAGCCCGCCGATCACGACGCGGCCGATCTTCCACGCGACCTCGACCCGGTCGGTCATGCCGGCTGCCTCTGCCGCACGAGCTCCTCGATTCGCGCCACCACGTCGTCGATCGAAAGCGCCGTGGTGTCGATCCGCTCCGCGTCGTCCGCAGGCCGCATCTGCGCCGCGTCGTTCTCGTCTCGGAGCCGGAGGTCGGTCGCGAGCGCGTCGGCGGCGAGCCCGGGGCGCTCGGCAATCCGGCGCCGCGCGCGCTCCTCCTCGTCGGCGTTCAAATAGACCTTCACCTCGGCGCGCGGCGCGACGACCGTCCCGATGTCGCGTCCCTCGATCACGACGTCGCCCTGCTCGCCGAGCTCGCGCTGGCGCTCGCGCATCACCTCGCGGACGGACGGGTGACGTGCGACAGACGAGACGACCTTGTCGATCCGCGGCTCGCGGATCTCACTCGTGACGTCGACGTCGTCGATCAGCACGCGCTGCTCGTCCTCGAACGTGATCGGGTGCGTGCGCGCGAGCTCCGCCAGCGCCTCTTCGCCGTCGAGGCTCGTGCCGCGCTCGAGCGCGAGCCACGTCACCGCGCGGTACATGGCACCCGTGTCGAGGTAGCGGAACCCGAGCCGCTCGGCGAGCCGCCTCGCCACCGTGCTCTTGCCCGCTCCCGCCGGGCCGTCGATGGCGACGATCACCGTTTACTCACCGATTCGAGGAGCTCGAAGAAGCCGGGGAAGCTTATCGCCGCCGCCTCGGCACCCTCGACCTGGACGCCCTCGCGCGAGACGAGCCCCGCCACCGCCCCGAGCATGGCGATCCGGTGGTCGCCGTCGGATCTCGCGACGCCACCCCCCTTTGGGCGGGTGGGGACACCCACCACCCTCAGTTCATCTTCGCCCGCCGAGACACGGATGCCAAGAGGTCGGAGCAGATCTTTGACGCTTTCGACACGGTCCGTCTCCTTTAGGCGCAGTTCTGCGACACCTTCGATCACCGTCTCGCCACGCGCGAGCCCGGCGAGCAGGGCGACGAGCGGCAGCTCGTCGATCATTCGCGGCACCTCCGCAGGCGAGATGCGTGTCGCGACGAGCGTCGACGACGAGCGCACCTCGATGTCGGCGACCGGTTCGCCGCCGACGCGCCGCCGGTTGAAGAGCGTGACGCGCGCGCGCATCCTGTCGAGCACGTCGAGCAGCCCGGTGCGCGTGGGGTTGACGCCGACGCCGTGCAGGTACAGGTCGGAGCCGGGAAGGAGCGTCGCGGCGACGATCAGCGGCGCAGCGGACGAGAAGTCGCCGGGAACCTCGATCTCCTCGAGCTCGAGCTTCTCGACGCCGGTGACGCTCACCTCGTGTCCGTGCCGCTCGACGTTCGCGCCCGCATGCGCGAGCAGCAGTTCCGTGTGGTCACGCGTCGCCGCAGGCTCGACGACAGTCGTCCTTCCGTCCGCGTAGAGCCCCGCAAGGAGCACGGCCGACTTCACCTGGGCGCTCGCGACCGGCAACTCGTAGCGGATCGGCCGCAGCGACCCGCCTTCGATCTCGAGCGGCGCGTGCCCGTCGGTCGTCTCGAAGCGCGCGCCCATCTGTCGGAGCGGTGCGGCGACCCGCTCCATCGGGCGGCGCGAGAGCGACTCGTCGCCCGTGAGCTCGAACCGGTCGTCGTGTCCGGCGAGGATTCCGGAGAGGAGACGGATGAGCGTTCCCGCGTTCCCGGCGTCCACGGGCTCGGCCGGCGCGCGCAGTCCGCGCAGCCCCCGGCCGTGGACGACGAGCTCGTCGATGTCGGGCTCCTCGACCTCGACCCCGAGCGCCCGCACGGCGTTCACGGCCGACTCGGTGTCGCCGGAACGCCCGAAGCCCTTCACGTGCACCGGCCCGTCCGCGATCGCGCCGAGCAGCACCGCGCGGTGCGAGACCGACTTGTCGCCGGGAACGACGACGTGGCCCTCGAGCGCGCGGGCCGGCGCGACCTTCACTCGACCACCACGGGCGACACGACGACGCCGTAGCCCTGCGCCTCGAGCAGCTCGGCGGCGCGCGTCGCGGCAGGCGCCCCCGCGACGAGCAGCGTCAGCACCGCGCCGCGCTCGGGCGAGTGGTGACGGAACTCGAAGTCCTCGATGTTGATGCGCTCGGCGCCGAGCGCCTGGGTGATTCCTGCGAGCACGCCCGGCCGGTCCGGCACGTGGACGCGAAGGCGCTGGAGCTCGCCGGGATCCTCGTACGCGTCCTCGAGCATCCGGCGGCGGTTCTCTGACGCCTCGGCGATCCAGCGCGCGAGGAAGCCGGAGTCGCCGGCCTCCAGCGCAGCCTCGAGCTGCTCGATCCGCCGGCGGTGCTCCCCGAGCACGTCGCGGAGCGCGGCGGCGTTCTCGAGGAAGATGTCGATCCAGATCCGCGGGTTCGCGCCGGCGACGCGCGTCATGTCGCGGAGCGAGCCGCCGGCTGCGTCGAGCGGCTCGTGTCCCTCGACGCGGGTCGCGCCCGCCTGGTTCACGAGCAGGTTCGCGAGCGCGTGCGGGAGGTGGCTCGTCAGCGCGACGAGCCGGTCGTGCGCGTCGGGATCGACCGCGACCGGCACGGCGCCGAGCGACGACACGAACGCATGGAGATCGCCGTAGCGCGTCGCGTCGGTCGCGGCGACCGGTGTCAGGAACCACGTCGCGCCCTCG
Source organism: Gaiellaceae bacterium (assembly GCA_035718485.1). Taxonomy (GTDB): domain Bacteria; phylum Actinomycetota; class Thermoleophilia; order Gaiellales; family Gaiellaceae; genus JACCTU01. The sequence goes on from DASTHC010000165.1 coordinate 9,533, forward strand.
AACAGCTCCGCGCGTGCGTGCTCCGCTCCCCGCGCTTCGGAGCCGCACACAGGATGCCCGCCGATGAAGCGCTCCGCGCCGGCCGCGGCGCGGACGACGCCGAGCTTCGTCGAGCCGACGTCGGTCACGGTTCCTGTCGACGCGTCGAGCACTGCGCTCACGGCGCTGCTCAGCTGGGCGACCGGCGCCGCGACGACGACGAGCTCGGCGCCCTCGACGGCGTCCTCGAGCGAGCGTGCAGGATCGACCGCGCCGCGCTCCGCCGCCGCAGCGAGCGCCGACGGATCCGGGTCGTAGCCGCGAACGGCGTCGTGCCCGGCCCGTCTCGCTGCGAGCGCGACAGACGCACCGATCAGTCCCGTTCCGACGACGGCAAGCACGACCTGAGGCTATCGCTGTCTTCGCGGGCTACGGGCTCGGTGCGGGAACGAGCTCGTCGCTGGCGGGCCGCCTGAGCAGCGCGACGCCCATGCTCGCGAGCCAGACGAAGAACCCGAGGAACGCCGGCGTCGTCAGTCCCTCGATCACGCCAGAGAGCGGGCTCAGCAGCCCGACCCAGCCGCCGAGCGCGCCGACGAACACTCCGAGCCAGCCGATCCAGCGCGGCAACAGGTTCGTCGAGAGGATCGCGAACCCGTACAGCGGCACGACGACGCCCCAGTTGAACGCGTTGCCGACGTAGTTCGTCACGAGGCAGATCATCGCGAGCACGTCCAGCGTCGAGCCGAGCGACTCCTTCGTCGCGCCGGTCGCGTCGACGTAGTCAGGGACGAGCTCGTACGCGATCGCGATCGGGATCGCATGCGAGATCGTCACGAGCGTCAGGCCGACGACCGCTGCGACGGGCGCGATCACCATGATCGGCCCGGCGCTCCGCGGCGCGTCGTAGAAGCCGATCAACGCGATCAGGCCGATCAGTCCGCCGAAGACGACGAGCCATGCGCCGACGACGAACAGGCCGCCGGCGTCGTCGACGTCCGCGATCCAGTCGCGGCCGTTCTGCCCCGTCTCCGGGATCAGTACCTGCACGCCGCTCGTCGCCATGAAGACGATCCCGACGACGAAGAACGCGACCGTGACCAACGCGCACCATGCGCCGACGGTCCGGAGTGAGAGCCTGCTCAGCGTCGCCGGGCGATCATCCGCCGCGACGCGCGGGCGTCAACC
>DASTHC010000166.1:0-11972 GCA_035718485.1 Gaiellaceae bacterium
GACCCGCGGTTCCGCGAGCTCGACGAGGCGCAGTCCGCGGTGCTCGCGGGCGAGGCGTTCGACGTAGCGCTCGACGAGTTCTGCGCGCGTGAGCATCCGGAGCGGCTGCGCCTGCTCGCGACGTACGGGACGCAGCGGCTCCGGCGGATGCTGATCGGCGTCTACGAGACGCTTCGCTCGGCCGGTCGCCCGCTCGTGCTCGACCTCGGCGAGCGCGCGCCGCTCGCAGAGCGGCTCGAACAGCTGCGCGACGCCGCGCGGTGCCTCGCCGACGACGCGAACGCAACCGACCTGCAGCGCCAGAACTCGGCTCGCCTGCTCGAGCTCGTGCAGGGCGACCCGGGCCCGGACCGCCTGCTCGACCTCTCCGCGCACAAGGCGTCGGGACTGCGCGCACAGACGTACGAAGAGGCGCGGAAGGCGGTCGAGCAGGCCGCGACCGACGAGCTCGCGCTGCGCGACCGCGATCTCCTCCAGGAGCTCCTGGACGGCTTCGCGTCCGCCTACGCCGAGGCGAAGCGCCGCGAGGGCGTGCTCGACTTCGAGGACCTCCAGCTCGTCGCGCGCGACCTCCTGGTCCGGAACGAGCGGATCCGCGAGCGCGAGCACCTTCGCTTCACGGCGATCATGGTCGACGAGTTCCAGGACACGAACCGGCTCCAGTGCGAGCTCGTCGATCTCCTCGCCGACGGCCCCGGCCGACCCGAGGTGTTCTTCGTCGGCGATGAGTTCCAGTCGATCTACGGGTTCCGGCACGCGGACGTGCGCGTGTTCCGCGAGCGGCGCGAGGCCGAGGGCGGCGGGATCGCGCTCGTGCGGAACTACCGCTCGCGGCCCGAGGTGCTCGCCGCCGTCAACTTCCTGTTTCACGACGAGTTCGGCGAGGGTTTCCAGCCGCTCGCCGCCTCGGGCGAGTTCCCCGACCCGGTCTTCGGCCACCCCGTCGAGCTGCTCGTGACGGAGAAGGAGACGTACGCGGACACCGGCGTGCACTGGCGACGCGCGGAGGCCAAGCACATCGCGCGCCGCGTGCGCGAGCTCGTCGACGAGGGCGCGGCGACCCCGGGTGAGATCGTCCTGCTCTTCGCTGCCGGCACGGATGCCGAGGCGTACGAGGAGGAGCTGCGGCATGCGGGGCTTCCGACCTATCGCGCGACGGGGCGCGGCTACTTCGGCCAACAGCAGGTCGTCGATCTCCTCCAGTACCTCCAGCTGCTCCAGAACCGGTACGACGACCGGGCGCTGGTCTCGGTACTGGCATCGCCGTTCGTCGGCGTCTCGAACGACGCGCTCGTCCTCATCCGGCGCGTTGCGTCGAAGCGCCCGTTGTTCTCGGGGATCGAGAAGGGTCTGCCTCCCGACCTGCCGGAGCGCGACGCGAACCTGCTCCGCGCGTTCCTGCAGCGGTACGAGCGGCTCGTGCGGTCCGTGCCGCGGCTGTCGCTCGAGCGACTGTGCGAGCGGATCGTGTCCGAGCACGACTACGACCTCGCCGTGCTCGCGCAGTGGGACGGACGGCGGCGCTACGCGAACTTGCGGAAGCTCGCGCGGCTCGCGCGCTCGTACGAGGAGCTGCGCGGGCCAGAGATCGAAGGCTTCGTCCGCTTCGTGCGCGACCAGGAAGCCGTCGGCGCGAAGGAGCTCGAGGCGGTCGCGGAGGAGGAGGGTGCCGACGCGGTGCGGCTGCTCACGATCCACGCCGCGAAGGGGCTCGAGTTCAAGGTGGTCGTCGTCGCGGACGCGGGGCGCGACAGGCGCGCGCCCGACGCCGACGAGATCCTCGCGCTTTCGGACGGGCGGTTCGGCTTCCGCGTCGCGGATCCGCTCACGACGAAGCGCCGCGGCGCCTTCGACTACGAGGCCGTGCGGCGCGCACGCGAGGAAGAGGAGCGGACCGAGCGGCTCCGCCTCTACTACGTCGCGATGACGCGCGCGATCGACCGGCTGATCGTCTCCGGCGCGATCGACCGCGAGAGCACCGCCGACCGCTCGACGCCGATGGGCTGGGTGCTCGAGCGGCTCGACGCCGGCGAGGAGCTCGCGGCCGCGAACGGCGCGCCGATCGAGCTCGAGCGGGGCAGCGCGCTGATCCAGGTGCGCTTCGACCGGTGGGCGCCGGAGACCGAGGTCGACGAGGCCGTGGGGGAGCCGGGCCAGCTCGCGCTCTTCGAGGAGGGCGGTGTCGCCCCGCTGCCGCCGCCGGCCCCGACGCTGCCCGAGCTCACGTCGATCGCGGAGCCCGCGGTCCATCACGTCCGACGTCTCTCGTTCACGGCCCTCTCGCTCTTCGAGACGTGCTCGTACAGGTACTTCGCCGAGCGGGTCGCGGGGATGCGCTCGCTCGACGTCGAGGCCGTGGGACACGAAGGACTGTCCGGCACAGCGATCGGGAGCGCCGTTCACGGCGAGCTCGAGCACGTCGACCTCGCAGCGCCCGGCCTCCCCGACGGTTGGGAGGAGCGCGTTCGCCGCGCGTACCCGACCGCGACCGACGACGAGATCGCGCGCATCCGCTCGCTCCTCGAGGCGTACTGCGCGTCGGATCTCGCGGCGCGCGTCGCGGGGCTCGACGGCGTCGCGAAGGAGCGGCACTTCACGTTCGAGCACGACGGCGTGCTGCTCCACGGCTTTCTCGATACGCATCACGCCGCCGACGGGCGTGCGCTCGTCGTCGACTACAAGACCAACGTTCTCGAGGACGAGGACCCGGACGAGGTCGTCGAGCGCTCGTACCGCCTGCAGCGGCTCGTCTACGCGCTCGCGTGCTTCCGCGCCGGCGCCGACGAGGTGGAGGTCGTCTACCAGTTCCTCGAGCAACCCGATCGCCCGGTTGCGACGAGGTTCACGCGAAGCGAGGTGCCCGAGCTCGAGGCAGAGCTCTCGGCCGCGATCGCCCGCCTGCGCGCCGGCGAGTTCCGGCCCACGCCGAGCGAGTACGCCTGCGCGGGCTGCCCCGCCCTCGACGTGGTCTGCGCGGGCCCGCGGCTGCCACTGCAGCCGATGCCGGCGGCCGCGGCCGTCGCGGTCTAGTGCGCGTCGCGGCGCTCTACGACGTCCACGGCAACCTGCCCGCCCTCGACGCCGTGCTGGCGGAGGTCGAGCGCGAGGACGTCGACCGGATCGTGTTCGGCGGCGACGTGATCTCGGGTCCCTGGCCGGCAGAGACGCTCGAACGCGTGCTCGGGCTCGGCGAACGGGCGCTCGTCGTGCTCGGGAACGCGGACCGCGCGCTCGAGCCGTGGCGGAGGGAACGCCTCGGCGACGAGGGGCACGTCGTCGTGCTCGGCTGGCCGCTGACGGTGTCGCTGGACGTCGACGACCTGGGGAAGGTGCTTTTCTGCCACGCGACTCCGCGGAGCGACGAGGAGATCGTCACCCGCCTGACGCCGGAGGATCGGCTGCGCGAGATCCTGACGGGTGTCGAGGCCGACGTCGTCGTCCACGGTCATGTGCACGTCCGCTACGACCGACGCGCCGCCGGCTTCCGGATCGTCAACCCGGGGAGCGTCGGCCTGCCGTACGAGGTGCGACCCGGCGCGTACTGGGCGATCCTCGGCCCCGATGTGGAGCACCGTCGGACCGAGTACGACATCGACGCGATGATCGGCGCCGCGCGTGCGGTCGAGTTCCCCCAGCTCGACGAGCTCGTGCAGTCGTCGCTCGTCGAGCCGATCGGGCCGGACGAGGCGTCGGAGTACTTCGAGCGGATGGCGCGTGGCGCGTAGCTTCGTCGGGGAGGCGCGGAAGCGCGTCGGCCCGAAGCGTCAACGCATCCGCGAGATCATCGACCGGCTCGCGCGCGAGCACGAGGACGCGACGATCGCGCTCAGCTTCCGCAACCCGCTCGAGCTGCTCGTCTCGGTGATGCTCTCGGCGCAGACGACGGACGTGAACGTGAACCGCGTCACCGAAAAGCTCTTCGCGAAGTACCGCCGTCCGGAGGACTACCTCGCCGTGCCGCCGGAGGAGCTCGAGCGCGACATCTTCGCGACCGGCTTCTTCCGGCAGAAGACGAAGGCGCTCCGAGGCACGATGCACATGCTGCTCGAGGAGTTCGACGGAGAGGTGCCGCGGACGATCGACGAGCTGACGCGGCTGCCCGGGGTCGCGCGGAAGACCGCGAACGTCGTCGCCGCGGAGCTCGGGCAGCCGCAGGGGATCGTCGTCGACACGCACGTGCGCCGTCTCGCCCAGCGGCTCGGCCTCACGAAGCACGACGACCCGGTGAGGATCGAGCGGGACCTGATCAAGCTCGTCCCGCGCGACGACTGGGGCCGCTTCCCGCACCTCTTGATCTGGCACGGACGGCGCGTCTGCCTCGCGCGCAACCCGCGCTGCGAGATCTGTGTGCTGAACGACCTCTGCCCGTCGTCCCGCGTCTAGCGGGGCGCCAGCGCCACGAGCAGCCCGCCGTCCTCGTCGTACGCCGGGAAGAAGTCGGCGGTCACCGTCTTCGCGATGCCCGCGCGCGTGCGGAGCTGGAGCTTCTCGCCGAGCCGCCTGACGCCCCACTCGAGCGCGACGGCGACGGGGTTCGGCATCTCCTCGGTCCCCTCGAGCCCGAGCGCGTCGACGACGTTGCGGCCGATGAGCTCCGGCTCCTGGTAGCCCGTCAGCTCGAAGACGCCCCTGCCGGTCGCGAGGACGCGGGCCTCGCGGTCGCAGACGACGAAGCCGGCGCCGGGGGCCGGGTAGTAGTCGTCGAGCAGCTCGAACAGGAACCCGAACCCGCACCGCTGGCACGCCGCGGCCTGGTCGAGCAGGCCCTCACGCCCGTCGTTGTCGATCGAGCGGTTCTTGCAGTTCGGGCAGATGAAGTAGGGCATGTGTCGATCGTAGCTCCGCCCACTAGATCCACCGACGCCAGCGGAAGAACACGAGCTGCGCGATCGTTGTGCCGACGATCAGCGCCCAGGAGAAGAGGTAGCCGAGGTCCCACTGGAGCTCGGGCATGTGGTCGAAGTTCTGACCATAGACGCCGACGATGAACGTCGGGAAGAGCAGGAGGGAGGCGATCACGGCGAGCTTCTTCACGACGTCGTTCTGGTCGTGCGCTATCTGTCCCTGGTAGTAGTCGCGGACAGCAGCGACCGCGTCGCGGGCGAAGTCGAGCCCGTCGATCGCGCGGAGGAGCTTGTCGTGCGCCTGCGCGAAGTGGAGCTCGACGTCGCGTGGAAAGAGCTCCCGCCGGAAGAGCGGGCGACCTTCGAGGTCCGTGCGACCGTCCACGATCCCCCGTACCGCGTCGCGGGTGGGGCCGAGGGTCCGACGGATTCCGATGCCTGTCCGGCGGAGCTCCGCGAACCGCCGCTGCGCGTGTCGCGGATCCCACACGCCGACGTTCTCCTCGACCTCCTGGACCTCCTCGTCGACGTCGTCGAGGATCTCGAGGTAGCGCTCAGCGACCTCGTCCACGAGGAGGTACGCGATCATGCCGGGCGCGACGTGACCTTTCATGTCGCAGATGCGCTCGACCGGCGTCGGGTCGAACGGCCGCCCGTTGATCGGCGTCTTGCGCACCGTGAGTATCCGGTCGTTCGTCAGCACGAAGCCGAGCTCCTGGTAGTAGATCCGGTCCTCGGCCGTCACGACGACCGGCGCGACGAGGTGACCGAAGACGTAGTCGCCGTGGCCTTCGATCACCGGCCGGGGCGGCTGGTCGGTCGGGAGTGCCGTGAGCTCCGTGATCGCGCGCGGGTGCAGGTCGGCCGGCGCGCGCTCCAGCAGCTCGTCCTCGGACGGATCGAGGAGGTCGATCCAGTTGTCGCGTGCCACCGCGGAGGCGGCTAGACGTCCGCAGTCTCGACGCGCGGAACGGCGAGCGCGTCGTGGAGGTGACCCTCTTCCGCGGCGAGGAAGCGCTCGGCGTCGAGCGCGCCCATGCAACCCGAGCCGGCGGCGGTGATCGCCTGCCGGTAGGTGTGGTCCTGCACGTCGCCGACGGCGAAGACGCCCGGGACGTTCGTCTCGGTCGAGCGCGGCTTCGTGATCAGGTAGCCGGCCGCGTCGTGGTCGAGCTCGTCGAGGAAGAGCTCCGTGGTCGGGTCATGGCCGATCGCCACGAAGAGGCCGTCGGCCGGGTAGTCGATGACCTCGTCGGTCTCGACGTTCCGGAGCCGGATCGCCGTGAGCTTGCCGTCCTCGACGCCGAGGACGTCCTCGACGACGTAGGGCGTCAGGAACTCGATCTTGTCGCTGGCGCGGGCGCGGTTGGTCATGATCTGCGACGCGCGGAACTCGTTCCGGCGATGCACGATCGTCACCTTCGAGGCGAAGCGCGTGAGGAAGAGCGCCTCCTCCATCGCCGAGTCGCCGCCGCCGACCACCACGACCTCCTTGTCGCGGTAGAAGGCGCCGTCGCAGGTCGCGCAGTAGGTGACGCCGCGGCCCTGGAGCGCGACCTCGGACGGGAGACCGAGCTGCCGCGCGCTCGCCCCGGTCGAGACGATCACGGTGCGTGCCCGGTACTCGTCGTTCCCGACCCACACGCGGAACGGCCGCTCCGAGAAGTCGACCTTCGTCACGTCGTCGGTGACGAACTCCGTCCCGAACCGCTCGGCCTGCCGGCGGAAGTCGGCCATCATCTGCGGGCCCAGGATGCCCTCCGGGTACCCGGGATAGTTCTCGACGTCGCTGGTGATCATCAGCTGGCCGCCCCACTGGAACCCCTCGATCACGAGCGGGTTCAGGTTGGCGCGGGCGGCGTAGAGCGCCGCTGTATAGCCGGCGGGGCCGCCGCCGATCACGATGACATCACGAATTTCCATGTGCTCTATTCAACGCTAGGGGCCGGATGGTTGTTCCGCGGGTGTTCCCTTCGGGCAGCCTCATGGAACCCAGCATAGAATCGCCGCCGGAGGGGGTGCCCGGAAGGCAATGGCCGAGACGCTCACGCTGAAACGACTCCGCGAGCTCGCGCGGTTCCGCTCTCCGAGCGAGTGCGCGATCAGCCTCTACGTCGACCTCGATCCGGCGGTCACGCCGACGCCCACGGTGGCCGACACGCGGGTCAGCTCCCTCCTCTCCGACGCCGGCAAGCGGATCGAGGCGAAGCGCGAGCGGCTGACCCACCAGGAGCGGGAGGGCCTCGAGCGCGACCTCGGCCGGATCCGCGAGTTCTACGACAACGAGTTCGAGCGGGACGGAGCACGCGGCGTCGCCGTCTTCGTCTCCGGCGACTACTGGTCGACGCTGTCGCTGCCCGACCCGGTGCCCGACGTCGTCGATCTCGGCCGCGGGTTCAACATCGGCCCGCTCGCGCCGCACGTCGGGCGCGGCGACGGCGCGCTCGTCGCGTTCGTCGGGCGCGAGCGCGGGCAGCTCTTCCGGCTCGTGGGCGGCCGCCTCCAGGAGGTCGTCGACCGGACCGAGGAGCAGCCGGGACGTCACGATCAGGGCGGCTGGTCGCAGGCGCGCTACCAGCGGCACATCGAGAACCTCGTCGCCGAGCACCTGCGCGATGTCGCGTCGGAGCTCGACCAAGTCGTTCGCAACCTGGAGGGCCCGAAGGTCGTCGTCGTCGGATCGGACGAGACGCGGTCCGAGTTCATCGAGACGCTGCCGCACGAGGTGAAGAACGCGGTCGTAGGGACGACAGAGGCGGAGGCGCACGTCGACGCGAACGGGCTGCTCGCCGTCGTCCAGCCGCTGCTCGAGGAGGCGGCGGTCGCGGACGAGCGCGCAGCGATCGAGCGCTGGCGCGAGCGCGCCGCCAAGGGCACACGCGCGTCGTCGGGCTGGGCCGAGACGCTCGAGGCGGCCTCCGACGCACGCGTCGAGCTCTTGCTCTACGAGGAGGAAGCGAACAAGCCCGCGCACGAGTGCCCGAAGTGCGGCCGCGCGTCGCTCGAGGGAGGCGAGTGTGCGCTCGACGGGACGCCGCTCGAGGCGCGCGACTCCGGCTTCGACCTCGCGGTCCACCAGACGCTGCTCCACGGCGGGTCGCTGCTCGCTGTCAGGCACCACGTCGACCTCGGACCGGTCGAGGGCCTCGCGGCCCTGCTCCGGTTCTAGCGACGCCGCAGGACTCGGACGGACTTCGGTCCCGCACGCTGCACGCGCTGCAGCTTCCTCACGTCGGCCTCGCTGAGCGAGGTCTGCTCGTCGATCGGCTCCGGCCGCTTCGGGCGCGAGCGCCGGAAGAGCGCGCGCAGGGACATCGCGCGCATCGTACGAAAGCGGTCTAGGCGGCGTCCAGCGTGCGCTGCTGCGACCCGTCGGTCTCGTCAGTCAGCTCGGGCGCGTTCAGCGCGCGCGGCTGCAGCTCGACGGGGTCGATCATCGGCAGCTCCTCGCCGGCGACGCCGTGGTCGCGGAAGCGGCGTCCCGTGACGAGGACGCGCGTCTCGAGCGCGCCCACGGTCTTGTTGAAGTGGTCGACGACGCGCCGGATCGACTGCCCGAGCCCATGGACGTGCCCCGCGAGGGTGCCGAGGCGGTCGTACAGCTCCTGTCCGAGCTCGTGGACCTCGCGTGCACTCTCCGCGACGGCCTCCTGTCGCCACGTCGTGGCAACGGTGCGGAGCACGGTGAAGAACGTCGTGGGCGAGGCGAGGATGACGCCCGCCTGCCAGGCGTCCTCGGTCAGCGCGTTGTCCTGCTCCTGCGCGCAGCGGAGGAACGCCTCGTCGGGAAGGAACATGACGACGAACTCCGGCGTCGGCGCGAACTGACGCCAGTACGCCTTCGCCGCGAGCTTCGTCATGTGGTCGCGGACCTGGCGGGCGTGCGAGGCGAGGGCGATCGCGCGTGCGTTGTCGTCCTGTGCCTCGAACGCGTCGAGGTACGCGGCGAGCGGCGCCTTCGCGTCGACGACGACGCTCTTGCCGCCCGGAAGCTTGACGATGAGGTCCGGCCGCAGCAGTCCTCCCTCGGCGTCGCGCACCGAGGCCTGGGCCACGAAGTCGCAGTGCTCGAGCAGTCCAGCGACCTCGACCACTCGCTTCAGCTGCATCTCGCCCCACCGCCCGCGCACGTGCGGTGTTCGCAGCGCGGCCACGAGGTTGCCGGTCTCGCCGCGGAGACGCTCCTGCCCGTCGCGGAGCGCGGAGAGCTCCTGCTTGAGCGCGCCGAAGGCATGCTGGCGCGCCTGCTCGAGCGTGCGGACATGGCCGTCGACCTTCTCCAGCGATTCCTTCAGCGGTGCGACATAGCCCTGGAGCTTCGATTCGGCGAGCTGGAGGAATGCGCTGTTGTTCTCGCGGAGCGCCTCGGCGGAGATCGCGCGGAACCGCTCTTCCGCCTCCAGCCGGGCGCGCTCGGCGGTCGCCAGCTTGTCGTCGGAGGAACGCCGCTCGAGCTCGGCCGCGGTTCTGGCAGTCGCCAGGTGGGCCCGAAGCACGAGCCATGCCGCGGTGCAGCCGACGAGCAATCCGAGTGCGAACCAAGCAAGGGTCATGGGCCGACGAACGCTAGAGGCGGCATCGGACGGAGCCTCGAATGCCTCACCTGGCCTTAAGGAGGCGGCTGATACCATCGCCGCCGCTTTGCCCGGAAAGGTCAAGACGCCGCCGCCGCCTCGCCGCGTGCAGGCGCCCAAGACGAGGAAGGACGAGCGCGACCGGCGCGGCCTCTGGCTGATCGTCGGCGCCGTCGCCGTCCTCGCCGTCGTGGGCGCGGCCGCTGCGTTCCTCCTCCTGCGAAACGGCAGTTCAACCTCAGAGAACGTCGCGCAGGCGATGCAGGCCGCCGGCTGCACCTACAAGACGTACCCGGGCCTGCCGGCCGGCGTCCACATCTCGAACCCGAACGCGACGCCGAAGGAGTGGAACTCGTTCCCTCCGACGAGCGGCCCGCATTACGGCCAGTGGGTGATCTGGGGCGAGTACGACCAGCCCGTCCGTCTCGCGCAGTCCGTCCACAACCTCGAGCACGGCGGCATCGTCATCTTCTACGGCTCGCAGGTGTCGCAGGACGAGATCTCGAAGCTGCGCTCGTTCTACCGCGAGGACCCGGGCGCGATGCTGCTCGCGCCGCTGCCGCGGCTTCAGGACAAGATCGCGGTCACGGCCTGGTACTCGGCCGATCCGGCGAGCAACAAGTCGCAGGGAATCCTCGCCGAGTGCACCAACTTCGACGAGAACGCCTTCCGCGCGTTCCGCGACGCATACCGCTACAAGGGCCCGGAGCGGATCCCGCCCGAAAGCCTCCAGCCCGGCACGTAACGCGTAACAGCGGGCTACCCTTCCCCCGCCGGGGTGGCGAAACTGGTCATACGCGCCCGACTTAAAATCGGGTGTCCCTGACGGGACGTGCGGGTTCGAGTCCCGCCCCCGGTACCTGCAAAAGTCCTGCGTACGTGCATCCCATGCGGACGTCTGGTAGTCCACTCTTCGGCCTCGATCGTCGAGAGGGCAACGCGCAGGGCAACCCTTGCAAGCGTCCTGGCCTCGAAGACGGAACGTGCGGATGCGGCTTCCTATTGGGCGTTCCGTCTCCTACGGCGTTGTAGGGGCACCCCCGGTAGCGCGCTGAGCTGCGCGGGTCCTCACTGATGACCCGCGCGGTTCCTGAGCGCGGTGGGCACACGCGCCGTCGTCGCGACCGCGTTGCAGGAGAAGGCGGAGCAGGTCCACCAGGCAGTACGCCTGCTGTGTGACTCGGCGGCCGACGGAGACTTGAAGAGTGCGCAGGCCTTGATCCCCTGGATCAACCAGGCGCTCGGGATGCCCACTGAACGCGTCGAGCATCGTGAACCGAGCTCACTCGAAGAGCTGCAGCAGATGGACACAGAACAGCTCGAGGCGCTGGTCGCCGCAGGCCGCAAGAGACGCTTGGCGGCTATTCCCGAACCGCCTCGCGCCTCGGAGTCGGTGCACCGACCGGAGCAGCATCGGAGGGACGGAGGCACCCCCGCAAACGCGTTAAACCGCTCGGGTCCTGAGCGCTACCGAGTGAATGCAAGCAGAGGCCGAGGCAATGGTATGTCGGCGAGTACACTCGCGGCCTGCGGCGCGCCTCAGGGTGGAGCGCCGGTAGTGAGGAAAGGAGGGTCATGAGCAAAAGGCTGGGCTTGAAGATGTTCGTGCTCGCCTGCGCGACGGCCGCTGTCGTCGCGGCGACTGCGAACGCGATCACATTTGGCGAACCCGATGGGACTCGGCACCCGAACGTCGGCGCGCTCGTTGCTGACTGGAACCCCGACAGCCCCGGGCCGGATCAGTTTTGCACCGGCACGCTCGTCAGCTCGACGCTGTTTCTGACGGCCGCGCACTGCCTCACCGGCTGGCCGGAGGGGACGCAGTTCTGGGTGACGTTCAGCCCCACGTACGACGAAGGAGCTGCCGCGCCGAGCGGGCTGGTGGCCGTGTCGAGCTTCACCATTCACGAGGGGTTCGGACAACCGGGTGGCGGAGCGGATGCGCACGACATCGCGATCGTGACACTTGCGAGCGCGCAGTCGGCTACGCCAGCGATGCTCCCGACGTTGGGTCTGCTGGACACCTTCAGCGAGCAGCAGCTCCGCCAGCTGGGTTTCACGACTGTTGGCTACGGGCTGGTGCGAACCTCGAAGAAGGGCGGGCCACATGGGTTCATCGATGAGACGAATCGTCTTGTCGCGCAGCAGACTCTGCTCTCGCTGCAGCCGACCTGGCTGACCCTGAACATGAACCCATCGACGGGCAGCGGCGGGACCTGCTACGGCGACTCGGGCGGACCGCATTTCCTTGGAGGGATGACCAGCAATCTGCTCGTTTCGCTCACCGTCACTGGCGACGCAATGTGCCGAGCCACCGATAAGACTTACCGGCTGGACACTGTGTCGGCACAGGAGTTCCTCTCGCGCTTCGGGCTCGTTCCAGCGCCGGAGTAACCGACGCCCGTGGGAGGGGCGACCTTCCGCCCCTCCCATTGGCAATGCCGCCTCATGCGTGCCATCGGCCCTCCTCCCCCTTTGGCCGTTCTAGGGGGCCGGACTCGGCCTCACCGAAGGCGGCGATTGGCTACGGCGTGCAGCCCGCGCGGCGGGGGCG